>JANYGC010000097.1 GCA_025359425.1 Sphingomonadaceae bacterium
TGCTCGAAGATGGCGGCGTGGTGATCGAAGAATCGGGCGCGATCATCCAGCACCTGCTCGATACCTACGGCAAGGGCCGGTTCCAGCCCGCGCCGGGCACCCCTGAGGCGCTGCGCCACTTGCAATGGATGCATTTTGCCGAAGGCTCGGCGATGACCCCGATCCTGCTCCAGCTTTACACCTCGCGGCTGGGCGATGCCGCCGCGCCGCTCACGCCGCGGATCAGCGAGCAGCTGGCGAGCCACTTCGGTTACCTCGAGAGCGAACTGCGCCCCTCGGGCCACTTCGTCGGTGACGATCTCACCGGGGCCGACATGATGCTGAGCTTTCCCGCCGAGATCGCGGTGATGCAGGGGCAGGGCGAGTCGTACCCCAAACTCGCTACATTTGTCGCCGCGCTCCACGCCCGGCCCGCCTGGAAAGTCGCGCGCGAAAAGGGCGGGGCTTACTACGGTTACTAGGCCGCCGCGCGCGCCTTGACCACCTCGTCGGCGGGCTTGCCGCCCAGTTCGGCGAGGTGATCGAACACTGCGGTAAAGTTTGCCAGCCCCTGGCTGAGCGAGCGCAGTTCGGCGTCGAGGCCGTGGAGCCCGCTTTCCGGGAGCAGCGCCTCGACCCGTTCCCACCGCGCCCAATGGGGGTGCGGTGACAGCCCGAGGATCTGCCCGCGCCGCGCCGAGAGCACCGATCCGGCTTTCGATCCGGTTCCGCCGGGTGTCTCCACTGTGACCTTGCAGATCGGTTCGAGCAGATACGGCGCGGCCATTGCCAGCGCTTCAACCATCGCCATCCGCCCGGCGATGCGGAACGCGAGTTCGGAGCTGTCGACCGCGTGGAACGAGCCGTCGGTCAGCGTCACCGCGACATCTTCGACCGCGAAGCCAAGCGGCCCGCGCGCCATCGCATCGCGCACCCCGGCTTCGACCGCGGGGATATACTGCTTGGGGATCGCCCCGCCGGTGATCCTGTCGTCGAACCGGAAGCCTTCGCCGCGCGCGAGCGGCCTGATCTCGATCACACAGTCGCCGTACTGGCCGTGTCCGCCTGACTGCTTCTTGTGCCTGCCGCGCTGGCTGGCGCTTTTGCGGATCGATTCGCGATAGGCGATACTTGGCGGGCGGGTCTCGACCGCGACGCCGTAGCGGCGTTGCAAGCGGCCGATCACCACGGTTAGGTGATCGTCGTTGATCCCGCGCAGCACCGTTTCGTGGCTGGCATCGTCCTGCGTCCACGCGAGCGCCGGGTCTTCCTCGCACAGCCGGTGCAACGCAGCGGAGAGCTTGACGTCGTCCTTGCGGTCGCGGGTGGTGATCGCCAGCGCGGCGTTGCGCGGCGGGTAAGCGATCAGGCCAGCCTCGGCCACGCTCGCCCCCTTGCGTCCGAGCACCATCCCGGGCCGGGCCGAATCGACCTTGGCCACCGCAACCACATCGCCGCACTGTGCGGTGCTTTGCTTGGTGGTCTTGTCGCCCTGGACGAAGAACAGCGAGCCGGTGCGTTCGCTGCCCGCGCGGCCGACCAGTTCATCGCCTTCGGCAAGGCCGTCACCGAGCACCCGGCCGAGCGCGAGCCGGCCCATCGCGCCGCCGTTGGCGACCTTGAACACATGCAGCGCGCCACCGCTCACGACACCCATGCGCGCCGCCGCCGCACCGGGGGCAGGCGCCTCGTGGCGCAGCAGCTTGAGCAGGCGGTGCACGCCGCCGTCCGACAGCGCCGAGCCGAGCACGACCGGTACCACCTTGTTGCCGCCGGTATCCGCAGCAAGGTCGGCCATGATCATGGCCTGGTCGGGGGCTTCGTCCAGCAGCAGCGCTTCGAGCAACGCGTCGTCGAAATCGGCGAGCGTTTCGAGCAAGTGGGTCCGCTCAGCGCGCTCGCGTTCAATCACTTCGCCGGGAATTTCGACCCGCTCGCTCTCCTTGCCCGGACGGTAGCGATAGGCGCGTTCGAGCGCGAGATCGACGTAGCCGGTGATCCGCTCGCCGCCTTGGCCGTCTTTGGCTCGCAGCGGGATCTGGCGCAGCGCCAGCGGTTCGCGGCTCATCGGTTGCAGTTCGGCAATCAGGTCGCGAATTGCGCCAGCGCGAGCCTGTTCGATTTTGTTGATGAAAATGGCATGCGGCACGCCGAGCTCGTCGAGCTGGCGCAGCACCGGCTCGGCGAGGCCCGCGCGCTCGGGTGCGGGGTCGATTACCACCAACGCCATGTCGGCCGATTGTAGCGCGGCAAGTCCGTCGGCGGCAAAGCCCGCGCCGCCGGGCACGTCGATCAGCGCGAACCGATCACCCAGGTAATCGAAATGGAGCAGATTGAGTTCGGTCGAACCGCCGCGCGCCCGGGCTTCGGCGCTGGCATCGCCGACCGTGCTGCCGGCTTCGACGCTGCCCTGCCGGTTGATCGCGCCGCTGGCGTAAAGCAAAGCTTCGGCGAGGCTGGTCTTGCCCGTGCCGGCCGGCCCCACCAGGGCGACCGCACGGGTTGCGGCACTGCCGCGCGCTGAACCATTTTGAGTGTGTGCCATCATCCGCCTCCTCGCGAAGGCGCGCCGGGCGCTTTGCTTGCACTCGGTCGCGCAAGAATGGCTGGATGGTCTGCCTCTTAGGGGTGAGTCGCAAGAAGATTTTGCGCGGGTTTTGAGGCTTGTGTCGCGGCGGGCCAACGCATAGCCTAACCCCATGACAACAGGAACCGAATGGCGCGATGCGGTCGGGCGCAATTGGGCCGAGAACTACCGGCTGACCGACCGCGCCTTCGCCGGGCTGACCGAGCGGCTGCTAACCCGAATCGGCGGCTTGGCCGAGCGCGGCATGCTCGATGTCGGGTGCGGCGCGGGCGAGCTTGCGCTGGCGATAGCGCGCGGCAATCCCCGGGCCAAGGTGGTCGGGGTCGATATCTCGGCCGAGCTGGTCGCGGCGGCGCGCGAGCGGGGTGCGAGCCTGACCAATGTCGATTTCGTCGAGGCCGATGCAGCGCATTGGCAGCCGGCCGATTTTGCGCCCGAGCTGCTGGTGTCACGCCACGGGGTAATGTTTTTTGATGTACCGATCACCGCCTTTGCCAACCTGCGTGCGCTGGCCGCGCCCGGCGCGCAGATGGTCTTCTCGTGCTTTCGCAGTGCCAAATTGAACCCGTGGGCGTCGGATCTGGCAAGCCTGCTCGCGCTTCCCGAATTCGGCCAAGGCACCGCGCCCGGCCCGTTCGCCTTTGCCGACGAAGGCTATGTCCACGGCATTCTCGACAACGCCGGGTGGCAGGACATTGCATTCGAACCGGTCGATTTCGCGTACGTCGCCGGGGCTGGAGAAGATCCGGTCGAGGACGCGATGGAACTGTTCCGGCGGATCGGCCCAGCCGCTCCTGCGCTCCGGGCGCTGGAGGGCGAGGAGCGGACACGCGCCGAGGGCTGGGTCCGTGATTGGGTTGCAGAGCACCGCAGCGGCAATTTGGTCGCCTTCCCGGCAGCGGCCTGGATCGTGTCTGCGCGGAACTGACTTTGCCCAAAGCCGAGCAGGTTGCCGTGGTCGTCAACGCTTCGGGCGGGAGGGCATCGCGTGAGGGTGACGCGCTCGAAGGGCGGCTGATCGAGGCTTTTGCCGCGCACGGGGTCGCAGTCACGCCGCAACTGGTCGCAGGCAAGGATATCGACTCGGCGATCGCTGGCCTAAGCCACGCCGATGTGGTCGCAGTCGGCGGCGGCGACGGAACGCTTGGCGGGGCGGCCGGTTTGCTCAGTCAGAGCGGGCAGATCATGGCGGTGCTGCCGCTGGGTACGCTCAACCACCTGTCGGTCGATCTGGACATTCCCGCGGGCCTGACCGAAGCGGCAGGCGTCGCGGTGAGCGGCGCGGTGCGGACGATTGATCTGGCGCGGGTCGGCGAACAGGTGTTCGTCAACAATGCCTCGGTCGGACTTTACACCAGGCTCGTGCGCGCCCGCGATGCGCAGCGCCTGCCCAAGTGGCTGGCGACCTTCCCGGCGGCATGGACCGTGCTACGCGGGTTCAAGGTGCGGCGGCTCGAGCTTGAGATCGGCGGCACGCGGCAGTGTCTGGAAACCCCGTTGCTGTTCATCGGCAACAATCCCTACAACATCGCCGGACGGCGGCTGGGCAAGCGCGAGGCGCTGGATACCGGGCAACTGGGGCTCTACGCGGTGCGCCACAAAAGCGCTTGGGCGCTGGTCCGCTTTGCCTTGCGCGCCTTGGTCGGCCGGGCCGATCCGGCGCGCGATTTCGCCCCGATCGACGACTGCGCGGCGTTCACCCTGCTCGGCAGTGGGCCAATCGATGTGGCGCACGATGGTGAGGTGACCCGGATGCAATTGCCACTGGAGTTCCGTTCGGTGCCCGGAGCGCTCAAGGTCAAGGTGCCGGCCCAAGACTGAAGCGCCGACCAGCCGTGCCACAATCGCGCTTGTTCGCAGCCGCAACAGCCCCTAATCGGCCAGCTTATGACTTCGACGAACGAAATCCGCCGGTCCTTCCTCGATTACTTCGGCAGCCACGGGCACGAAGTGGTGCCCTCTGCGCCGCTGGTCCCGTACAACGATCCGACGCTGATGTTTGTCAACGCGGGGATGGTGCCGTTCAAAAACGTCTTCACGGGCCTTGAAACCCGCGCCAGTCCGCGCGCCACTTCCAGCCAGAAATGCGTCCGCGCCGGGGGCAAGCATAACGATCTCGACAACGCCGGCTACACCGCGCGGCATCACACCTTCTTCGAGATGCTCGGCAATTTTTCGTTCGGGGACTATTTCAAGGAGCAGGCGATCACCCACGCCTGGACGCTGCTGACCAAGGAGTGGGGCATTGCGGCGGACAAGCTGACCGCCACGGTTTACCACACCGACGATCAGGCGTTCGACCTGTGGAAGAAAATTGCCGGGCTCCCCGAAAGCCGGATCATCCGCATCCCGACCAAGGACAATTTCTGGGCAATGGGTGCGGACGGTCCGTGCGGGCCGTGTTCGGAAATCTTCTACGATCACGGCGACCACATCTTCGGTGGTCCCCCGGGCAGCCCGGACGAGGACGGCGACCGCTTTGTCGAGATCTGGAACCTGGTGTTCATGCAGTTCCTGCAGGAAAACGATGTGCAGATCGGCGAACTGCCGCGCCCGAGCATCGACACCGGGATGGGGCTGGAACGCGTCGCGGCGGTGCTGCAGGGCCAGCACGACAATTACGATACCGATACCTTCACGGCGCTGATCGCGGCCTCGGAAAGCCTGACCGGGGTGGCTGCGACCGGCGACAACCAGGCGAGCCACCGGGTGATCGCCGATCACTTGCGCTCGACCTCGTTCCTGCTCGCCGACGGCGTGCTGCCCTCCAACGAAGGCCGCGGCTATGTGCTGCGGCGGATCATGCGCCGCGCAATGCGCCATGCGCACCTGCTCGGTGCCAAGGATCCCTTGATGCACCGGCTGGTGCCCGCCTTGGTGACCGAGATGGGGCAGGCCTATCCCGAACTTGGCCGCGCGCAGCCGCTGATCGAGGAGACCTTGCAGCGCGAAGAGGTCCAGTTCCGCCGCACGCTCACCAACGGGATCAAGCTGCTTGATGAGACCACCGGCGGGCTGAGCGAAGGCGGCGAGCTGCCCGGCGAGACCGCGTTCAAGCTCTACGATACCTTCGGCTTCCCTTACGATCTGACCGAAGACGCCCTGCGCGCGCGCGGCATCGGAGTCGACCGCGCCGGGTTCGATGCAGCGATGGACCGGCAGAAGGCTGCGGCGCGCGCGGCGTGGAAGGGGTCCGGAGATGCAGCTTCCGATGACGTTTGGTTTGATATCGCCGAGCGCTTGGGCGGGACCGAATTCACCGGCTACCTGTCAACAGAGGGTGAGGCGCAGGTTGTTACCATTCTGCGCGACGGCTTCGAAGTCGTGTCTGCGAAAGCGGGTGAGAATGTGGTTGTTTTGACGAACCAGACGCCATTTTACGGTGAATCTGGCGGTCAGACTGGCGATGCTGGAACAATTACAGGATCAAATTTTCGGGGGACCGTGACCGATACAGCCAAACCGCTTGGCAAACTTCACGCGCATCAGGTTAGCGTCGAAGGCGGAAGTCTTAAGGTTGGTGAATTGGTCAAGCTTACGGTTGACGTCGCGCGGCGCGATGCAATCCGCGCGAACCATTCGGCCACGCATTTGCTGCACGCGGCATTGCGCCACCGGCTCGGCAACCACGTGACCCAGAAGGGCTCACTGGTCGCGCCAGACCGGCTGCGGTTCGACTTCTCGCAACCCACCGCGCTGACCGCCAACGATATCGCTGCAATCGAGGCCGAAGTGAACGCCGAAGTGCGCGGCAATGAGGAAGTCGTCACCCGGCTGATGAGTCCGGACGATGCGGTTGAATCGGGGGCGATGGCGCTGTTCGGCGAGAAATACGGCGATGAAGTGCGCGTGCTCTCGATGGGCAATGCCCGCACCGGCAAGAGCTATTCGGTCGAACTGTGCGGCGGCACCCACGTCCGCGCGCTCGGGGATATCGGACTGCTGCGGATCGTCAGCGAGAGCGCGGTCAGCTCGGGCGTGCGGCGGATCGAGGCCCTGACCGGCGAAGGTGCGCGGCAGTGGCTGGTGGCCCGCGAAGAAGCGCTGAAAGGCGCCGCGAGCCTGCTTAAGACCACGCCTGACGAGGTTGTTAGCCGCGTTGCTGCACTTCTTGATGAGCGCAAAAGGCTGGAGCGGGAATTAGGTGAGACAAAGCGGACACTCGCCGGTCAAAGCCTTAATGTTAGCACCGGCACCCTAACTCCAATCATCGATGAACCGGTGGGAGGCATCATGTTCTCTGGTCGAGTGATCGAGGGCCTTGATCCCAAGGAGCTGCGCGGACTGCTCGACGAGGCCAAGGCGCGCATGGGTTCAGGTGTTGCGGCAGTGGTCGCGGTCAACGATGGCAAGGCGGCGATTGCAGCGGCTGTAACCGATGACCTGACCAGCAAAGTCAGTGCCGTCGATCTCGTCCGCGCCGGCGTCGAAGCGCTCGGCGGCAAAGGCGGCGGCGGCCGCGCGGATATGGCGCAAGGCGGCGGTCCTGACGGAGCCAAGGCGGCCGAGGCGATTGCGGCGGTGCGAGCCGTGCTGGCGGGGTAATTCCTCCCCGAAACGGGGAGGGGGACCACCGAAGGTGGTGGAGGGGCACTGGCCGGTAGTCCTGTCCTCTCGATGTCGGGAAAGCTCGCACGTGCCCCTCCACCATGCTGCGCATGGTCCCCCTCCCCCAAGGGGGAGGATTAAACGCCGCGTTCGCTTAACCCTGCACTCTTCAGCAGGGGCCTCGCGGCCAGATTGCCCTCCTCCATGATCTTCGCCCGCAACTGGTCGCGCTTCGCGTGGATGCTGGCAATCACCGGGCCCATCGCCACGCCCAGGTCGACCAGCACCGCTTCGGATAATTGCAGCGAGCTTTCGAGCGTTTCGGGCACTGCGTGGCTCGCTCCGGCGCGGTAGAGCGCGGCGGCGTGGCTGGCGTCGCGGGCGCGGGCGATGATCGGCAGGTCGGGATGCGCCATCCGCAGGCGCCGGACGTGGCGCTGCACCGCAACCGGTTCGTTCATCGTAAAGATTACGGCGGTGGCATCGACCAGACCGAGCCGCTCGAGCGCGTCACTGCGCGCGACGTCGGCATAGCGCGCAACCAGTCCGTCGGCGCGTGCCGCCTTGACCAGTTCGGGGTCGATATCGATCGCCACGTAAGCCTGGCCATGCTCGCGCAGCATTTCGGAGACTAGCCGCCCGACCCGGCCGCAGCCGACCACGATGGCGTGCTGGTCTGCCAGGGTATCGTCGGCCTGCAATTGCCCGGCAATATCGACCCGCCGCGCCAACCAGCGCCCGGCGATCGCGAGGATCGGGGTGATGGTCAGTCCGAGCGCGGTGACGATCTGCCAGAACTGCGCCGCCGAGGGCAAGATCAGCTTGCCCGCCTCAGCCGCGCCGAGCACGATCAGCGTGGTCTCCGACGGGCTGGCGAGCAGGATCCCGGTTTCGGTCGAGGTGCCGAGCCGCGCGCCCGACATGCGCAGCAGCACCGCGGTGACCAGCGCCTTCGCGCCCAGCACCAGCGCGGTTGCCAGCAACACTTCGCCCAGCCGCGCCCAGATCACCGACAGGTCCAGCCCCATCCCCACGGTGAGCAGGAACACCCCCAGCCCCAATCCCTTGAACGGCGCGATCATGTGCTCGACCTCGCCGTTGTATTCGGTCTCGGCGATCAGCAGCCCGGCGATCAGCGCGCCTAGGATGGGTGAAAGGCCCACCGCGCCGGTGGCGAGCGAGGCGAGGATCACCACGAGCAGGCTGACCGCAAAAAACAGTTCGGGGCTTTTGGTCCGCGCGGCCTGATCGAACAATTTGGGCAGCACGAACCGCCCCCCGATCAGCAGCACCGCCATGACCACCGCGCCCAGCCCAAGCGTGCTCATCAGCGCGCTCATATCGTTGCCCGCACCGTCGCGCCCAAGCGCGCCGAGCAGGAACAGGATCGGCACCAGCGCCATATCTTCGAACAGCAGCATGGCCAGCGCGGCGCGGCCGACCGGCGTGTTCTGATCGGCGATGCGCAGCACCAGCGCGGTCGAGGACAGCGCCAGCGCCAGCCCCAGCGCGGCCGCGGTCGCGAGCGAATTGCCCAGCGCCATCAGCACCAGCGCGATCAGCAGCGCGCAACCCAGCAGCTCCTTTGCGCCCAATCCGAACACGGCGGCGCGCATCGCCCACAACCGCTTGAACGACAGCTCCAGCCCGACCGAGAACAAGAGCAGCACGATGCCGAACTCGGCGAATGGCTCCAGCCGGTGCGGATCGCTGATCGTGACGTAGTGCAGCCACGGCAACTGCGCGACCGCGCTGCCCAGCCCGAACGGGCCGACCAGCACGCCGACCAGGATGAACCCGATCACCGGGGTGATGCGGAACCGGGCGAACAGCGGAATGACGATCCCGGCGGCGGCCAGGATCACCAGGCCGTCGCTGAGCAGCGAAGTGGGCTGAATTGTGATTGGAGTGGCCATGCTTGCGTTGTGGGTGTGCGGCGCGCAAATGTCACCCCATGGTGCACGAAAACCCGGATGCGATCGTGGTCGGCGGCGGCCCCGCCGGGATGATGGCAGGATACCTGCTGGCGCGCGCCGGGGTGCAGGTCACGGTGCTCGAACAGCACGCCGACTTCTTCCGCGATTTCCGCGGCGACACGGTGCACCCCTCGACCATGCAGGTGCTCGATGAGCTGGGTTTGCTGCAAGCCTTCCTCAAGCGTCCGCACAACCGGATCGACCGCGCCGAACTCACGTGGAACGGGCGCGCGATGACCATCGGCGATCTGTCGCATCTCCATATGCCCGCGCCGTTCATCGCGATGATGCCGCAGTGGGAATTTCTCGATTTTCTGCGCGGTGAAGGGGCCCGGCTGTCGGCCTTTTCGCTGCGGATGTCGGCACCGGTGAGCGGGTTTATCGACGAAGCCGGACGGATCGCCGGGGTGCGGCTGGGCGATGGCAGCGAACTTCGCGCCGGGCTGACGATGGCCTGCGATGGGCGAGCCTCGCTCGCGCGCCAGCTGCTGCCGCTCGAATCGCTTGGCGCGCCGATCGATGTGTTCTGGTTTGCCGTGTCCAAGCAAGGCGCGGGCCAGGCTCTGCGCGGGATCGTGTCGGGCGCGAGGCTGCTCGTGATGATTGACCGCGGCGATTACTGGCAATGCGCCTTTGTCATCGCCAAAGGCGGCGCCGACGAGATCAAGGCGCGCGGGATTGTTGCCTTCCGCGCCGATATTCAGGCCGCCGCGCCCGAGCTGACCGGGCTCGAAGCCGCGCTGCCCGATTGGGACAAGGTCAGCCTGCTCAGTGTTTCGCTCGACCGGCTGACCCGGTGGTCGCGGCCCGGCTTGCTGGCGATCGGCGATGCCGCACACGCGATGAGCCCGGTCGGCGGGATCGGCATCAACCTGGCGATCCAGGACGCGGTGGCGGCGGCAAACCTGCTCGCCTTACCGCTGGCGCGCGGGGAAGCGGTCGATGCGCTCCTCCAAAAGGTCCAGGCGCGGCGCTGGCTGCCGACCCGGCTGGTGCAGGGCGCGCAGCGCGCGGTGCACGAGCGGCTGCTGCGACCGTTGATTCTTGGTCAGCGGGCGATGCCCGAGCGCCCGCCGCTGGCGGTGCGGCTGCTCAACCGCTTCCCGCTGCTGCGCCGCATCCCGGGCTACCTGATTGGCCACGGCATCCGGCAGGAGCATGTCCGCTCGCCGCGCGCGGACAGTTAGCTCACTTCCAGTTCTGCATCTCGGTATCGAGGTTCGCGACCACCGCCGCGAAGAAGCCTTCGGTGGTCAGCCATGCCTGATCCGGTCCGATCAGGATCGCGAGATCCTTGGTCATCTTGCCGCTTTCGACGGTGTCGATGCAGACCCTTTCGAGCGTTTCGGCAAACCGCACCACATCGGGCGTATTGTCGAACTTGCCGCGATAGATGAGGCCACGGGTCCAGGCGAAGATCGAGGCGATCGGGTTGGTGCTGGTCGCCTTGCCCTGCTGGTGCTGGCGGTAGTGGCGGGTGACGGTACCATGCGCGGCTTCGGCTTCGACCGTCTTGCCATCCGGGGTCATCAGCACCGAAGTCATCAGTCCGAGCGAGCCAAAGCCCTGCGCGACCTGGTCCGACTGGACGTCGCCGTCATAGTTCTTGCACGCCCAAACAAACTTGCCCGACCACTTGAGCGCCGAGGCGACCATGTCGTCGATCAGGCGGTGTTCGTAAGTGATTCCGGCGGCCGCAAACTTTTCTTTGAAGCCTTCGGTCGTGTAAATCTCCTCGAACAGGTCCTTGAAGCGCCCGTCATAGGCCTTGAGGATCGTGTTCTTGGTCGAAAGGTACACCGGCCAGCCAAGCCCCAGCCCGTAATTGAGGCTGGCGCGGGCGAAATCGCGGATCGAATCGTCGAGGTTGTACATCGCCAGCGCAACGCCGGGCGAGGGGTAGTGGAACACCTCCTCATCGATCTTGCTGCCATCGTCGCCTTCCCACACCAGCCGCAGCTTGCCCGGGCCGGGGACGAGGAAGTCGGTCGCCTTGTATTGATCGCCAAAGGCGTGGCGGCCGACCACGATCGGGTCGGTCCAGCCCGGGATCAGCCGGGGGACGTTCTGCATCACGATCGGTTCGCGGAACACCACGCCGCCCAGGATATTGCGGATCGTGCCGTTGGGGCTCTTCCACATTTTCTTGAGGCCGAATTCCTTCACCCGGTCTTCGTCCGGGGTGATCGTCGCGCACTTCACGCCGACGCCATATTGCTTGATCGCATTGGCGCAATCGACAGTGATCTTGTCGTTGGTCTCGTCGCGCATCTCGACCGAGAGGTCGTAATATTTGAGATCGATATCGAGATAAGGCAGGATCAACTGCTCGCGGATCCACTGCCAGATGATGCGGGTCATTTCGTCGCCGTCGATCTCGACGACGGGGTTTTTCACCTTGATCTTGGCCATTCGCTGTCTCGTCTTTCGCCGGGGAGTTGGGGCATCCCTTAGCAGAGCGAGAGGCCCGCGCAAGTAAGGGCTGGACGCCGGACTGCGAGGCCTTTAATCGTTCGATTAACAACCAGCGAGAGGAAAGCAGAGATGAGCGAAACCCAGACAGCGGCGGAAGTCCTGACCGAAGTCGAAGACGGCGTGCTGATCGTCACGATGAACCGGCCCGAAGCCAAGAACGCGATGAACAAGGCGCAGGCCGAAGGCATCAGCGCGGCGATGGACCGGCTCGAAGCCGATGACACGCTGCGCTGCGCGATCCTGACCGGCGCGGGCGGGACATTCTGCTCGGGGATGGACCTCAAGGGCTTCCTGCGCGGCGAACGCCCGAGCATCGAAGGGCGCGGGTTTGGCGGGCTGACCGAATGGACCCCGAGCAAGCCGGTGATCGCTGCGGTCGATGGCTATTCGCTGGCGGGCGGCATGGAACTGGCACTGAGCTGCGACCTGATCGTGGCCAATTCAGGCGCAAAGTTCGGCATCCCCGAAGCCAAGCGCGGTCTGGCCGCAGCGGCTGGCGGGCTGATCAAGCTGCCTCGCCAGATCCCGCCGCGGATCGCAATGGAACTGGCGCTGACCGGCGATTTCATCGGTGCTCAGCGCGCCTATGAACTCGGCTTCGTCAACCGCGTAACCGACGGTCCTTCGCTTGAAGGAGCCAAGGAACTCGCTCGCGCGATCGCCCAGAACGGCCCGCTCGCGTTGATCGCGTCGAAGGCGGTCATTCGCGATTCGCACAGCTGGACCGATGCCGAGATGTGGAGCAAGCAGGCGGCCTATATCGCGCCGATCTTCAGCAGCGCGGATGCCCGTGAAGGCGCCGCCGCTTTTGCCGAAAAGCGCAAGCCCAACTGGCAGGGGAAGTAATGTCGTCGTCCCGGACTTGATCCGGGACCGCTGGCATTTTCAATGCGAGCTTTTGGCAAGGCGGCCACCGGTCCCGGATCAAGTCCGGGACGACGCTGCACAAAAAAGGCCCCGGGCAACCGGGGCCTTTTTTGGCGAATGGTGGGCGTAGCAAGGATTGAACTTGCGACCCCTACGATGTCAACATAGTGCTCTACCACTGAGCTATACGCCCGCACCATTCAGGTTCTGCCCGCGACCGTCGCCCCGGTTAGGGGAGCGCCTTTAGCGAGGGCGCCTCCGGGATGCAAGAGTTTGGCTTGTGTTTGTGTGCAATCGGTTTTGGCGAATTGCATTCGATATCGGCGCGCTCGCAGGACAAGGTATTGTCAGGTAAAGTAGGCACTTGGTTTTTGTAGGGGTAAAGCTGTGCGTTCAGGAAAGTGTCTATGTGGCAAGTGCAGCTATCGGATTGTTGGCGATCCGATCGTAGTGGCAATCTGCCATTGCATGGACTGCCAGCGACTGAGTGGAGCCGGGCACTCAACTGGAGCGATGTACGCAGAGTCAGGAATCCAACTTTGCGGCGAGCCGGTCAGTTATGCGATACAAAGCGACGCGGGAAATACCGTAACTCGATTGTTTTGCGGTAGCTGCGGCAGCCCATTGTTTGGCAAGAACTCAGGCATGCCGGGTTTCATGACGGTCAGTCTGGGAACACTTGACGCGTCAGACGATCTGATACCTCAGGTCGAGATATTCATGCGATCTCAACGCGCCTGGGATATCCCAAATCCAGCAATTGAATCGTTTGATGTGCAACCGGGCTGGAAGCCGGGGGACGGCATCTAAGCGCCGCGCAATTGCAACATGAGCTTGATCCTGGTCTAGATCGAAGCTTGTGCCGCCTGACCGAACAAACGCTCGACCTCCATCACCAGATCCTTGAGATGGAATGGCTTGGACAGCACCTTGGCCTGCGGGGCTTCGCGGCTGGCCTTCAGCGTCACTGCGGCGAACCCGGTGATGAACATCACCTTGGTCCGCGGGCTGATCTCGGCGCAACGCTGGGCCAGTTCGATCCCGTCCATTTCAGGCATGACGATATCCGACAGCAGCAGATCGTAATCGCCGTCCTCAAGCAGCGGCACCGCCATTGTTCCGCGATCGACCGCGGTCACGTCGTAGCCGGCGTTTTCAAGCGCGCGCGCGAGATAAGTGCGCATGGCTTCTTCGTCTTCGGCAAGCAGGATGCGGATCATCGCGGTTTGGTTCCATCTTATGCATTGTGTCACGCCGCCATGCAGCACCGCGCGGGGCCAGCTTATAGACCCATTCGGGTTAACAATCCTGCCCACGTTTGCTGCTGACATACTTTGACACAAGCGCCGTCACAGGCCAGCAATATGTCATGAGCGAGACAACCGGACAGCATGGCGATTCGCCGCGATATCAAGGCGGAGTGATCCCGGGGAGCAACGGCGTTCCGGCGTTTTCGTTGCTCGCGCCGCGGCCGTCGGCGCTGCCGCTGCTGATCGCGGTGCCGCATGCTGGGCGTGCTTATCCCGGCAGCTTGCTCGAGCGGATGCGCCATCCGCGTTTCGCTGCGCTTAAACTCGAAGACCGCTACGTCGATCTGCTGGCCGAGCAGGTCGCGCAGGAAACCGGCGCGGCGCTGCTGGTGGCGCATGCCCCCCGCGCGATGATCGACCTCAACCGCGCGACCGAGGATGTCGATTGGGACATGTTTTCGCGTGGCCATCCTGACAAGGTCGGCAGCTATACTCCGGGGATGCGGGTGCGCAGTGGATTGGGCCTGATCCCGCGCCGCCTGCCCGGTTTGGGCGAACTGTGGAAACGCCGCCACGAACACGAAGATCTCGCCGCGCGGATCGGTTCGATCCACGAGCCGTACCATGCCTGCCTCGCTGAAACGCTTACTGGCCTGCGCGATCGCTGGGGTGCGGCCTTGCTGCTCGATCTGCATTCGATGCCGCCGCTGGGCTTTCGTGGCGGCCAGCCAGCACCTGACTTCGTCCTGGGCGACCGCTTCGGGGCTTCGTGCAGCGGTGCCCTGGTCGGCAGCTGCTTTGGCTATTTCGCCGAAATGCGGCGCGGCGCGGCGCACAACCGGCCTTACGCCGGCGGCTACGTGCTCGAACGCCACGCTCAACCTGCGGCCGGGCTTCATGCCCTGCAGGTCGAGATCGATCGCTCGAGCTATCTCGATGCAGGATTGGTCGAGCCGGGCAGCGGGTTTGCCGCAATGGCCAATCTGCTCACCGGGCTGGTGCGGCGACTCGCTGGCGAGGTTGCCGAACTGGGCCAACTGCGCAACGGCGAGCGTTGGATCAACGCCGCCGAATGACCATAAAAAACCACCTCGTGCAAATGCACGAGGTGGCCAAGGTTCAGGGAGGAGGTGCACCGAAGCGCACCGAACCCAATCGCGCCATGAGGGCAGCACGACCGGACCTAAGAAAGATAAGCACGCCTGTGCGGCGATGCAAGCGATCTCATCAACTGATCAAACGAATGGCGCGATTCCGGGATTTCGGAACCGCGCCATTGCGTAATTTGTAAACGAATCAGTTAGGCAGGGCAGGCAGGGCGGGAATCGGGCCCTTGCCCTGCTGGACCTGGCGCGCAAACACTTCGCTCATGTGCTCGAGGCTGAACAGATGCGCGAAGATCAATGCGAGCATCCCGTTCTGGTTCATCGTGCGCAGCACATCACCGCGCAGATCGCGCAGCTTTTCCTGGTCGATCATCTTGAACCCGCGATAGATGAACGGGACTTCGTTGCCGGTCTGCTGGATCGACACTTCGCCGTCCATCAGCAGGTCGTGCTTCATCAGCTCTTCAACGAACGCGGTGGTGCGAAAGCCCGCTTCCTCGAAGTTGCGGCAGAAATCGAGCGTTGCCTGGCACGATTCGCTGGGGGTTTCGCCTTCGAACAGCTTGTTGCCTTCGTCGAATTCGCCAACCAGGTCGCTGGTCGGGTCGAAGCACAGCGACAGCTCTTCGCTATCGGGGGTCAGCTTGGCGAGCATGAACGGGTAGCGCCGGGCATAAGCGGGCACATAGACCTGCTCGCTCAGCTTGCCGGTTTCGTCGAAGAAGGTGTTGACCCCTTCGTTGAGCCCCATCAGCGCCAGCGGCACCGGCTGGTCGGCGATCGAGAACACGATCGGATACGTGCGCGAGGCGTGGACGAACTCTTCCGCAGTGAGCGGAATCGCATGCTGACCGACGATCCAGGTCGCGTTTTCGGTCGAGCGGGCGCTCCAACTCGCATGATCGCGGCTGTTGAGCGGCATCAGGTCTTTGTAAAACATCGGTAAATTTGTGGCTTGTGGCGCGCTGGCCATGGGTAACTCTCCGGATTAGAAATCTGCGTCAGCCGGTCGGTTCCGGCGCGAACCCGCGCCTTTAAGCGTTGCCGTCGCGCGGCGCAAGTTAGACTAGCTTGCCGGGATTGAGCAGTCCCGCAGGATCCAGCGCGGCCTTGACCCGGGCAAGCAGATCGAGCGCCACCGGATTGCCCAACCGGGCCAGTTCGTCGCGCTTCATCTGGCCAATCCCGTGTTCGGCGGAGATCGAGCCGTGCCACTGGGTAACCAGGTCGTGGACCATCCGGCTGACCGCCTTGCCGGGCCCTTCTTCCCACTCGCCGCGCACGGCACCGGGCGGGGCGGTAACATGGAAATGGACGTTGCCATCGCCCAGATGGCCGAACGCGAAAGCACCGCAGCCGGGCCAGTCGCGCTCGACCTCGGCAATGGCAAAGGTCACGAAAGCGGCCATTTGCGCGACCGGCACCGAGATGTCGTGCTGCACCGCCGCACCCTTGGCCCGAAGCGCGCCCGAGATCGATTCGCGCAGGTTCCAGAAGGCATCGGCCTGGGTTTGGGAAGCGGCGATGGTCGCGTCCTCGACCACCCCAGCCGCCAAGGCCTCGGCCAGCAGCTGCTCGGCCTGGCATTGCAAATCCGCCGCCGGATCGCTGCTGACCAGCTCGATCAACGCATGCCAGCCGTGCGGGGCGGCAAGCGGGGCGCGCGCATCGGGAACATTCGCCAAGACCGCCTCGAGGCAATTCTGCGGCAGAACCTCGAACCCCTCAAGCGCCTCGCCCAGCATGGCCCCGGTCTGGAGCAGCAACTGGCGCGCTGCATCGATGCTGGTGAGGCCTGCCCAGATGACAATACGCTGCGCGACCGCCGGTTCGAGCTTCAACGTGGCCGCGGTGACAATCCCGAGGGTGCCTTCCGAACCGATGAACAATTGCTTCAGATCGAACCCGCGATTGTCCTTCTTGAGCGGGGTTAGCGCCGACCACACCGTACCGTCAGCCAGCACCGCCTCCAGCCCAAGGACCTGCGCGCGCATCGAGCCGTGGCGCAGCACCTGGCTGCCCCCGGCATTGGTCGCGATCAGCCCGCCGACCGTGGCCGAGCCCTTGCCGCCGAGCGTCAGCGGGAAGCGCAATCCCATGCTTTCGGCAGCTTGATGGAGGTTTTGCAGGACCACTCCGGCTCCGCAGGTGACCTGCCGGGCCGCCACATCGACCACGCCGATCGCGTTTAATCGCCGCAGCGAGAGCAGCAATGCCGATCCGCTGTCATCGGGCGTCGCGCCGCCCGACATTCCGCTGTTGCCGCCTTGCGGCACGATAGCGACGCCATAGCGCGCGCATAGCGCGACGATAGTGGCGACTTCGCTGGCGTCAGCCGGTGAGGCCAGCGCGCAGGCCTGGCCGGTGTAGCGCCCGCGCCAGTCGGTCAGCCACGGTGCCATCAGTTCGGGATCGGTGATCAGCCCGCGCGGCCCCAGCAGCGCGGCGGCGGCGGACAGAAAAGATTGGTCTTGGCCAGCCATGCGCCGCCTATGGCACAGCGACCCGTCTCGCTACCAGCCCGCTTTGCAAGACGCTGCGCTTCGGGTTAAGCGGTGGTTCAAAGATTGGGGCTATTCAACACCGTCATGTCACCAGCCGTGCAACTCTTGGCCCCGTTGGCCTTGCTGTTTCCTGCCGCCATGGCAGTCGAGCAGGCGCCTGTTGCCGAGCGTGCGCCGCTGCCGATTGCGGCGCCGGCCCAGCAGGTCAGCATCGAGCAGCGCGTGACGATCCGGATCAATCCGCGCCCCGCACCGATGCCCGACGTCGCGAACTTCGTGACCGAGGGTGCCGATGCCGGCGGCGATCCGCGCTTTGTCGAGCGCAAGGCGGGCAAGTGCCTGCCGCTCGGGTCAATCGCCGGGGTCCAGCCGCTCAGCGACGACCGACTGCTGCTGATCCTGCGCGACAACCGGCTGTTTACCGCCAGGCTCGAAAAAGGCTGCCAGGCGCGCGAATTCTATTCGGGCTTCATCGTCAAGCGCAACGCCGACGGCCAGGTCTGCGTCAGCCGCGACGAACTGCTGTCGCGCTCAGGGGCAAGCTGCCAGGTCCGCGGGTTTCGCCAACTGGTCGGCGCGGGCGAGTGATGGCCTGGGCATTGCTGCCGGGTTGCCCTGCGATTCCTTGACTCTACAGCGTAAATGCGCCTAGGGCGCGGCTGTTCGGTCCATGCCAGCGCACGGGCCGCGAAACGCGTTCTCCTGCAATCGAAGAAACCTATGAAATTCGCCGATCTCGGCCTGTCAGATGAACTGCTCGCGGCGGTAACCGCCAAGGGCTACGATACGCCCACGCCGATCCAGGCGCAGGCGATCCCCAGCGTGCTGATGATGCGCGACATCATCGGCGTGGCGCAAACCGGCACCGGCAAGACCGGCAGCTTCGTGCTGCCGATGATCGATATCCTGTCGCATGGCCGCCGCCGCGCGCTGATGCCGCGCAGCCTGATCCTCGAGCCGACCCGCGAACTGGCCGCTCAGGTTGCCGATGAATTCACCAAGTACGGCGTCAACCACGACCTCAAGATGGCGCTGCTGATCGGCGGCGTGCAGATGGGCGATCAGGTCAAGGCGCTCAAAGACGGGGTCGACGTGCTGATCGCCACCCCGGGCCGCCTGATGGATCTGTTCGAACGCGGCAAGATCCTGCTCACCGGCTGCGACCTGCTGGTGATCGACGAAGCTGACCGGATGCTCGACATGGGGTTCATCCCCGATATCGAGACGATCTGCTCAAAGCTTCCCGCGACCCGCCAGACCCTGCTGTTCAGCGCCACCATGCCGCCGCCGATCAAGAAGCTGGCCGACAAGTTCCTCAGCAATCCAAAATATATTGAGGTCGCGCGTCCGGCCACCGCGAACATCAACATTGCCCAGCACAAGGTGATGGTTGGCTCGTCGCGGGTGAAGCGCGATGTGCTGATCGAACTGCTGCGCAACGCTGACGTCAAGACCGCGATGATCTTCTGCAACCGCAAGACCACCGTGCGCGATCTGGCCAAGACGCTCAAGCAAAAGGGCTTTTCGGCGGGCGAGATCCACGGCGACATGGATCAGCCGGCGCGGATCGCCGAGCTCGACCGGTTCAAGGCCGGGACGGTCAATATCCTGTGCTGCTCGGACGTCGCGGCGCGCGGGCTCGACGTGAAGGGGGTGAGCCATGTGTTCAACTTCGACACGCCGTGGCACCCCGATGACTATATCCACCGGATCGGCCGCACCGGCCGCGCCGGAGCAACCGGCAAGGCCTTCACGCTGGTCGCCCCCGAAGACGCCGAAGCGATCGGCAATGTCGAAAAGCTGACCGGGATGCAGATCCCGGTTTACGAGATCGGCGGAGCGAGTGCCAAGGCCGAACGGCCCGCCCGCGAAGACAAGCCCGCCCGCGAAGACAAGCCCGCCCGGGCCGAACGCGCGCCGCGTGCGCGCAAGCCCGAGCCAGTCGCGGTCGAAGCAGTAGTGGTCGAAGCAGTAGTGGCCGAAGCGGTCGTTGCGGCTGAGCCTGCAGAACAGCCGCGTGCATCCCGCCCCAAGCGCGACGGCACCAAGCCGCGCCCCGAAGCGCGCCAGAGCGAACCCCGCCGTGCCGCCAAGCGCGATGCGGCTGACGATGGCGATGCCGATGTGTGGAACGGGCCGGTGCCCAGCTTTCTGGGCGTTTCGGCGCTTTGAGCAATAGCTTTGCGCCCAAAGTTGGGGTAATTCCTCGCTCAGCGGGATGAAGCGGTTTCCCGATCAGGCTTAGGCCCAAACACCGCGCACCTCTGAACTGGAGGACGCGCATGCCTGTTATACATCCAGATTTGTCAGAACTGACTGGAACGACGATGTCGCGGCGAGCTTTGCTCGGTTCGGCCTTGGCCGCATCACTCGCCGGCGGTTGCGCATCGGCGCGGCGCGGTCAGGCACCTCTCGTGCTGTTTGTCTGCCAATACGGCACCGCCAAGAGCGCGATTGCGCGCGAGCTGTTCCGGCGGCGGGTCCGCCAACGGCATCTCGCCATCGCGGCATTTTCGCGCGGTCTGACGATCGAGGATCACCTGACCCCGGACCTGCGCCAGCGCCTCGCTGCAGACGGGGTCGATCCCGCGGTTGAGCCTGCGCAAGTGCTGCAAGTCCGCGATTGGCAGCGTGCTTCAATAGTTGTCGCGTTCAACCCGCTCCCACTGGAAGTTCCGCGCGCAAAGGTGCGCGACTGGACCGATCTCCCTTCGATCACCGATGATTATGCGAACACCCGGGCGATCCTCGACCGGCGGCTCGAAGCGCTGATCGATGAACTGGCGGGGCGGGCTTAGGTCGCCGGCTTCACAAAACTGTCGATCACCCGCTTCGCCCCTGCCGTCTCGAACTCGATCTCGAGCTTGTTGCCTTCCTGCGCGGTGACCGTGCCGTAGCCGAATTTTTCGTGGAAGACGCGCGCGCCCAGCGCGATGTCGCCGCGCGGCTTGGCGGCGAAGCTGGCGGCGCTGCGGGTGTTCTCGGTGATCCGCCGCGGGGCGGGGTCATAGGTCTGCGCGGCCGCGCGTTGCCAGCCGGGACCGCGGGTCATGGTCCGGCTCGGCTGGGCAGCGGCGACATGCGCGAACGGGTCGGAATGTTCGGAGAACTGCGCGCGCCAGAGCGAGGCGCCGCCGCTCATGGTGTTTTCCTGCGCGATGTGCGCTTGCGGCAGGTCGGCGATGAACCGGCTCGGGATCGAGCTGGTCCACTGGCCATAGATGCGCCGGTTGGCGGCGTGGAAGATGGTGCACTGGCGGCGCGCGCGGGTGATCGCGACATAGGCCAGCCGGCGTTCTTCCTCGAGCGCGGCGAGCCCGCCTTCGTCCATCGCCCGCTGCGAAGGGAACACGCCTTCCTCCCACCCGACCAGATAGAGATAGTCGAACTCCAGCCCTTTGGCAGCGTGGATTGTCATGATCGTCAGCTTTTCGGCATCGTCGGCCTTGTCGTTATCCATCACCAGGCTGACATGCTCAAGAAAATCGCCGAGCGTTTCGTATTCTTCCAGCGCGCGGGAAAGCTCGGTGAGGTTTTCGAGGCGGCCGGCGCTTTCGGCGCTGCGTTCGGCCTGGAGCGCTTCAGTGTAGCCACTCTCGTCGAGCAAAGTTCGCACCAACTCCGCCGGGGAGAGCGTGTCCGCAGCCTCACGCCAGCGCGCGAAATTGCGCATCAGGCCCAGCAGCGTGTTGCGCGCCCGCGCGGGCAGCTCATCGCTATCAACCATTTCGAGTGCAGCCATGGCCAACGGCACATTGCGCGCGCGGGCATGGCGGTGGAGCTTTTCGAGCGTCTTGTCGCCGAGGCCGCGCTTGGGGGTGTTGTAGATCCGCTCGAACGCGAGGTCGTCGCTGGGCTGCGCGATCAGCCGCAAATAGGCCAGCGCATCGCGAATTTCAGCGCGCTCGTAGAAGCGGAAGCCGCCGACGATCTTGTAGTTCAGCCCGATCGCGATGAACCGATCCTCGAATTCGCGGGTCTGGAACTGCGCGCGCACCAGGATCGCCAGCTGCGACAGCGAGGCACCCTCACGCTCAAGCCGTTCGGCGTCCTCGCCGACCCGGCGGGCTTCTTCGGGGCCATCCCACACGCCGATGACGCGGACCTTGTCGCCGCCATTACGCTCGGTCCACAGCGTCTTGCCGAGCCGCTGCGAGTTGGCGTCGATCAGGCCCGAGGCAGCCGCGAGGATATCGGGGGTGGAGCGGTAGTTCTGCTCCAGCTTGATCACCTTCGCGCCGGGAAAATCCTGTTCGAACCGCAGGATATTGGTCACCTCCGCGCCGCGCCACGAATAGATCGACTGGTCGTCATCACCCACCACGCAGATGTTGCGGTGACCCTGCGCGAGCAGCCGCAGCCACAGGTACTGGACCTGGTTGGTGTCCTGATATTCGTCGACCAGGATATATTTGAAACGCTGCTGGTACTGTTCGAGGATTTCGCGGTGCTCCCGCAGCACGTTGAGCATGTGGAGCAGCAGATCGCCAAAATCGCAGGCGTTGAGCGCTTTCAGCCGGTCCTGGTAAAGCTGGTAAAACTTCTGGCCAAGCCCGTTGGCGTAAGCCTCGCTTTCAGCCACGCCCAAGTCGGCCGGGTTGAGCCCCTTGTTCTTCCACCGATCGATGCAGCTTGCCAGCAGCCGCGGCGGCCAGCGCTTTTCGTCAAGCCCTTCGGCCTGGATCAGCTGTTTCAGGACGCGCAGCTGATCGTCGGTGTCGATGATCGTGTAGTTCGATTGCAGCCCGACCAGCTCAGCGTGGCGGCGCAGCAGTTTGGCGGCGATCGAGTGGAAGGTGCCAAGCCACGGCAGACCCTCGCTGCTCGGCCCGAGCAGGTGCGCGACCCGCTCCTTCATCTCGCGCGCGGCCCGGTTGGTAAAGGTGACGCAGAGCACTTCGCTCGGCCACGCGCGGCGGGTGCGGATGATATGCGCGAGCCGGGTGGTCAGCGCGGCGGTCTTGCCGGTGCCGGCCCCGGCGAGCATCAGCACCGGGCCTTCGGTGGTCAGCACCGCTTCGCGCTGCGGCGCGTTCAGGCCTTCGAGGTAAGGCTCGGGCAGCGATTCGGGTGGGGGGTGCACAGGCGAACAGTTAGGGAACGGTGGGCCCTTGTGCAAGCGCAGTGACGGCTTGATCGATATCGCCGTTCGTATAAGCCCACGGTATACTGTTCCGGACAAGAATGGAACTGAACGAAGAACTTTGCGGGGATGAAATTCATGGAATCGGCAACTGCGAACGGAATGGCGCAAGGCGGGATTCGGGTCTTGCTTCGCCTTGAAGGGCTGGCAATCCTTTCGGTCGCAATTTGGCTGTATTCAGCCGGAGCTTATGGCTGGGGGCAATTCGCTCTACTCTTTTTCGTGCCCGACCTCTCGTTCGCGGGATACCTGCTTGGACCGCGCGCAGGGGCATTGGCCTATAATTGCGCGCACAGCACCTTGGGTCCAGCTACGCTCGTCGCCCTGACGATTTCGGGCTGGCACGGTTTGATGCCGATTGCATTGATCTGGTTTGCTCATGTCGGCTTCGACCGATCATTGGGTTACGGACTCAAATATGCCAGTGGCTTTCATGATACACACCTTGGCCGGATTGGCCGGCGCTGAGCATGCATCCGCTGCGCGCCAATGCCCGAATTCTGACCGCTGCGCTGACCGGCACGGCGGTCGAATTCTATGATTTTTACGTGTTTGCAACCGCCACCGCGCTGGTCTTTGGACAGTTGTTTTTCCCGTCGAGCTCGCCCGAAGCGCAAGGGCTGCAAGCCTTCATGGTGTTCGGTCTTGCCTTCCTGGCACGGCCGGTGGGCGCGGTTGCGTTCGGACATTTCGGCGACCGGGTCGGACGCAAGGCTACCTTGGTTGCCTCGCTGCTGCTGATGGGCGGATCGACTTTCGCGATTGCTTTCCTCCCCGGCTATGCCAGCGCGGGCTATCTCGCCCCGCTGCTGCTGTGCGTGCTGCGCTTCGGTCAGGGCTTCGGCCTGGGCGGCGAATGGGGCGGGGCGGCGCTGCTCGCGGTGGAGAACGCGCCCAAAGGCTGGGAAGCGCGGTTTGGCGCAGCGCCGCAGTTTGGTGCGCCGCTTGGGTTCCTGGCCGCCAACGGGCTGTTCCTGCTGCTTGGATTGTGGCTGAGCGAGGACCAGTTCCTCAGCTGGGGCTGGCGCGTACCGTTCCTGGTCAGCGCGGTGCTGGTCGGGATTGGCCTCTGGGTGCGGCTGCGGCTGACCGAGACCCCGGCGTTCAAGGCCGCGCTCGCCCATGCCCCGCCACCAGCGGTGCCGATCGGCGCGCTGCTGCGCAGGCATTTGGGCGCGGTGCTCGCAGGCAGCGCCGGGGTGGTCGCGTGCTTTGCGCTGTTCTATCTCTCGACCGCATTCGCGCTCGATCTGGCGACCAAGCAGCTCGGTTATGCGCGCGAGGAGTTCCTGCTGCTCCAGCTTGGCGCGAACTGCTTCCTCGCGGTGGGGATCGCGCTGGCGGTGGTTTGGGCCGACCGGACAAGTCCGCGCCGGGTGCTGCTGATCGGCGCGCTGGCGACGATGCTGGTCGGGCTGGTGTTCGCCGCCGGACTGCGGTCCGGTTCGGGCATGACGGTATTCGCCACGCTGTCCTTCGCGCTGCTCACGATGGGTTTCGTCTATGGCCCGATCGGCGGCTGGCTGGCGAGCCTGTACCCGGTCCCGGTGCGCTACAGCGGGGTTTCGGTCGCGTTCAACACCGGCGGGATCGTTGGCGGCGCGGTCACGCCATTGCTGGCCAAACAGATGGTCAGTGCGGGGATGGGCGGCTCGATCGGACTGCTGCTGGTCGGCGCGGGCGCGCTGACGCTGGTCGGGGTGCTTACAGCGCGGGCGGAGAAAGTCGCATCAGCGTGATCCGCGCGGTGCCGACCTTGCGTTCCGACTCGGCTTCGAGCCCTTTGACTTGCGCGGGTTCCTTGAGCGCGGTTTCCAGGCTGATCCAGGTTGCCGGGCCGATCCAGCCCAATCGGTTGAGCTTCTCAAGCGCGACAACGCCCGCGCCCGAGCCATAGGGCGGATCGAGCAGGATCAGGTCGAGCGGGGCCGGGGCAGGGCCGAGCGCGAGCACCGATGCGGCGCGCACGTCGGCCTGCGGCGCGGCCTGCAGACTGGCGAGGTTGCCGCGTAGCGCGCGCAACGCTGCGGCATCGTGCTCGACGAACAGGCAGGTCGCCGCGCCGCGCGACAAAGCCTCGATCCCGAGCGCTCCCGATCCCGCAAACAGGTCGGCAACCTTCAGGCCGTCGAACGAACCAAGCCGGCTGACCAGCATCGAGAACAGCGTCTCGCGGGTTCGGTCGGACGTTGGCCGGGTCGTCTCGCCCGCCGGAGCCACCAGTTTGCGGCCGCGCCACTGGCCCGCGACTATCCGCATCAGCGCTTGCCGCGCAGCACGCGGTCGCGCGCGTGGTCTTGCGGGCTCTTGGCGTCGGCTTTGCCCGGCATCTTGAGCGTGGTCACAAATTTCTCGACCTCGGCGGTGCGCAGTTCGACCGCCATGCCGCGCGGCAGATCGAGCAGGCGGAACGGACCGTAAGCAGTGCGGATCAGGCGGCTGACCTCCAGCCCGAGATGTTCGAGCACGCGGCGCACTTCGCGGTTCTTGCCCTCGGTGATGGTGACTTCGATCCAGCGATTGCGCCCGGTGCTGCGCTCGATATTGGCGTTGATGTTGCCGTACCGCATCCCGTCGATCTCGATCCCTTCGGCCAGTGCCTCAAGCTCGTTCTGGGTAATGTCGCCAAAGGTCCGCGCGCGATAGGTGCGCGGGACGCCCGAACTGGGCAATTCCATCGCGCGCTTCAGCCCGCCGTCGTTGGTCAGCAGCAGCAATCCCTCGGTGTTGAAATCGAGCCGCCCGACCGGCATCACCCGCCCGGCACCCTCTGGCATGGCATTGCGCAGCGCGGTGTAGATCGTCGGCCGCCCGGCCGGATCGCGCTCGGCGGTGATCAGCCCGGGGGGCTTGTTGAAAGCATAAAGCTTGGCCGCTTCGGCCGCCTTGACCGGATTGCCATCGACGGTGACGCCCCTCAGGCTGGTCAGCACGGTGTTGGGGGTGGTCAGCACCTCCTCGCCCAGCTTGACCCGGCCCTCGGCAATCATCCGCTCAACCTCGCGGCGGCTGGCGATGCCGGCGCGGGCGAGGAGCTTGGCGATGCGGTCACCCGCGCGGACTGGATCGGAATTGCTCATCGCCGCGCCTTAGCGGTATCACGCGCAAAGGTCACCCTGCCTTAGGTCCTCTCCATTTTGCGAAGCCAAATGGGGAGGTGGCAGTCGCTCTAGCGACTGACGGAGGGGTCTTGAACGCTGGCGGCAGTACCCCTCCGTCTCGGCTTCGCCGATCCACCTCCCCATTTGTGGCCTTCGCCAAAAATGGAGAGGACCTCATCGGGAGCTGTGAGCGACGATTTTCCTACATCCACCCAGCCTGCTAAACCCGGTCAGGTTCATTCTACCCGTCAATCCAGTTCGTCCCGCCGACCCAGTATGCGCCGACTGCGTTTTGGTGTGACCTTCGTGTGACCTTTGGCGCGCGATGCCTAACCGGCAGCCGCCAGCTGTTCCTCAAGGATTTCATGAAACCGCCGGATTCCGCCTTCGAGCGTACCAAGCGTCAGTTCGGGGATCACTCCGGTGCTCAGGCCTTGCTGGCCCAGTTCGGCCGCACGAAAATCTTCGCCGGCAAACACGGCCCCGTCGAGCAGGTCCCAGCTGCGCCGCCAGTGCGATTGTGCCTTCTGGGTTTGTGGCGCCTCGTCGATCAGCATGAAGTCTTCGACCAGCGTCGCGTCGTGCGCCTGCGGCCACAGCGCCATGATATTGATGTAGTCGGGGCTGACCACCACCACGGTGGCGGGGAACAGCTGGTAGGCAAAGGTGCCGACCTTGCGCAGCGCCGCCATGTCGGTGAAGTCGACGCCTTCGAGTTCCTCGGCACGGCAGACCAGGCTGCGCTGGTGCGGGCCGACGGTGTCGCTGCTCGATACGCCGTCGCGGAAGAACGGGCCGATGGTGGCCGAATGGAGCCGGGTGACGTGGTAGCTTTCAAGGAAAGCATCCATGATCAGCTTCCAGTTCGCTGCGACGGAATGGGTGCGCCGCTCGAACAGGTGAAGCCCGCGCATGTTGAACCGGTCGAAATCATCGCCGAGCTCGCGCGCCAACGCGAAATCGGGGGTCTTCCCCGCACCATACCAGATCAGCCCGCCCGCTTCGCAGCTGGGCAGCTCGATCAGGCTGTGTTCGTTCTTGTCGAGCCCGGGAAAGGTTTCAGGCCGCGGCAGTGCCAGCAGGCGCCCGTCGGTAGCGTACGTCCAGGCGTGATAGGGGCAGGTCAGCCGCTTGGCACAGTGGACTTCGCTGCCCTCGACCAAACGCGTGCCGCGATGGCGGCAGACGTTCATGAAGACGTGCACCGCGCCCGCATTGTCGCGGGTGATCAGCAGCGGCCGGCCGGTCGCATCGTGCGGCACCGCCATGTTGTGATTCGGGATCAGCGCCGAGGGGCACAGCACTTGCGGCGCGCGGGCGAACAGCAGATCGGCCTCGCGCTGCCAGTATGTCGGATCAGTGTAAACCGAGGCCGGAACGGTCTGGATACCGCGATTGGGCCGGACTTCGCCCGCAGCATTCTGCCGGGCCAGCGCAAGCTGACCGGGGGTGGGGCCAAGCACCGGGCCGCTATCGGGGCCTGTGCCGGAGATCGTCGCCGCGCCGTCCATCGGGACTGGTCATAGCGCGTTTGTTCGCTAGTCTCGCGCAAAATCTTCGAGAGGGTGAAAGCATGTGGGTTACTTTAGGCATTGCCGCTGCTGCGATCGTCTTGATTCGGCTGCTGGCACCGCGCATTCCCGCCTTGCAGCCCTATCTCGAGCGCGAATCCCTGGCGGCGTTTTTCCTCGGAGTTTCGTCAGGGTTTCCCTACGCCATGATCGGCGCAACATTGACGACGCGACTGGCGCAAGATGGCATCGACAAGAAGACGGTCACCGCCTTCACGCTCGCGTTTCTGGTCTATAATCTGAAGGTGTTTTGGGCCTGGGTAGTCGATGGTGTCCACTTGCCGGTTATCGGGCGGCTCGGTCAGCGGGTTTCATGGATGGTGCTGTCCGGCGTTTTGGTCATCGCTGCGGTGATCAATCTGGCGCTGGTCGATCCCGCAGCATCGCTTAGCGCGACCGTGCTCGCGGCGGTGCTGGTTGGGGTGGCTGGCGCGACGTTTGACATCGTCATCGATGCCTACCGGATCGAGACGCTCAAGCCATACCAGCTCGGCACCGGTTCGGGGATGTCGCAATACGGCTGGCGGATCGGCTCGGCCGGCGCGGGCGCGCTGGCCTTGGTGGTTTCCGCTCGGATGGGCTGGAGCGCCGCCTACATTGCATGCGCCGCATTCGCGCTTCCCGCCATGCTGACTGCGGTTCTGATGGGTGAGCCCGTCCGCCACCGCGAACCGACTGGCAAGAAGGGTCTATCCGAAGTCTGGGCCTCGATCACCGGGCCGTTTGTGGAATTCTTCCAGCGCCACGGCGCAATGCTGGTCTTGCTGTTCATCCTGGTCCACAAAATCGGC
Organism: Sphingomonadaceae bacterium; assembly: GCA_025359425.1. Classification (GTDB taxonomy): domain Bacteria; phylum Pseudomonadota; class Alphaproteobacteria; order Sphingomonadales; family Sphingomonadaceae; genus Novosphingobium. The sequence continues at coordinate 27,899 of JANYGC010000097.1, forward strand.
GATACACTCGCCAATCTAACCTTTCGATTGCTGTTCAACGATCTTGGCTTCAGCAATGACGAGATCGCTATTTACGACGTCGGGGTCGGTTTCTGGGCCTATCTGATCGGGGTTTTCATCGGTGGCATCGCCTACGCCAAAATGGGCCTCAAACGCTCGGTGCTGCTGGCGCTGGTGCTGATGGGCGTTTCGAACCTGAGCTTTGCGGCACTGGCCGCGGCCGGTCATTCAAACATCGGCATGGCCGCAGCAATCGGCTTTGAAAACATCGCCTCGGGTTACGGCGGGGTCGTCGTTGTCGCCTATTTCTCGGCGCTGTGCGACCTGCGCTTCACTGCCTCGCAGTATGCGCTGATCTCGGCAGGAGCCAGCGTGATCGGGCGGTTTGTCACGGGCACCACCGCAGGCAGCATGATCGAAGGCTTTGGCTATGTGAATTTCTATCTGCTCACCACGGTTCTGGCGTTGCCGGGGATCGTGCTGTTCTGGTGGATGAGCCGCACGGGGCTGATCGATGCGGCCATGGGCACGGCCGGCGGCGGCAGCGACGGCGATGCGGAGACAGCGCCGTGATCAGTCCGGCAGTTCCCGGTTGAGCCGCAGGACTTCGCCGGCAAGATAGAGCGACCCGGCGATCAGGACATCGCCGCCCGCTGGCAGCGCTGCAAGCGCGGCGGGGACATCGGCGAAGCTGTGCACTGGCAGATCGGAATGCGGCGCGAAGGCTTCGGGACGGTGCGCCTCGTGGCCCGGCGCTGGCACCACCGAGAGACTGTGCAACATGCCCCGCAGCGGCGCGACGATGGCCGCCGGGTCCTTGCTGGTCAGCATCCCGGTGATGAGGTGAAGCGGTGCGTGATCCCCGAAAAACCGCGCAATCGCCAGCCCGGCATCGGCATTGTGCCCGCCATCGAGCCACACCCTGCGCCCCGGCACCACAGCCGTCAGCGGGCCGTCGCCCAGCAGCTGCAACCGCGCCGGCCAACGGGCCGCGCGGATACCTTGCGCCATCGCCTTGGGCGCAACCTCGATCTGCGACTGGTGCCGCAGCATCGCCACCGCGAGCGCGGCGTTGTCGGCCTGATGCGTTCCGGCCAGTGCGGGAAGGGGCAGATCGAGGGATCCATGGCGATCTCGGTATGCGATGCCGCCGCCCACTTCGGCAAACCAGTCGAGATCGCGGAGCGCGGTTTTGGCGCCGACCACCATCGCGTGCTCGATGATCGTGCGGGTCATGGCGGGGCGGTAGGCCTGTGTCACCAGCGGTACGCCGGGCCGGGCAATCCCGGCCTTCTCGAATGCAATCCGGCACAGCGGCTCCTGCGGCACGCCGACCTCGGGCACCAGCAGGAACGCCTCGTGATCGATCCCGAGCGAGGCGATCCCGCAGGCGGCCTGGCCATCCAGCACATTGGTCGCATCGAACCGTCCGCCGAGCCCGACCTCGATCACGCAGGCATCGGCGGGTTCGCGGTGGAAGGCGAGGAAGGTCGCGGCGGCGGTGACCTCAAAGAAACTCGGCGCAAGGTCCTCGCCCGCGTCGAGCACCTCGTTGAGCAAGGCGGCGAGATGAGCGTCCTCGATCAGCTTGCCGGCGATGCGGATGCGTTCGTTATAGCGCACCAGGTGCGGCTTGGTCGCGGCGTGAACGCGGTAACCCTGCGCCTCGAGCATCGCGCGCAGGAAGGCGCAGGTCGAGCCTTTGCCGTTGGTCCCGGCGACGTGAAACACTGGCGGCAGCTCGCGCTGCGGATTGCCGAGGCGGCCTAGCAGCGCGTGGATCGTCTCGAGGCCCAGCCGCCCTTGTGGCAGGCTCAGTGCGCCCAGTCGATCCAGCTGCGCCTGAACGGCAGGGGAGTCGGATGTGGCGAAGTCGCGCAAGCGGATCAGGCCGCCCGCGCCGCGCCCAGGTAGTCCAGCACCGATGCGAGCGTATCACGCAATGCATGGCGGTGCGTCACCATGTCGATCATGCCGTGGGCGAGCAGATATTCGGCGCGCTGGAAGCCTTCGGGCAGTTTCTCGCGGATCGTGTCCTGGATCACCCGCTGGCCGGCAAAGCCGATCAGGCAACCGGGCTCGGCAATCTGCACGTCGCCGAGCATGGCATAGCTGGCGGTGACGCCGCCGGTGGTCGGGTCGGTCAGCACCACAATGTAAGGCAGCCCGGCGCGCTTGAGGCGCTGGATCGCCACGGTCGCCTTGGGCATCTGCATCAGGCTGAGGATACCCTCCTGCATCCGCGCGCCACCCGCCGCAGTGCAGATCACGTAGGGCACCTGCTCCTTAATCGCGCGGTCGGTCCCGGCGACGAACGTCTGGCCGACCGCCAGCCCCATCGATCCGCCCATGAAAGCGAAGTCCTGCACCCCGAGCACGCACTTGTGCCCTTCGATCGCGCCCAGTGCATTGGTCAGCGCATCGGGATGCGGGTTGGCGGCGCGGGCAGCCTTGAGCCGGTCGGGATATTTCTTCTGGTCGCGGAACTTGAGCGGGTCTTCCTTGACGCGTGGCGTCTCGAGGACCGTGAAGCCTTCGTCGAGCAGCTGCGCGAACCGCGCATTGGCCCCGATCCGCCCGTGATGGTCGCAGCGCGGGCAGACGTTCTGATTGGCCTCATACTCCTGCGTGAACAGCATTTCCTTGCACGAAGGGCAGCTGATCCACAGGTTATCGGGGGTGTCGCGCTTGTCCTGAAAGGGCAACGCTTTGCGAACGCGGTCTAGCCAACTCATGTGGGCGGCTTAGCGCAGTGTTGCGCCGTTTGCGAGAGTAGAAAGGGAGGAGGGTTCACGCAAAGGCGCAAAGGCGCAAAGGGGTAGAAAGATTTGCTCGCGCAGAGTTCGCAGAGGACGCAAAGAGTTTTCGCCCGCCGCAGGCGTAACTCATTTTGCGAAGGTGCCTGCTGGACCTGATTGAGAATAAAAGCGGCTTTGCCGTCCGCACTACACCTCAGCGTTCTTTGCGAACTCTGCGCGAGCAAATCTTTCTACCCCTTTGCGCCTTTACGTGAACTACTTCTCCCGAGCCGAATGCACCGCATCAGCGAGACTGCGCGTCAATCCCTGCACCGGGCCAGCAGCGTTTGCGCCGTGCTGCGCGACCAGTTCGACCAAGGCCGAACCGACCACCACGCCGTCGGCGACCTTGGCAATCGCGGCGGCTTGCTCGGGGGTGCGCACGCCAAAGCCGACCGCGACGGGGATCGTCGCGCTGGCCTTGAGCCGCGCGACGGCTTCCTCGATGCTCGCCTGCGCGGCCTGTTGCAGCCCGGTGATCCCGGCGACCGAAACGTAATAGAGAAACCCCGACGAACCATCGAGCACCGCGGGCAGCCGCGCCGCATTGGTGGTGGGCGTAGCGAGGCGGATCAGCGCGACGCCTGCACCGCGCAGCGCCGGGCCAAGCTCGGGGTCTTCCTCCGGCGGGATATCGACGCAGATCACCCCGTCGATCCCGGCCTTGACGCACTCTGCCGCGAACCATTCCGGCCCGCGCGTGATCATCGGGTTGGCATAGCCCATCAGCACCAGCGGCACTTCAGGATGGCGCGCGCGGAAGGCGGCGGCGATGTGGAAGATGTCGGCGGTGGTCGTCCCCGCGCCAAGGCTGCGTAAGTTGGCCTGCTGGATCGCCGGGCCGTCGGCCATCGGATCGGTGAACGGCATCCCCAACTCGATCACATCCGCGCCGCCCGCGACCAGCGCGTCGAGGATCGCGGCGGTCGGGCCGTCGCCGCCGGTGATGAAGGTGACCAGGGCAGGGCCCCTGACGAAAGCGGTGGCGAGGCGGGTCATTTACGCCGACTTCTAATGTAAGCCACTACAACTGCCGACGCTATTGCTGCAATGAACAAGATGGCAGCTATCGGAAGAATGCTCTCCGTTGGCAGCACAAGTGGATCGTAAAAGCCATACGTCCCGCAATCGTATTTGCAGTCGGGAGCAGCGTTTGTGGCAGGCGAAAGCAAAATCACAACGTCACCCCCAGATGCTCCGCCACCGCGAAGATGTCTTTATCCCCCCGCCCGCACAAGTTGACGAGCACGATCTGGTCCTTGTCCATGGTCGGCGCGATCTTCTTCACGGCGGCAATCGCATGGGCCGGTTCGAGCGCGGGGATGATGCCTTCGGTGCGGCATAGCAGCTGGAACCCGTCGAGCGCTTCGACATCGGTGACGCTGGTGTAATCGACCCGGCCGACATCGCGCAGCCAGGCGTGCTCGGGGCCGATTCCGGGATAGTCGAGGCCCGCGCTGATTGAGTGGCCTTCGGTGATCTGGCCGTCAGCGTCCTGCAGCAGATAGGTCTTGTTGCCGTGGAGAATGCCGGGGCGGCCACCGGCAAGGCTCGCGGCGTGCTCCTTGTCGAGCCCGTGCCCGGCCGCTTCGACCCCGAGCATCCTGACTTCAGGGTCGTCGAGGAACGGATGGAACAGCCCGATCGCGTTGCTGCCCCCGCCGATCGCTGCGACCAGCAGGTCGGGCAGGCGGCCCACCCGGCTCAGCATCTGCGCGCGGGCTTCCTTGCCGATCACAGATTGGAAATCGCGGACCAGTTCGGGGTAGGGGTGCGGGCCCGCCGCGGTGCCGATGATGTAGAAGGTGTCGTGGACATTGGCGACCCAGTCGCGCAGCGCCTCGTTCATCGCGTCCTTGAGCGTCGCCGCGCCGGCGGTGACCGGGACCACCGTGGCGCCGAGCAGCTTCATGCGGAACACGTTGGGGGCTTGGCGCGCCACGTCGGTCGCGCCCATGAAGATCACGCAGGGGAGCCCGAACCGCGCGCAGACCGTCGCGGTGGCGACGCCGTGCTGACCCGCACCGGTTTCGGCGATGATCCGGGTCTTGCCCATGCGGATCGCCAGCAAGATCTGCCCGACGCAATTGTTGATCTTGTGCGCGCCGGTGTGGTTGAGCTCGTCACGTTTGAACCACACTTGTGCACCGCTCAGCTCCTCTGTGAGCCGCGGTGCGAAGTAGAGCGGGCTGGGGCGTCCGACGTAATGTTCGAGCAGGTCATCGAATTCGGCTTGAAATGCCGGGTCGGCCTTGGCTCTGGTGTACTCGGCCTCCAGCTCAAGCACGAGCGGCATCAGCGTTTCGGCCACGTAACGCCCGCCGAACTGGCCGAAATGGCCGCGCTCGTCAGGCTGGGTGCGGAATGAATTCTGAGTTGGGGCGGTGGTCATATCGCGTTCGCGCTTGGCAGAGCAGGGCCGCCAAGTCCAGCCTTTGGGCACTGCACATTGCTTAACGGCTTGGTAACATTACATTCCATTCATGTCTCTATCTGTGTTAATTAAGACACAATCAAGCGTAGTTTGGGAACTATCTAACGATGTGTTCATTCTGGTGACAGGTTCAGCCGCCCATTCGGGCCGCACGTCCTCTCGTAGGGCGATCACCAAGGAGCATACCATGCGTAAGATTATCCTGCCGCTCATCGCCTCGCTGGCGTTTGCCGCCCCGGCGCTGGCCAACGACACCCGCGTCGAAGTACGTGGCGGTGCGATCTGGTCGAACGGCACCACCGAAGCCACCTACGGCGCGGCCGCCGGGGTCGATTTCGACCTCGCCCCGATGACCTTTGCCGGTGTCGAAGTTTCGGCCGACAAGATCGACCAGAGCGGCACCAAGCTCGCCTACGGCGCCACCGGCCGGTTCGGGATCAAGGCTGGCCCGATGACCAAGCTGTACGTTGCGGGCGGTTACACCACCGAGCCGTGTGACCTGTGCGAAGGCAGCTGTCACGCCGGTGCGGGCCTCGAGCAATCCATCATGGGTCCGCTCTACCTCAAGGCCGAATATCGCCACTATTTCACCGGCAACTCCATTCCCGATTCGAATGCTGTCGTCGGCGGCATTGGCATGCGGTTCTGATCGCCTGAAGTTCTGATCGGTACGCCACCCCGATTTGAGGAAAGGGCGGTCCAGCAATGGGCCGCCCTTTTTCTATGGGGCGCGAACGGCCCGGCAGAATGCGGCAATGAGCCCAGCGTCTTTGACACCCGGCGCGCTTTCAACGCCCGACGCGGTATCGACCAGCGGCGCGCCGGTGCGCGCAATCGCCTCGGCCACATTGTCCGGGGTCAGGCCACCGGCAAGGCCCCACGGCAGGGGGGCTTTCCACCCGCGCAGCAGCGTCCAGTCGAATTTCAGACCCATTCCGCCCGGCAGCGACCCAGCCGGGGTCTTGGCATCGAGCAGCACGAAGTCAGCCGCACCGATGTAGGTTTCTGCCCGCTCAAGATCCGCCCGCGAAGCGACGCTGATCACTTTCCACACCGGCAAGCCGAATGTCGCGCGCAGCTCGGCCGCGCGCGCCGCGCTTTCTGCACCGTGAAGTTGCAATACATCTAGCGCCCCCGCACCGACCGCATCGGAGATCGCGGCATCCTTCGCATCGACGAACAGCCCGACCCGCTTGATCCGGCCCTCCGCCTGCCGCGCCAACCCCCGCGCCTGATCAGGGCCGACGAAGCGCGGGCTGGCGGGGTGGAAGTTGAAGCCGACAAAGCCCGCCCGAGCGGCCATCACCGCCGCCAGCGTCTCGGGCGTCGAAATTCCGCAAATCTTGATGGCTGAGGCGGGCATGCGGCGCGCTTAGCGCCGCTGTGCTCACGGTGCCAGTTCGAACTGCACCACCACGCTCACCGCCGCCTCGACCTCGCCCGCCGAGATCGGGGTCGATTCGGCGTCTGCTTTCATCGCCCGGGCGTACATCGGCTGCGGCGGGGCATAGCCGCCGCTTTCGCTGATCGAGACGATCCGCACGACCCGCAGGCCGGCAGCGCGGGCGTAGAGATCGGCGCGGGCGCGGGCGGTTTTGATCGCGCTGACCCGGGCTTCGTCGTTGGCGCTGCTCGGATCGGCGAGCTGGAAGCTCGGCCCGCTAACCTGGTTGGCGCCTGCGGCGACCAAGGCATCGAGGACTTTGCCAAAATTCTTGATATCGCGGCTGCGGATCGAGACGGTGTTGGTCGCCTGATAGCCGACGATCCGCGGCTCCTGGATGACCATGCCGCCCGGCTGAGTGACCGGCTGGCCGTAGATCGGGTTGAGGCTGATCTGGCTGGTCTGGATATCCTTGTCGGCAATCCCGGCCCTCTTGAGCGCCCCGATCACGCGGTTCATGTCGGCCGAATTGGCACTGAGCGCTTCGCCCGCAGTCCGGCCTTGGCTGGTCACCCCGGCGTTGAACACGGCCAGGTCGGGCACGCGCGCGGTCTTGCCTTCCGCAGTGACGGTGAGCAGCGCGCTGGTCGCGGAAAGTGCTGCGGGGACGGCCTGGGCCTGCGCCAAGGCCGGCAGTGCGAGGGCGAGTGCCAGCGGGACGAGCGCGAATTTGAGCCTGTTCATCGAAGTGTACTCCTTTGCCGGCGGGGCTACCCCCGGCTTGCTTGCCGCCACCTGAATTTAAAGCGTCGCCTCGATCGCGCGCGCGGCCGCTGCCGGATCTTCGGCGCGCGCGATCGGCCGGCCGATCACCAATACGCTGGCCCCGGCATCGCGTGCTGCGCGCGGAGTGACCGCGCGCTTCTGGTCGCCCATCGCATCGCCGGCCGGACGCAGACCCGGAACGACGAGGAAACCGTCCTTCCACTGCTTGTGCACCCCGGCGACCTCGTGGCCCGAGCAGACGATCCCGTCGAGCCCCGCAGCCTGCGATAGCTCGGCCAGCCGCAACACCTGATCGTGCGCCTTGCCGCCGATCCCGGTCGCGGCCATGTCGTCCTCGTCAAGGCTGGTCAGCAAAGTTACCCCGACCACCCGGCAATGTTCGCCAGCAGCAGCCTTGGCATCCTCCATCATCGCGCGCCCGCCGCTGGCGTGGACGGTGACGATCGAGGGTTCGAGCACGTGGATCGCCTGCATCGCTCCGGCGACGGTATTGGGGATATCGTGGAGCTTCAGATCGAGGAAGATCGGCAGGCCCAGCTTGTGGACTTCATGCACCCCGTGGTGGCCGTGCGCGTAAATGAATTCGAGTCCGAGCTTGAGCCCGCCGATATGCGCCGAAGCCTTCTTGGCCACTTCGAGCGCGGTATCGAGCTGCGGGAAATCGAGCGCGAGGTAGATCGGGTTGGTGTTCATAGGGTGCCGAACGGCGGTTCGGTCGTGGCTATCACCGGAGCGGGCGCAGGAGCAGGAGCGGGGGCCTCGACCGGCACCGACACGCTGGCCGCGCGGACCGAGTTCTCCAGCGTCCCGATCCGCCGCCGCAGCCGCCATGCCGCGGTCTTGTGCAGCAGCCACATCGGGGCGAGGCCGAGGAGGAACGAGACCACCACCAGCGCAGGCAGCTTGGTCTGGAGGATCAGCCCCTCCCAGATCTTCACCTCGACGTCCTGCCAGTTGTTCACCGAGAATAACAGCAGCGCAATCAGCAGGATGACCCAGACGATGGTGCGAATGATCTGCATGGGCGAGAACTCCTTGGCGGTCGGCGAATTGCAGCGAAGCTAGGCGGGACGGGGTTTGGGTGCAAGCCGCGATGGTGGGGGTCGGCGCGCCAAAGGTCCTCTCCATTTTTTGCGAAGCACAAATGGGGAGGTGGCGCGCCGAAGGCGTGACCGAGGGGTATCGACGCTGGCGTCCAAAGCCCCTCCGTCAGTCGCTAAAGCGACTGCCACCTCCCCATTTGTCCAAGAGGAAAAATGGGGAGGACCCTTGTGCCGTTATTCCCCGAACACCCGCGCGAAAATCGTGTCGACGGCCTTGAAATGATAATCGAGGTTGAACTTTTCTTCGAGCTCACTGGCGGGCAAGGCGGCAGTTACCTCGGCATCGGCCTTGAGCAGTTCGAGCAAGTTCAGGTCCCCGTCGCTCTCCCACACCTTCATCGCATTGCGCTGGACCAGCCGGTAGGCCGCATCGCGCTCCAGCCCGGCCTGCGTCAGCGCCAGCAGCACCCGCTGCGAGTGGACCAGCCCGCCCATCTTATCGAGGTTTTTCTGCATCCGCTCAGGGTAGATCAGCAGCTTGTCGATCACCCCGGTCAGTCGCGCCAAGGCGAAGTCGAGCGTGATCGTTGCATCGGGTCCGATGTAGCGCTCGACCGACGAATGCGAGATATCGCGCTCGTGCCACAGCGCGACGTTTTCCAGCGCGGGGGTCACTGCCGAGCGGACCACGCGGGCGAGGCCGGTGAGGTTTTCGGTCAGCACCGGGTTGCGCTTGTGCGGCATCGCGCTCGAACCCTTCTGGCCGGGCGCAAAGTATTCCTCCGCCTCAAGCACTTCGGTGCGCTGCAAATGGCGGACCTCGGTGGCCAACCGCTCGATCGAGCTGGCGATCACGCCCAGTGTGGCGAAGTACATCGCGTGGCGATCGCGCGGGATCACCTGGGTGCTGACCGGCTCGACGCTCAGCCCGAGTTGCTCCGCGACGTAGAGCTCCACCGCCGGGTCGATGTTGGCGAAGGTCCCGACCGCGCCTGAAATTGCGCAGGTCGCGATCTCTGCGCGCGCCGCCACCAGCCGCGCCTTGCAGCGGCCGAACTCGGCATAGGCCGAGGCCAGCTTTAGCCCGAAGGTGGTCGGTTCGGCATGGATGCCGTGGCTGCGGCCGATAGTGGGGGTGAACTTGTGCTCCAGCGCGCGGCGCTTGATCGCGGCGAGCAGCGCGTCGAGGTCTGCCAGCAGCAAGTCCGATGCCTGCACCAGCTGCACCGACAGCGTGGTGTCGAGCACGTCGCTGCTGGTCATCCCCTGGTGCATGAACCGCGCCTCGGGGCCCACTTGTTGCGCCACCCAATCGAGGAAGGCGATCACGTCGTGCTTGGTCACCGCTTCGATCGCGTCGATCGCGGCGACATCGATCTTGGGTTTGGTCGCCCACCAGTCCCACAGCGCCTTGGCCGCGCTCTGCGGCACTACGCCCAAATCGGCCAGCTTCTGCGTCGCGTGCGCCTCGATCTCGAACCAGATCCGAAACCGCGCCTCAGCCTCCCAGATCGCGGTCATCGCGGGGCGGGAATAGCGGGGGACCATGTTCGACTCCTTCTGGGCAGATGCTGGAGCCGCTAGGGGGAGGGGGCGGGGATGGCAAGCTGTGCAGGGTGAAAGGTCACACAAAGGTCACACCAAAACCATTCCGCGACGCCAAGGGGAGGGACCGCGTGTGCGGTCGATCAAGTAAGCAATGGAAGCTGAGAATGAGCGGATTGACACAAGTTTGGCAGATTGCGGTGATGTAGGAAAATGCAAAGTTCTGCATCTGATCGCCGACGCGTCTCAGGCTTCCGGTTCGGCAGATGCTGGAGCATCTGGGGGAGGGGCGGCGGCGAGCCTTTTTAAGGTCCTCTCCATTTGTGCTGCGCAAAAATGGAGAGGATCTGGCTCACTGCGAAAGGCTTATGCCGGAACCGGCGGCTCGTTGTAACTGCCCTGCGCGGTGATCGCCTCGTCGGGCGTGGCTAGGATCATCTTCAACGCCTCCGCCGGGTAAGCCATGTTGGGCACCGCCGGATCGTAGGCCGGTTGCGTCACTGGCTCCGCCGCCACGCACGGCGCGGGGTTGAGCATGGCATTGGCCTCTTCGCCCGAAATCCCGCAGGCCTCGAGCACTTTGGGATCGACCCAGCGCGCCGGATCGAGCGGGGTCATCTGGGTCGAGACCTCCAGCGTCAGCCCCTCTGGCCCGGCAAAGTAGATCGACTTGCAGAACCCGTGCCCGATCGGGCCGATGGCGGGGACGCCGTGGCTGCGGATGCGGTTGCGCAGTGCCAGCAGCCCGGCCTCGTCGGGCGCGCGGAAGGCGATGTGCTGCATGGTTCCGGCGGCGGACTTGCCCGCACCGGTGCCCGAATGGGTGATGCCGATGGTTGCGGGGATATCGCCCACGCCGTCCAGCTCGACCACCGAGAAAAAGCTGTCGTCGGCCATTTTGAGGAAGGCATGCTTGCCGCCGGGGACCCCGTGCATGTCGAACAGCCCGACCAGCGGGAAGCCCAGCACTTGCGTGAAGAAAGTCAGCTGCGCCTTCATGTCGGCGGACATGATCGCGATGTGGTGCACGCCGTCGGGCTGCTGGGTGGGCATGGGTTTTCTCCCGCTGATTTTGAGTGTTCGTATCACGCCAGATTCGAGAAAGGAATTTGTTCGCTCGCAAAGGCGCAAAGGCGCGAAGAAGAGATTGGTTCGCGCAAAGAGCGCAAAGGCCGCAAAGATACGATGTGGGCGGCGCAGCCACTTTTCGCATCGCCGATTGCTCAACGCGAATCGTCGTCAAAGGCGATATGCCTGCGGCGCGTGGTAACTCTTTGCGCTCTTTGCGGTCTCTGCGCGATTAACGCTTTCTTGCTTTCCTTTGCGGCTTTGCGCCTTCGCGCGAGCCAAGCTGTCTCGACAACCCGCGCCAACCGCGTCACCAAGCACACAGTGCAGCACGCCCAGTTCCATCGCCGTTCGTTCATCGCCGCCGGGTCGGCGCTGCTGTTGATGCCGCGTAAGCTGCGCGCGCAGGAGGCCAAGCCGATGTTCCCATCCCAGCGTCCCGCGCCCGCCGCGCGGCGGTTTGTCAGTCCTGCGGTCGAGACGGAGCTCGTCCGCGTTTCCGCACTGATCGCCGATCCGGAATTGGCCTGGTTGTTCCAGAACTGCCTGCCCAACACGCTCGACACCACGGTGTTCATGGGCGAGGTTTCGGGTGAGCCCGATGCTTTCGTGATCACCGGCGATATTCCGTGCCTGTGGTTGCGCGATTCGGCGGCGCAGCTGCGGCCGTACCTGCCCCTCGTGCGCGGCGATGCGCAGCTGACGCTGCTGTTCCGCGGGCTGATCGCCCGCCACGCGCGCTGCGTGCTGATCGATCCTTATGCCAACGCCTTCATGCGCGATCCCGCTGCAATGTCGAACCTCGACTGGTCGAAGATCGACCGGACCGAGATGAAACCCGGCGTGGCCGAGCGCAAATGGGAGGTGGATTCGCTGTGCTATGTGTTGCGGCTGGCCTGCGATTACTGGCAGGCGAGCGGCGATGCCGCGCCGTTCGATGCGACTTGGGTCTCGGCCGCCAAGACCATCGTTGCCACTTTCAAGGCGCAGCAGCGGCGCACCAGTCCCGGGCCTTACCGGTTCCAGCGGCGCAGTGACCAGCCGACCGAAACCACGCTCGCCGGGATCGGGGTGCCGACCCGCAAGACCGGGCTGATCCATTCGGCCTTCCGCCCGTCGGACGATGCCTGCACCTTCCCGTGCAACATTCCCGGCAACCTGTTTGCGGTGGCGACCTTGCGCGAGCTGGCCGCGCTGTCCGAGGCGGTGCTGCATGATGCTGCTTTCGCCGCCGAAGCGCGCGCCTTGGCCGACGAGGTCGAAGCGGCGGTGTACCAGCACGGCACGATGACGCTGCCCGATGGGCGGCAGGTGTTCGCTTATGAGACCGACGGTTACGGCAACCATCTGTTCATGGACGACGCCAACGTGCCCTCGCTGCTCGGCCTGGCCTATCTGCGCTGCATCCGCGCCGATAACCCGCTGTGGCGCGCCACCGCCGATGCAGTGTGGAGCGATGCCAACCCGTGGTTCTTCTCGGGCAAAGCGGCGGCAGGCGTGGGCGGGCCGCATATCGGCGAGCGGCAGGTCTGGCCGATGTCGATCATCGTCCATGCGATGTCGAGCGAGGACGATGCAGTGATTGCTGGCGCGCTCAAGACCTTGCGCGCGACGCATGCCGGGACCGGGTTCATACATGAGGCGTTCGATCAGGATGACCCCGCGCGGTTCACTCGCAAGTGGTTCGCCTGGGTCAACGGGCTGTTCGGCGAACTGGTGGTCAAGGTCGCCAACGAGCGGCCGCATTTGCTGGCGGCTAGTTACGGTTAGGCGGGCGAGACGAAATCGAGCGCAATTTCGCCCGTCGCCTTTCCATCCGCAGCAAAACTGCGCTCGATTATCGTCCCTCGCCCCGCCGAATCCACCAAGACCACCGTCGAGCACCGCGTGCCATAGCCCGGGTTGGCGATGAACACGCTGGAGAACTCAGCATCGGGCGGGTCCGGGGCCAAGGTGCGATCGGACAGGGTCGCGAACAGCGGCGCAGGATCTGCGTTACCCGCGACCAGCCATTCCGCCAGCGCCGCCTCCAGCCGCAGCGTCTTGTACCAGCGGTCGGCAAAGCTGCCGTTCGACAGTCCATGAATGCCCGGCGCGAGGGGCTGGCGCTGCGGCGCAGGGTGGTTGGTCAGCAGCTCCGCACCATCCGGCCCGGCGACGAACAAGTTGAACGGGTTCATCGCGGCCAACTCGCCGAGCGACAGGCCGAGCAGCCAGTCGGTGACCAAAGCGCCGCGTGAGGCCATCCCCGGCTTGGGGAAGCCCTCGGCGCGCAAGTTGGTGACCAAGGCGAACCGGCTCGCCGGGTGCACCCCCAGCCAGGTTCCGCCAGCTTCAAGGTCGCGTCCCGCGATAATACCATTGTCCCATTCAGCCAACGGCGCGGTCCGCCGCCCATGAAATTCATCGCGGTTACCGATTGCGACCAGCCGCCACCGCGGGTGCGCCAGCCAGGCGATGGCGGCTACGCACATCAGATCAGCCCCTTGGCCTTGAGGCTGACATGGCCCTCTTTCCCGATGATCACGTGGTCGTGGACGGTGATCCCGAGCAGCCGCCCGGCCTCGGCGATCTTGTTCGTGATCTGGACGTCGGCGCGGCTTGGTTCGGGCGAGCCCGAGGGATGGTTGTGCACCAGGATCAGCGCCGAGGCACCCAGTTCGAGCGCTTTCTTGACCACCTCGCGCGGGTGAATCGCGGCCTCATCCAGCGTGCCGTCGCTGACCTGGTCGTCGAGGATCAGGCGGTTCTTGTTGTCGAGGTACAGCACCCGCACGCGTTCGTGGTTGAGGTGCGCCATATCGATCGTCAGATAATCGATCAGCACTTGCCAGCTGCCCAGCACGGGCTGTTCCTGCAAGCCGGTGCGCGCCAGCCGCCGTGCCGCCAGCGCCACGATCTTGAGCGCGGCGGCGCTGGTTTCGCCCATTCCGCGGTGCTTGGCCAAGGCGCGCGGCTCGGCGTTCAGCAGGCCCGCCAGCCCGCCGAAGCGCTTGAGCAATTCGTGCGCGAGCGGCTTGACATCTTTGCGCGGGATCGCGGTCATCAGCAGGTATTCGACCAGTTCGTGGTCGGCCAGCGCCTCGGACCCGCCGCCGAGCAGCCGCGCGCGCAACCGGGCACGGTGGCCCGCGCCATGGTGCGGCGGATCGTTTGTCTCGGCCACGCGTTTCCTTCCCTGTCTCGGCGCTTTCCTTGCCTTTCCGGGGCGAGGCGCGCAAGGGTAGTGAAATGTCCGGAGCAGACGGCCAAGAGATCGAGGAGGCGCAGGCCCCGGCCTTTGCCTCCCGGGTCCGGCGCGGCTGGCGGATCGCCGTGCTGCTCGGAATGGTGCTCGCGGCCGCGCTGCTCGGGCTGTGGCTGGCGCGCGAGAACATCGCGCACAAGGTCATCAATTCCCGGCTTGAAGACCTTGGCCTGCCTGCAACTTACAAGATTGAGAAGATCGAGACTTCGCGCGAGATTCTGACCGACATCGTGATCGGCGATCCGGCGCATCCCGACCTGACCATCGAACGCGCCGAAGTGCAGATCGAGCCCACGTTCGGGCTGCCCACTCTGGGCCAGATCACGCTATTCCGTCCGCGCCTTTACGGCCGCATCGCCGGTGGCAAGATCAGTTTCGGCGCGCTCGACAAAGTGCTGTTTGCCAACAAGGGCGGGACCAAAGGGTTGCCCGACCTCGACCTCAAGCTGATCGACGGCCGCGCGCGGATTGACAGCCCGTCGGGACCCATTGGCCTGAAAGCCGAAGGCGCGGGCAACCTGCGCGGCGGATTTGCCGGCACCCTCGCGGCCATTGCGCCACAGTTGCAGCTGGGCAATTGCAAGGTCCAGCGGCTGACCGCGTTCGGTCAGCTCACCGTGGCTGCTGCGGCGCCCAAATTCGACGGCCCGCTCCGCTTGCAAGCGCTCGATTGCCCCGGCCGCCGCCTTGCGTTGCGCGATGCGAGCCTGCAGGTCATCGGTACGCTGGCTTCGCAGTTCGACGCCGGCGGGGGGTCCTACGCGCTGACCAGTGTAACGCTCGGCTACGGCGCCAACCGGCTTGAACGGGCGAGCGGTACGGGCCAATTTGCGCTCGCCAAGGGCGATCTCGTCGTCAGCTATAAATTGCAGGGCGAGGGACTGGCGGCGAGCGGCATCAAGGCCGCGACGCTGGCGCTCGAAGGCCAGGCGCGCAGCCATGACCGGATGGCCAGCTTCAGCAGCGAAGGCGCGCTGGGCGCGACCGGATTGTCGCCCGGGCGCGGGCTCGAAGTCACTTTGGCGGGGCTCGAGAAATCGGGCGCGGGGACCCTTGTGGCGCCGCTTGCCGCGCAGCTTCGCAAGGCGTTGGCGCGCGAAGCGACCGGCAGCAGCTTTGCCGCAACATACCAGGTCCGCCAGCACGGCCAGTTGACCAGCCTGACGCTTCCCGGGGCGCTGTGGCGAGGCGGCAGCGGGGCGCGGCTCGCGGCGCTGTCGAAGGTTACGGTCGCGTTCGGCGGCAAGGGCGGCATGATGCTCGCCGGCAACCTGCTCAGTGACGGGCCCGGCTTGCCGCATATCGAGGGGCGGTTCGAACGGCGCGGCGGGGGCGGCGGCTTGGCCACGCTGGTGCTCGCGCCGTACCGCGCCGGCGACGCCATGGTCGCCTTGCCCGAACTCAAGCTGGTGCAACTGCCCGGCGGGGCGATCGGTTTTGCCGGGCGCGCGCTGCTGAGCGGGGCCTTGCCCGGCGGGCGGATCGAGAATCTGGTGCTGCCGATCGAGGGCAACTGGTCCTCGGCGCGCGGATTGGCAGCGCTGCGCCGCTGCACCCCGGTGCGGTTCGACAGCTTGCGCATCTCCAATCTGACGCTGGCCGGGCAAACGCTTACCCTGTGTCCCGGTTCCGAAGGCGCAATCGTGCGCAGCGACGGGCGCGGGACGCGCGTTTCGGCGGGTACGGCGGGCCTGGCGCTCACCGGCACCTTGGGCAGCACACCAGTGCGGCTGCGCAGCGGCGTGGTCGGGATGGCCTGGCCGGGGGCCCTGGTGGCGCGCAATGTCGACGTTTCGTTCGGCCCGGCGGGCATGCCCTCGACGCTCAAGATCGCGCAGCTCGGTGCCAGTCTGGGCCAGACCATCGCCGGCACTTTCGCCGGAACCGAACTCAAGCTCTGGTCGGTGCCGCTCGACATATTCGGTGCCGCGGGCAACTGGCGTTTTGCAAACAAGCAGTTCACGGTCAGCGGCGCCAGCCTGACGGTCAAGGACCGGCTCCCGGCGGCGCGATTCTATCCGCTCGTCGCGCGCGATGCGACGCTCAGTCTGATTTCGACCACTTTCACCGCCGATGCGCTGCTGCGCGAGCCGAAGAGCGACCGGCTAGTGACCGAAGCCAAGATCGTCCACGATCTCGACACCGCGAGCGGCCATGCCGACTTGCTGGTGCCGGGGATCGACTTCGACAAGGGTCTTCAGCCCGATACGCTGACCTACCTCAGCCAAGGCGTGATCGCGCTCGCCAAGGGCCGGGTCTACGGCCAGGGCCGGATCGACTGGGACCGGCGCGGGGTTACCAGCTCGGGCGATTTCAGCACCGACAAGCTCGATTTCGGGGCGCAGTTCGGTCCGGTCAAGGGTGCCAAGGGCACGGTTCATTTCACCGACCTGCTCGGCCTCGTCACCGCGCCGCGCCAGGTGCTGCACGTCGCCTCGATCAACCCGGGGATCGAGGTCAACGACGGCGATGTCTCGGTTCAGCTCGAGCCTGGGCATGTGTTGGTGGTGAACGGCGCAAAGTGGCCGTTCATCGACGGCTCGCTCGAGCTGCTGCCGACCCGGCTGGTGCTGGGTGCGGCGGAAGTCCGCCGCTTCACCATCAAGGTCAATGGGCTCAACCTGGCGAAATTTGTGGCGCGGCTTAATCTTGCCAACATCTCTGCGAGCGGGACTTTCGATGGCGAGCTGCCGCTGGTGTTCGACCAGAACGGCGGCCGGATCGAGAACGGCATCCTCGTGTCGCGTGATCCTGGCGGCAACCTCTCCTACGTCGGCGAGCTCACGTACAAGGACCTTTCGCCGATGGGCAACTTTGCTTTCCAGGCGCTGCGCAGCCTCGATTACAAGCACATGGAGGTCGCCTTGCAGGGCCATCTCGACGGTGAAATCGTGACCAAGATGCGGATCGACGGGGTCAGCCAGGGGCAGGGGGCGAAGCGCAATTTCCTCACCCAGCGTTTCGCCAAATTGCCAATCCGCTTCAACATTTCGATCCGCGGGCCGTTCCACCAGCTGGTGACCTCGTTCAAATCGCTCTACGATCCGGCCTATGTCAGGGATCCGCGCGAACTTGGCCTGATCGGGGGCGCAGCCCCGGTTCCCGGCGAACCAGCACCGGCGCCAGCGCCGCCCGCCACGCTCCCGCCGGTCCCGCCGCAGCCACCCACAGTGGGCAACATTCAGCATTCAGACAGCAGGACAGTTCCATGAACAGCTTCGAATTGACCTACCGCGCCGCGGCTGCGAAAACCCGGTCCATAAAGGGGCCAAGCATGGAATTCGCAACACGGAACCGGAGGCCGCTGCGCCAGTGGGTAACCACGGCAGCGATGGTGATAGGCGGCGCTTTGACGCTTGGCGGATGTGTCTCGGTTACTGCACCGGACAAGCCGATCGTGATCGAGCTGAATATCAACATCAAGCAGGAGGTGGTCTATCGCCTCGCAGCCGATGCTGCGAACACGATCGACAAGAATCCTGACGTATTTTGAAATGGAGTTCAGAGTGATGAACCGGTCGAATCAATGTGGCTCCTCCAACCTGCGCTTTGCCGCGCTGGGCGGGGCTGCGCTCGGCTTGCTGCTGGCGGCGATGCCGGTGGCGGCGCAGACCGCCAACCCGGCCTATGCCGCCGCGCGCGCAGCCGGCCAGATCGGCGAACAGATCGATGGCTACCTCGGCTTTCCGAGCCGCCCGAGCGCCGATGTCCGCCGCACCGCGGAAGACGTCAACATCAAGCGCCGCGCGATCTATGCCGAGCGCGCCAGTGCAACGCACTCGACCCAGGAGGACTATGCCTTCACCACCGCGTGCCGCTTGATCCTCAAGACCCGGCCGGGCGAGAAGTATCAGTCGCCCGACGGCAGCTGGCACACCCGCACCAGTGAAGCCCCGCTGCGCGATGCCAAATGCGCGGCGGCGGATACCGCGCCGAACTGACGAACAAGCAACGCAAAACCGGGCGCTGACAGGACTTGTCAGCGCCCGTTTTTCGCGCCGGTTGACTTCGCCGGGCACCTTGCCTAAGGGGACGGCGCTTCGCGGGAGAGCCTGTCTTTCCGGCGGATTTTCGTATTATTTGCCCGCATTTTCATCAGGAATGACTTACCTTCGTGGCGCAGGACCCCTCCGATCCCACCACCCCGCCGCTGGCTGAAGACCCGGCGCTCGGTTCGTTGCAGTCGCGGCTCGATGCCGCGCGCCGCGCCGAGGACGAACGGCTGGCCCGCGATCATGCGCCGCTGCGCGATCAGGGGCGTTCGGTCGGGATGCAGGTTGCTTCGACCATGGTCGGCTATCCGCTTGGCGGGATCGTGGTCGGTTGGGGGCTGGACAGTGTGTTCGGGACCCGGCCGTGGATCATGATCGTATTGATGTTCCTCGCCTTTGCCGGTGCCTGCCTCCAGGTGGTGCGCGGCAATAACGACGCTTCGAAGTAACCACGGCTTTAACGCAGGGATTTATGCAAAGTGGCAGGTGAAGCCAAAATCGACCCGATGCACCAGTTTATGATCACGCCGATTGGCAGTGATACGCTGGCCGCGTCGCCGTTCCAGTTCACCAACTCGTCGCTATGGATGCTGATCGTGTTTGCTGCGATTCTGGCGTTCATGTGGGGCGGAATGAAGCGCCAGATCGTGCCGGGCCGGTGGCAGGTCGCGGTCGAAGGGATGACCGGGTTCCTCGACAATATCACCCGCACCTCGATCGGGGCCGAAGGCCGCCGCTACCTGCCGTGGGTGTTCACCGCCTTCACCTTCATCCTGTTCTCCAACTGGATCGGCGCGATGCCGTTCGCGATTGTCCCCGGCGCGCACCCGTTCACCGTGACCAGCCAGTTCAGCGTGACGATGTTCATGAGCGTGCTGAGCTTCGCGATCGTGCTCGGCGTCGGGTTCTGGAAGCGCGGCTTGCACTTTTTCAGCCTGTTCGTGCCCAAGGGCGCGCCGCTGCCGGTCAAGATGTTCGTGGCCCCGATCGAATTCGTCAGCTTCATGGTGCGCCCGTTCTCGCTGGGGCTGCGGCCGTTCATCGCGATGTTCGCCGGCCACGTCCTGCTCGACGTGTTCGGCAATTTCGTGGTGCAGGGGCTCAACGCCGGTGGGCCGCTGGGCTATGCCATTTCGGCGCTGTGTTTCGTTGCCGTGATCGGGGTCAACGCGCTCGAGCTGCTGGTCGGCGCAATTCAGGCCTATGTCTTCGCGCTGCTGACCGCCCTGTATATCAACGATGCGGTCAACCTTCACTAAGTTTCAAGAACCCTTTCCTTCTAACATTTTATAAAACGGAGTTATCAAAATGGATCTCGCTTCTGCAAAGGTCATCGGTGCCGGTCTCGCGGCAATCGGCGCGGGCGCTGCGGCTGCCGGTGTGGGCAACGTGTTCGGCAGCTTCCTCCAGGGCGCGCTGCGTAACCCGGGTGCGGCCGCTGGTCAGACCACCACGCTGTACATCGGCTTCGCTGCCGCGGAACTGCTCGGCCTGATGGCCTTCGCGGTTTCGATGATCATCCTCTACGCCCAGTGATATTGTCCGGCCGGAGAATGGTTCTCCGGCCGACATTTTGATCGAGAGTAGAAATGCCGCAAATCGCGCAACTCGCACTGGTCTACCAGTCGCAATGGTTCTGGCTGCTCGTCGTGCTGGCGGGGATCTATTTCTTCGTCGGCAAGGGGATCGTGCCCAAGGTCGAGGCGACCGTCGATAATCGCGATGCGACGATCGCGGCTGACCTCGCGGCGGCCGAAGCCGCCCGGGCCGGAGCCGATGCCGCCGAGGAACAGCTGCGCGCCAACGATCTGGCGGCGCGCGGCAATGCCCAGGCCACTACCGCCGAAGCGAAAGCCAAGGCGGCCAAGGCGGGCGAAGTGCGGCTGGCCAAGGCCGAGGCCAAGACCGCCAAGCTGCTGGCGGATGCCGAGGCGCGGATCGCGACTTCGCGCAGTGCCGCGCTGGCGAGCATCGAAGGCGTTGCGGCGGAAGCTGCGGCCGAGATCGTCGCCAAGGTTTCCGGCGCGAAAGTCACCGCGGCTGCGGCGGCAAAGTCTGTGAAGGCGGTACTGGCCAATGGCTAACCTGATCCTGCTCGCCGCTGCGGCGGAAACCCACGAAGAAGCCACGGCGCTCGGCATGAATGCGGGCGGCTGGGTGGCGCTCGCCATGCTGGCGGTCTTCGGTATCATGCTCAAGGCCGGGGTGCCTAAACTGGTTGCCGGCCTGCTCGACAAGCAGATCGCCGAAATCCGCGCTCAGCTTGACCAGGCCAAGACCTTGCGCGCCGAAGCCGAAGCGCTGCGCGCGCAATATGCCGCGAAGATCGCCGGGGCCGCGGCCGATGCGGCGGCGATGGTCGAACATGCCAAGCACGAAGCCGAGGCGATCGTGGCTGCGGCCGAAACCCAGACCACCGCACTGATCGCGCGCCGCGAAAAGATGGCGCAGGACAAGATCGGCGCGGCTGAACGCGCCGCGCTGGCCGATGTCCGCGCGACTGCGGCCCGCGCCGCCACGATGGCCGCACAAAGCCTGATTGCCGAGAACCATGACGCCAAGGCTGACAAGCCGCTGGTCGACGCGGCAATCGCTGGCCTTTAACAAATTTACGAGTTTGGAGAGGGGGGAAGGGGCGGTCCAAAGGGCCGCCCTTCTTTCGTGTATTGCCAACCCATGCGGGCTCTGCTCGATTGTCGCCATGGAATTGAAGAAGCTAGAACACCTGTACTCAACAGCAATGTTGATCCGTGAAGGTAAACAGAACGGTCCGTGGCTCGGCATGATCGAGGTTGCTGCGTTGCGTGGACATGCTTGGGCAATGCTCGAATGGGCGTCGTGGTTGAATGATCCGGATCGGGGTTACGTCGGAAACCGCCGGGCATGGGACTTATGCCGCAAGGCGTTGCGCAAGGGTCAAACAATGGCTGGACAGCATTTGGCGATGAATTGCTTCAACCAGAACAATTTGGTCGGCTACCGGTATTGGTTGGCTCGGGCCGCTGCAAAAGGCGACGAAGACTGCAAGGCCGATTTGAAGCGGTTCAATACACGCTTGCCGCACACGACTGCTTTTCTCATCGGGCGCGGTCGGCCCCGTTATGCGAATGAAGGGTACGGTACGCGGCGTCCAATTTAGCCGCCCGGCTCCAGCACAATCTTCCCGATCACTTGCCGCGCGGCCATCGCCTCGAACCCCTCACGCCAGCGGCTGAGTGGGAGCACGCGGTCGATCTGTGGATTGATTGTGCCCGCCGCTGCCATGTTCAGCAGGGCATCGCGGATCCGCGCGCCGCGCTCGGGGAAGCGGCGGGCATACTCGCCCGCGCGAACGCCGACGATGGAGAAGCCCTTGATCAGCGGGATGTTGGTCGAGATATCGGCAATCCGTCCGCCCGCAAACCCCACGACCAGCAACTTGCCGCCGAACGCCACGCAGCGGGTGCTCTCGTCGAACACGGTGCCGCCGACCGGATCGTAAACCAGATCGCACAGCGCGCCGCCGGTGATTTCCGCGACCTGTTCGCGGAATTTGCCGAGGGCGAGCAGCACGGCAGCGGGCGTGCAGGCCGTTTCGAGTGCCGCCAGCTTGTCCGGCGAGCCAGTCGCTGCGATGACTCGCGCGCCCAGCGCTTTGGCGAGGTCGCACGCCGCCAGACCCACCCCGCCGCTCGCACCGTGGACCAGCACCCATTGCCCAGGCTTGAGGCCGCCCAGTTCGACCAGCGCAGTGTAAGCAGTGCTGTAAGCTGCGCCGAACGCGGCGGCTTGCTGGACTGTCAGACCCGCCGGAACCTGGCGCACTGCGGCAGCCGGCACTGCGACTTGCTCGGCAAAGCACCCGGTCTGGCGGCCACCATAAACGAGGTCGCCGGGGTTGAGGTCGCTGTCTACCGGGGCTTCGATGACCTCACCGGCAAATTCCAGGCCGAGCACAAACGGGAGCGGCGGTTTGAGCTGATACTCGCCCTTGGTCATCAGCAGATCGGGGAAGTTGAGTGAAACTGCGCGGACATTGACCAGCACGTCGCCGAGTGCGCGGATCGGGGCATCGACTTCGCTCAGCTCTACCCCGGAGAGGTTTGGGGACAGTGTGTTGACGACGAGCGCTTTCATCAACAGCTCGTTCCCAAAGCCCGTTCGGGTCGAGCGAAGTCGAGACGCTGTGCGCGGTGTCT
>JANYGC010000109.1 GCA_025359425.1 Sphingomonadaceae bacterium
TCCAACGGCCGCGACTTCATAGTGATTTTTCCTTATCAATACGAACAGAACAGCCGTTGGAAATGGTCGATTGCTCGCCTTTGAGCATGAATGTTCCGAATTGAACGGGGATGGGAAATCAAACGGAATGGGGATAGAGGTTTCCATGCCAAGCACTATTGACTTAGATCGATTCCAAGCACCTTGAGACGAATTTGGTGAAAACACGATGCCGCAATCTCTTCCGCGCGCACATTGAGAAGTGTAACGACATCGGGAAGAGCAATCTTTGCCCCTGTTTCTGGGTGTTCCCATCCTCGGGGCTTTGCCATTGTCACAAGTAAACATCCTGCCTTGCAATCGTCGTGCCTGAGATATTGTCCAACGAGCTGAACTTCTAGCGCATCGAGGAGATCACGGACAGAATAGCCGTTGTTGGCAAGCTTCAGCTCTATCACTGCTTGCTGATCGCTTCCCATAGAACGTAGGCGGATATCGGTCTTCTTGGCGTCAACAACCTCGGCTTCCCGGTCGACCTTATACGCGTGGTTCGAACGGTCCTTCAGGCGTCTGGCCAGCGTTCGTTGCATCACTGCCTCGCCTGTGATCGAAGCGAGAAGCTCGCGTTCACTAAAATCTGCAACCAGATCGTGCTCAAGATCGCTGATGCGATCGAGCATCAATTCAAACATGCCGTCGCGATCTGCAGGAGGAGCTTCGCCGTAGCGGTCCAATTGACGAACCGCCTCTTCCGTCAAAGGCTCGCCTTCGGCTTCCTCGGCAACGCGCTCCCGAGCGAGATGATCGAGACGATCCCGGAAATGAGCGAAGAGCGGGTCGGTTCGCATCGCTTGTTTGACTGTCCACGCGTCGGGGCCGTCCTTCTTGATTAGCGCGCTGAAAACCACATCCCGCCCTTGTTGAGCGTTGTCGCGATGAGTGGGACTGTATGCGCCTCCACCGCTTCGGTCGATATCACTTGCTCTCGCAATCTCCTGATAGGCCAGTCGGACCAATTCATGCAGGTCAGAAGCCGAGAATGATGGATCGGAGAGGTTTGGACCGAAATGAACGCCGCTTCGCTCTCCCAGGGCCGCGAATAGGCGCTCGCAGAAACGATACCGATCAGCGGTAGAGAGCTTGGGCAGATCCCGGCGCAGCACTGCTATCCCTGCAACGGGATCTGTAGCGAGCAGCGTATTCAACCAAAGCATTGCTAGGTGGCCACCGAGGCCAGACTTCAATTTCCGCTTCGCAAAATCGGCCAGCGCTGCATTTCCGCCATTGATTGGCGTTTTGATGAGCCAGGCCAAAGCCCGATCAACATGTTCATGCAGCCGTCGTCGCGCCTCATCGGTTCGCGCGATTGGTAGCTTGCCGTTCATCCAGTCCCAAACCCGCTGACCAAAAAATGACCTGGTGCTGTCAGTGGCATTGTAGAAATCAGAAATCAGGTCGGGGAAATTGTAACCCACCGCTGTTGCAAGCTGTCGGGAAAGCTCCGTTCCCAAAATGTGATCGACCGCCTTCGGCTGTGAGGTCAAAAGACTTTCCAACCAATCTGGCAGATTGTGCTCAACTGGAACATACCGCGCGGCTCGCCGAGCCTCTCCTTCAGTAAGTTTCCCAGCCCAGTCGGGTTGAGCATCCGCTTCGGCATAGAGACCGGAAAGCCCATAAAGCCACCAATAATAGGTCAGATTTCTGTCCTTCTCCTTGCGCTCACTGCCAAGCGATACCTTATGCTTTCGCCAATAGGCCTTGAAAGCCTGCGCGGCGCGCTCAGCCACGTCCGGGCCGAATAGTTCGATCACGAGGGCACTCTGCCAGGTTGCCCGCCTGCCAGAATGCGCTTCTTCACTATTCAGGATGTGCCAGAGGTTGGCAACGAACTGTCCCCGCTTGGAGGGAGAGAACCATTGATCAGGGTTGGCAATGACTTCATCCCGCCAATCGTGCCATCCCTTCACACGTGCATCTTCCTCGCGCTCGTGCTGAGCCTTACGCTCAGCATCTTCGAGCTGCCATTTGGCTATCTCAGGATCGGCAACCCGTGGAGCACACCACTTGGCGAACGAGGTCTCCATTGTTGGCGACCCCTCGGAAATCCTTTTGCACTGCTCAATTTGTTTTGGATCATCTTCGACGAGCCGAACGGCAGCCTCGAATACTGCGCATCGTTCTATTTCTTGGAGCGATTGATTCTCGGCCTCCGCGAGCAGCCAGACGATATCGTCCTGCGTCGGCGAGCCGGTGACGCCTTCATAAAGGGAGTGATAGCAATGCGTCCATGCATCATCGGACGGAGCGTGCGCGAGGAAGAATTTGCTCTCAATCCTGAATGCGCACTGCCTAACTCCTGCATCCGCGTTCACGAAATGAAGCCGGACTTCGGCAGAAGGCTTTTCGTCGCCATACTCTCGGTCATGGCAATGCCGCGAGACAACGCAGGCTTCGATGAGATCATCGGAAATAGCGGTGCCAGAATTGAGATCGATCTGGCACAGCGCGGCAAGGCCGGTTCCGAGATACGAATATCTCGAAGTGAAATGCGGCCAATTCACGGACTTTTCGATTGAACCTGCCAGCAGTTTGGTAATCTTGGTGCGCAGCTCATTTCGCAGATCGGTCGCCAGTTCCAGCGCCGCGAACAGTCTGGGCAAGTGCCATGATGGCCCGCCGACCTCACGCTGGTCGACGGTGAACTGTTGCAGGATCTGGCAAAACTGATCGACGGTGATGTGCTTGGGGAAGATCACGTCGAGCAGGTTTTGCTTCGCCCGCTCCGACCATCGGTTCTTGGGGTCGAGCACGCCGGTCGCAACAGCGTTTGCATTCGTAGATGTGTCCAACTCGCAGACGGCCATAAGCGCGGTGGTGCGGTTGTTGGAGTTGGCTTTCGTATCGACTGCAATTTCACGCGCAATATCAACGCACTCGGCGATGCGCCCGGCTTCGATGACATCGACGATCAGTTCTTCGATCTCCGGGTTCGTAATACCAGTGTTCCAAATCCTGCGGATGGCCGGTGCCAATTCCGCACAGGCGAAGCGGCGAATCTGGTCATAAGGAAATCGGATGCCGCGCCAATCGCTGGCTGCGTAGCGGCTTGAGAAAGCTTCTAGTATCGCGTTCTTTGCAATTGGCGAGAAGCTTTCCGGGTCACCATCGTCGATGAGGGCCTGCGGTTCCCGTGCAAGCACTTCCTGCTGGACATGGTCATTCCACAGCGCGAGCCACGCGGTTATCGAGCGCGTCGCGGGAAAAACCACTTTCTGCCCGTAGCGCTCCCCAAATAGCATTCGGAGCAATGCCCGCGTTGGCATCCGCTTTTCTGAAACCAGTTTGTGCAGGCGTTGCGCGGCCAGAAATTCCAGAACGGATCGATGGTGGAAACGCACCCTGCCATAGCTGGCAAATCCGAAAATCCCGCGCTGTAATAGTTCGTTGCGCTCTTTCGCTGACCAGTCCGAGAGCACGATTCCGGGATCGAGTGCAAGGTCGGTCTCGTGTTTGTCGAGTGACTTGCCAGAAACCCGAATGGTTTTCCGCCGCGTCAAGGCGAGTGCAAGAGCGAGACGCTCCGCGCCTTCCAGCGCCTTTTCCTCGGGGAGCTGCACCAGCACTTTCCGATCATTCGGCTCCTGCAGCTTGGCGGCTATGTTTTGGGCGACTTGCTCGGCGCGGTTGCCGAGTTGCTTATGCCGATTCCAGTATGCGCAAATCTCGATCAAGTCCTGCGGTCGGCGTGCAAAATCCCAAACACGCCGCTTTTCGATCTCGGCTTTGAGCGCGTCACCATCCGTTACGCCATTGACGGCAAGAATCTGATCGATTTGGCCGTTCGAGAGAGGCATGAGCGCGACCGTTCGCCAAGGCTTCGGTGCATTGTCCCTGTTCTCTGGCTTTGCCGCTTCCAACCGCGCTTTCCTCGTTTCACCACGAACGATTGCGTCGAATTGATTGCGGGGATTGACGAGGGTAATGGGCTCGCCAGCATCCGGGAGTGGCAACTCTTTACGAAATGTCTCAAAATCAATTGATATGGGCCGACTAGTGGCGACAACCTTGGCAAACCGCTCCCGACCGTCAATCGCACGGGCAAGGTTGCGAAGCGCGACTTGGAATTTGCCGTGTGACAGTTCCATTTCGTCAATGGAATCCAAGAAGAAGTAGGCAGTCTCGAACTGCCCTTGCCTCCATGCTTCCAACAGCCGGATGTCTGATGGGGAGAGCAATTGATCAAGCGGCTTAGCTGCGAGTTCGACCAACTCTACGAAAAATGCCGGGCATCCAGCCTGGGCAAGTCGTTCGGCTTGTTTCTTGCACTCGAAGGTCTTCCCCGTTCCAGCCTCCGACAGAAGGATTATCCTGTGTGATTTGAGAAGCTCGTCCCAATCCACGGTTTTCGACCAACCGAAAGCGGCAAGAGCAAGAAGAACCTCTGGATCCTTAAGTTCCTCATCTGATAGGTCACGAAACGTCCGAATTACGGGGGCGTCGAAGATATGTTCGGTGGAAGCCATATACGAACATGAAACGCTTTTTTCGGGCGCTTCGCAAGTTGCCTGCACCATGTTTGCGCAGGCAAATCAGGTGGGTGACCGGGCTTGCAATCCCGGCCACCCGCTCCTTCAGAAGGAGTGTCGGCTAGGCGCTTCTCGGCGATCCAACCGTTTTTGGAGCCAGTCGAGCACTTCAGCCTCAACCCAACCCACTCTGGCAGGACCAAGGTGTACCCGCTTGGGGAATTGCCCGGCCCTTTCCAATCGCGCGACGTGCTGCGGTGAGTACAGAACAAGCTCCTTAAGCTGACGCTTTGATAGTATCCTCATCACGATTTCCCTTTGAGGGGAGCATCGCGATGCCCCAGGTTACGACAATACCCCGAGGTGGGGTGACATTATCAGGATCGTGGAGAGTCGCCAAACTGGCTGAAAATGGGTGCTCATATCAAGCCACTAGATCGCGTGCTTTGGGGTGGACTGAAGGGTGGTCTGGAATTGTGGCTCAACCATATGCCACTGAAATAACATGTGAATTTCAGGGGATTGGTGCGGTCGAGAAGACTCGAACTTCCACGGGCTTTCGCCCACAACGACCTCAACGTTGCGCGTCTACCAGTTCCGCCACGACCGCTAAATCTTCGGGAGGCACCAGCATAAATCGGGGCCGCCCGGGGGGGTAGGAGCGGGCCATTAGCAAAGCGGTGGATGCGGGGCAAGCGCCGAAAGTCGGGTTAATTC
>JANYGC010000010.1 GCA_025359425.1 Sphingomonadaceae bacterium
GTCACCTCGTCGATCGCCAGACCTACAAGGAACGCCGCTCGGCCGCACTGGCCGAGTGGCAGAGCCTCATGGGCTAAGCCCGCGCACCCAAAGCTGGAGCTACGCCAATTGGAGGCGAGTTGCGATTAGACTGACAGCACCCTCCCGCGCCTTCAGGAAACAGCGCGGGCAGGATCCGACAGCCTTTCGCAAGAGCGCAACGGGCGGTCAGCGTGGTGACCGGATCGGGGCGGAACGATGACTTGCCTTGGCGCTGTCAGAGCAACTGCACCAGTTGGTGGCATCGGGCGGTGACGAATAGCCAAGAGACGGCACCTTGC
The DNA here is from genome assembly GCA_025359425.1 of Sphingomonadaceae bacterium. Taxonomy (GTDB): domain Bacteria; phylum Pseudomonadota; class Alphaproteobacteria; order Sphingomonadales; family Sphingomonadaceae; genus Novosphingobium. The sequence continues at coordinate 321 of JANYGC010000010.1, forward strand.
CGCCAACTCTAGCCATTTCTGCAGGCGATTCTATGTAGCTATTTGCGGCGACACCGTATCAACAGGATCGTTCTCCCTGACCGAACCGCGCCTGAACCCGGTTCGGCCGGGAACCACAAGGAACCACGTTCGATGTCTGAGGTCATTCTTCACCACTACGATCCGTCGCCCTTCTCCGAAAAGGTCCGGATCTGCCTTGGCATCAAGGGTCTCACCTGGCGGGCCGTCCAGCAGCCGGTCATCATGCCCAAGCCCGACCTGGTACCGTTGACCGGCGGCTATCGCCGGATCCCGGTGATGCAGATCGGCGCGGATATCTATTGCGACAGCCAACTGATCGTGCGCGAGCTCGACCGGCGGTTTCCCGACAAGCCGCTCTTCCCAATCGGCAACGCGGGTCTGGCGATTGGCATCGAGCAATGGTGCGACAAAGCGCTGTTCCAGTCGGCCGTGATGGCGATCTTCGGCGCGATCGGTGACGCTGTCGATCCTGCATTTATCAAGGACCGCGAGGCGCTGAGCGGCCAGCCGTTCAAGGTCGCTGCGATGAAGGCGATGGCACCCTTCGCGCTCGACCAGATCCGCACCCACGCCGCCTTGCTTGCCCAGCAACTGGCTGACGACCGGGCTTTTCTCGCTGGCGATGCGCCCAGCCTTGCCGATGCGGCGGGCTATTACAATTTCTGGTTCATTCGCAGCTTCTGCCCCGGGCTTGCCGACCGGTTCGGCGATCTCCCCGGGTTCGACGTCTGGTACGATCGCGTCACTGCGATCGGCCATGGGGCCCGTACCGCCATGACGCCGGAAGTGGCGCTGGGCATTGCACGGGACGCACAGCCCGATGAACTCGGCACATTGCCCGGCGATGCCGCGCTGATGGGGAAAGCCGTTACCCTGGCGGCAACCGACTATGGGCGCGATCCGATCTTGGGGATCTTTGTCGGCTCGACCCATTTCAGCTTGTCAGTCGCGCGCGAGCTAGCCGATCTGGGCCGGGTCAACGTCCACGTGCCGCGTCTCGGCTATTCGATCACTCCGGTTTAAGCCAGGTGAGGCAGCAGGTGCCGACTTTTCCCGCAGCGGCATTTGCCCCGGTCCTCGCCGATTTCCCCAGCCCAACGCACGTTCACCGCTTCCCTCGGCGCAACAGATCGCGGTCGCTGCACCTTGGTGTCCGCCACTGCTCAAGTTTGGGCGCAAACTCCGCCGCGAAGCAGCGTCGCGCCACATCTTGCAACCTGACGACGTCGCCGGTTGCCCGGTGTGGGCGATAAGGTTCTACGTTCAATTCTGGCGCGTCAGCTTGCCGCGCGCCACGACTTGCGCCTGAATTTCCGCAGCACCTTCGAAGATGTTGAGAATGCGAGCATCACAGAGCACGCGGCTAATCTCATATTCCAGCGCGTAGCCATTTCCGCCATGGATCTGCAGGCCCACGTCGGCATTCGACCATGCCACGCGCGCAGCGAGCAGCTTTGCCATGCCTGCTTCGATATCGCACCGCCGCCCCTTGTCCTTCTCGCGCGCTGCCGAATAGGTAAGTTCGCGGGCAACCGTGATCTCAACGATCATCATCGCAAGCTTGTCAGAAACCCGCGGAAAATCGATTAGCTGCTTGCCAAACTGCACCCGTTCCGTGGCGTATGCCAGGCTCAGATCATAAGCCCGCTGTGCGACACCAACTGCTCGTGCAGCCGTCTGGATGCGCGCGCCCTCAAAGGTCTGCATGAGCTGCTTGAACCCCTGCCCCTCGATCGCGCCCAGAGCCGCGTCGGAAGGTGCAACAAAATCTTCGAAAGCCAGCTCGTATTCACGCATGCCACGGTAGCCGAGGACTTCGATTTCGCTGCCTTGCATGCCTTGCGCCGGGAACGGCTCGCGCTCGCTCCCGCGTGGCTTGGGCAGCAAAAACATGGTGAGACCGGCGTACCCCTTCTCGCCGGAATCTGTGCGCGCCAGCAGCGTCATAAGATCGCTGCGGGCGGCGTGGGTGATCCAGGTCTTGGCTCCATCGATCCGCCATGTCCCGTCAGAATGTCGCCCGGCGCGGGTGCGCAATCCGCCCAGGTCGGAGCCATTGCCCGGCTCGGTGAAGACCGCGGTCGGCAGGACTTCACCCGAGGCGATCCGGGGTAGCCATGCGGCTTTTTGCTCAGGTGTCCCGGCCAGGCCGATCAATTCTCCGGCGATCTCCGAGCGCGTTCCCAGCGAGCCGGTTCCAATCCACCCGCGGCTCAGCTCTTCGGTGACGACGCACATCACCAACTTGCCCAGCCCGAGACCGCCATATTCTGCATCGATGCACACCCCGAAGGTGCCCAACGCGGCCATTTCCGCAATGATTTCGTCGGGAATCAGCGCGTTCGCCAAATGCCAGCCATGCGCCGAGGGAATGATCCGTCCATCGACGAAGCGGCGAAACTGGTCGCGAATTGCGTCCAAGGTTTCGTCGCCAAGACCGTCGGCAACCCCTGCTCCGCTTCTTATCTGCGCAATAAGCTGCCCGCGATTTTGCGCTGTGTTGCCATGCTGGATAAACCAGCCGGCTGCGGGATCATTGTTCAACCGGGCACCTGCTGCGGCCAGACCCAGTTCGGCTGGCCGGACGAATTCGCACTGGCTCATCGGCACACCGCCGACCAGTTGCGCCAGATATTCGCCAAATCCGATGGTGATGAGGAGCTGCTCGGATGCTCTGAACTGCTGCTCACCGTCGAGCCGCATGGCCCAGGCGGCAGCGGCCTTCAAGGCTTCGACCGTCGTCTCGATCCAGGCATAGCCGTGCACCATGCGCTGCTGGCTTTCGACCAGTTCGAGCGCAATGCGGCCATCGCGGAACACCGCGCGTGTGACGGCTTCGCGCGCAGCATTGGCGAAGTGCTGCGCGGCCTCCAGCGCCGCCGCCGCGCGCATCAGCAACGTGTGGGCGTCAGGCATCATTTCGTTCGTGACACTCCTCACACCCCTCAGGCTCCCATCAGTCCCACGATCGCCACAGCCGACACGTTCTGGTTCGGCATCCCGCCCAGATTGTGTGACAGGCCAAATGAAGACCGGTTTTCACGCTGGCGTTCGGCGGCCCGTGCGAGCAGCTGAAGGCGCTTCTCAGAGGTCATGTGCAGCCCAGATGCACCGATAGGCTGACCGACGCATTTGAGTCCACCATCGATATGGCACGGCAGCGCTTCATCGGCATCGAACCCACCGTCCAGCACATCGCGCCTCCCTTGACCCTGCTTGAAGATGTGCAAGACTGCCATCGTCACCAGCTCGGTGATCGAGCAGCAGTCGTGGACTTCCATCGGACTGATCTGCTCGCGGCAGATCAGTGGCGTCCGGCGAACGGGCTGGGCTGTCGATGCCGGACAGTGGCGGCGCGGGGTCGCGACCATCGGCGCGCCAATCATCAATGCATACGGGCAGCTTCAATTTGCGGTTACCGCACCAACCAGCACGATCACACAACAATCCAGAGAATTTGCCAGGAAGTTCTCGACGCCGCGCAATGCCGCACGCCACGCTTAAGGCAGCGTGACAACAGCCATAGACTAGGCCGACGCCCAGAGCGCACTGTCAGAGCAAAAACACCGGTTGGCGACAAGGGCGCGCGGCAACACTCTCGGCCATCGCCCGGTCCCCAACCGTCTGCTTAAGTCACCGCAGCGCGGGTGCGGTATTCCGGTTTGTCCCAGGCGCGGGTCAGGCAGACCTCGCGCAACCGTTCGGCCGCTTCGACCATATCGGCGTAGCGCAGGTAAAGCGGCGTCAGCCCGAAGCGCAAGATGTCGGGCGTGCGAAAATCGCCGATCACGTCGCACTGCTTGAGTGCCTGGACGATTTCGTAGCCGTGCGGATGGGCATAGGAGACCTGGCTGCCGCGCAGCCCGGGCTCGCGCGGGCTGACCAGCTCGAACCCGAACTCGCCGCAGCGCGCCTCCATCTGCGCGATGAACAGATCGCCCAGCGCGAGCGACTTGGCGCGCAGCTGCGCCAGGTCCGCCTGGGCTATCAGGTCGATCCCGCATTCGAGCGCGGCGAGGCCCAGCACCTGCGGGGTGCCGCACTGGAACCGGGTGATGCCGGCGGCGGGCCGGTAGTCTTCCTCGAACGCGAACGGGCTGGCGTGGCCGAACCAGCCCGACAGCACCGGCATGGCCGCCTGATGGCGCTCGGCGACGAAGATGAAAGCCGGTGCGCCCGGGCCGCCGTTGAGGAACTTGTAGCCGCAGCCGACCGCGAAATCGGCCTTGGCGCCATTCAAATCGACCGGGATCGCACCGGCACTGTGGCTGAGGTCCCAGACCACCAGCACGCCTTTGGCATGGGCTTGGCGGGTGACTTCGGCCATGTCGCGGACCAGCCCGGATTTGTAATGCACCTGGGTGAGCAGCAGCACCGCGACATCGTCATCGAGCCGGTCCAGCACCGCATCCGGCGCGACTGTGACTGCCCGCACCCGGCCGCCGCTGAACGCCTCGATCCCTTGCATCATATAGACGTCGGTGGGGAAATTGGTCGCTTCCGACACGATCACCGAGCGGGCCGGGCGCAACGACAGCGCAGCGGTGAGCGCCTTGAAGATATTCACCGAGGTCGAATCCGCAGCGATGATCTCACCCGGCCCCGCGCCCAGAATCGAAGCAATCTTGTCACCGATGCGTTGCGGCGCGGTCGACCAGTCGGCGCCCAGCCACGAGGTGATCAACCCTTCGCCCCATTGCTCCTTCACCACTTCGGCAACACGCGCGGCAGCAGCGCGCGGGGCCGCGCCGAGCGAATTGCCATCGAGGTAGATCAACCCCTCGCGCAGCTGAAAAAGGTCGCGGAATTCGCGCAGCGGATCACGCGCATCGAGCTCGGCAAGATCGGCTGTCACGGCACGATCTCCCGCAGGATTGCACGCACCGGACTGGCATCGGCCCCGGCAATCTTCAGCGGCAGCGCGATCAGTTCGTATTCGCCCGGCGGCACGTCGTCGAGCACCAGCCCTTCGAGGATGCGCAAGTCGCCCGCCTGGACTTCATGGTGCGCGTCCATCGTCTTCGACTGTTCGGGATCGAGCGAGGCGGCATCGGTGCCGATCAGCCGCACGCCGTGCTCGCGCAGCCGCGCGATCACCACCGGGGCGATTGCAGTGAACTGCGAATCCCACTCGTCCGCAGGGAAGCGATTGTAGGTCCGGAATAGCACCCGCGTCGCGCCTTCCAGCGCTGCCCAAACGATGTCGTCAGGCTCTACCCGGCCTGCGGCATGGCGGACATCCACGACCACGCAGCGCCCGACATAGACGTCGAGATCGCAATCGGCGCTGGCCGCGCCCTGCGGGTCATAATGAAACGGCGAATCGGCATGTGTCCCGGCATGGAGCGGCGTGTCCATCGCGCCGACGTTGACCGGGCAATCGGCGCCGATCTGGGCATTGCGGTGCAGCACCAGCGGCGGCTCGCCCGGCCACATCGGCATGCCCGGGCGCAGCGTCTGCGATATGTCCCACATCTTCATGCGCCCGCTCCGGCGGGATCAGCATAGTTCGGGCCTACTTTGGCCGCGACCAGCCGCGTCCGCATCGACCACAGCTCGGGAAAGAAGCTGAGATTGAGCGCTTTCACCAGATAATCGACCCCGGCCGAACCGCCGGTGCCCATTTTCTGACCGATCACCCGCGCAACCGTTTTCATATGTTTGAACCGCCATTCCTGGAAATAGTATTCGAGCGTGGTGATCTTTTCGGCCAGCGCGTAGAGATCCCAGTGCGCCTCGACATCCGAATAGACCGCCAGCCACGCGTCTTCGACCGCTGGTGAGGCCACATAAGGCAAGCTCCAATCGCGTTCGAGGTGCGCGGCAGGAATCGCAAACCCGCGCCGCGCGAGCAAACGCAGCAGCTCGTCGTAAAGCGATGGCCGATGCAGCACCGCGCTCAGGCGTTCGCTCACAGCCGGATCGTCGCCGTGGACCAGCACCAGGTCTGCGCGCTTGTTGCCGAGCATGAATTCAAGCTCGCGGTACTGGTGCGACTGGAACCCCGAGGCCTTGCGCAGGAACCCCCGAAACGTCATGAAATCATGCGGCGTGAGTGTCGCCAGCACTTCCCAGCTGTGGATCATGTGCCGCTGGATCGTCGCGATCCGGTCAAGCGTCTTGCCCGCGTGGTCGAGATCGTCCGTTTGCAGCGCGGTCACCACCAGCCGCGCTTCATGCAGCAGCAGCTTCAGCCATAATTCCATGGTCTGGTGCATGATAATGAACAGCATCTCGTCGGGCTGGTCCGACACCGGCACTTGCGCCGAGAGCAGGCGCTCGGTCTGGAGGTGCCGCGCATAGGACAGCCCCTTGTCCCACTGGATCGTCTCGCCATCGATCTGCGCCTCGAACGTCTCGACGCCGTCTTCGACGAAGCTGCGAATAGTCATTGCCGGCTCCATGAATGCTTGCCGCTGGCATAGGCCGCAATGCAGCGCCGAGCCAGATCAACCTGCGCGCTTTGCCCTGGCGCCGGGCCGGGCTATGTTGGCAAGAGGACAAGGAGGCGGGCAATGGCCGCGAAGCATGTGTACCAGAGGCCTCCCGCAGGCGCAGCAGCGGACTGGACCGTGCCCCAGAACTGGGAGCGCTTCACCCCCGCCGAGCATGCCGTCTGGGACGGGCTGATCGAACGGCAAACCCGGGCGGTCGAAGGCATGGCCTGCGGCGCGTTCCTGTCCGGGCTCGACATCCTCCGGCTGCCCGCACCGGGCATTCCCGATCTTGCCGAACTCAACCCGCGGCTGCGCGCGGCGACCGGGTGGGAGATCGTGCCCGTTCCGGGCGTAATCCCGAACGAACCATTCTTCCGGCACCTGTCGGAACGCCGGTTTCCGGCGGCGAACTTCCTGCGCCCCGCCAATTCGCTCGACTATTCGGTGGAGCCGGACATGTTCCACGACCTGTTCGGTCATTTACCGATGCTGGCCGACCCGGTGTTTGCCGATTTCATGGTCGCTTACGGCAAGGCGGGGCTGCGCGCCGAGGGCCTTGATGCGGTCGATCAGCTCGGCCGGCTTTACCTGCACACAGTCGAATTCGGACTGGTCAGGGAGCACGGCGCGCTGCGCGTGTTCGGCGCCGGGTTGCTGTCGAGCTACAGCGAGACGGTCCATGCTTTGTCTGCCCCCGGCGTGCAGCGGATCGAGTTCGATCTGGCGCGGGTCATGCAGAGCGATTATCTGTTCGACAAATTCCAACGCAGTTATTTCGTGATCGCGTCGTTCGAAGACCTGCTGAAGGTCACGGCGGAGACCGATTTCCAGCCAATTTACGACCGGCTCCGCAATCAACCGCTGATTGCCTCGGGAGCGGCAGTTGCGGGCGACCGGCTAGTGCCGCTCGCTGAAACGGCGGCCGCTTGAAGGCGATCGCGCGCCGGTCAGTTGGCGCGAAAGCCCGCGCAGGGATCAGCGATTGCCCCAGGCTGGTAGCGCCGCAATGCGCGGCGCATCCCTTATCCCGGCAAAGGCCGGGTCTGGCGCAGCGCCTCGCCCAGCGCGATGGCCGCTGACAACGCAAGGTTCATCGAGCGCACCTGCGGCTGCATCGGGATGCACAGCCGGGCATGGCAGGCCTCGGCGACCGCCGCGGGGACGCCCGCGCTTTCCTTGCCAAACAGCAGGATATCGCCGGGCATGAAGCGGAAATCGTAGAGCGATTGCGCGCTTTTGGTGGTGAACAGCACCAGCCGGCGCGCCCCGGCGGCAGCCTTGAACGCCTCGAACCCGGCATGCCGCGAGACCGCCACGTGATCGATGTAATCCATCGCCGCACGGCGGACGCGGCGATCGTCCCAAGCGAACCCGAGCGGTTCGATCAGGTCCACCGCCGCCCCGAGACAGGCGCCAAGGCGCAGGATCGCGCCGACGTTTCCAGCAATTTCGGGTTCGAACAGGGCGATACGCATCGGCACTGATTGGCGGCGGCACGCCCGCGGCGCAAGCCTGCGCAGCACGACCTGCCCGCTTGCGTAACCACAAATAAACCATTGCGGCGCAAATTGCCCGCTCCGCAAGGGCCGGGAAACGCGTGTGACCACCATCGTCATCGATGGATTGAACGAAGAAGACTTTCGCCGTTCGATCCAAAACAGACTGCGCGAGGGCAAGCTGGCCCCAGCCATTGCCCGGCTGCGCGCGCTGCTCGCGCCCTTCGCGCAGGCCGGCGGCATGCTGCCCGAACGGTTGCTGACCGTCAGCGCCGGCGACTTGGTACTGACCGGATGGGACGTGCTGGGCGATGCGGTCAGCCGCCATGATCGCCCTGGCCGTCCGGTCAGCGCGGTGTCGATCGCGTTCGGCTGGGCGGGCGAGGACGTGCCCGAACCCGACGCGCAGGGACACCTCAAGCCGCACCTTGAAACCAGCTATTACAACGACGATGCGTTCCCCTTCTCGCACAGCAGCCGCGAGGACCTGCTCGACGGCTATTCATTCGACGGCTGCACCTGGAGCGGCGATCCACAGGCCACCGACACTGCGCTCGGGCTGGACGGGATCGATGATCTTTACGGCGCGCTCGCCCGGCTCGAGGCCCGGCTGCTGGCCAGCGACGAACCCGATGAAGTGGGCCTGCGCGCCGGGTCGCTTGGCGCGTGCCTGCTTTCGGCCTTGCTAATCGAGGCGGTCAGCCAGCAGATCGCCCGCGACGACGTGCCGCGCGCGCTGTGCGTCACCGCCGGGAGCAACGGGGTCTATCCCTATTTCGACGCGCCGGTCGCGGGGATGTCGGCCGAAACGATCACGGCCAATGCCGCGCAAGAAGATATGGTTGTCGCCGCGCAGGGCGTGCCCGTGCCGCGCTACAGCAGCCTCATGGTGACGAGCATCCCGCGCGCCAAAAAGCGCGCCGTGCTGGTGCTCGAAGAAAGCGACGACGAACTGACGGTGCGCCTCGCCGGGCTGCGCAATCTGCATCATCCCGAGCGCGAGGAGAGCGAGATCAAGCATGAGATCGTGCCTGAAAGTCCTGCGTTCGATGAACCCGAACCGGTGATCGCCGACTGCGGGCTGCTGCTGGCCAGGAAGCCGCCGAAAGTCAGCTCCGATTTCCGCGACATGCTCGGACCGCGCGACCCCGACCTGCAACAGCGGCTGCAAAGCCTGCTCGCGACGCATGCTCCGGCGGCGGCCCTAACCTTGCGTGAACCCGCGGCGGTGGCGGAGCCCGCCCCGCTACCCGACTGGCCAGCCGACCCAGCCAGGCTCGAGGCAGAACGGAGCGAGGAGATAGCGGCCCAGGCCCCGGTCGAAGACTGGGATGAAGTGCCCCCGGCCAAACCGTCAGAAGGCATTTGGGCGACGCTCAAGGGCTGGCTCGGCCGACTGACGCCGCGGCGCTTCGGTTAAAGCGGGACATCCGCGCCGCGCGGCGCGTTCGATCGTGGCTTGCCTGGCCAACGGAAGTCGGCGCGGGCGTGCCGCTGCGGGTTCACAAAAATTCGGCAAATGCGGCAAACACGGCCTTGAGCCCGGCGGGACCGGGATCGCGCCGCAATGCGCCGAGTGCGGCGGCGGTATCGAGCACATAGTCCGACACGCCTTGGTCGGTGCCGCACTTTTCGCCGCCGAGCGAACGCACGAGGCTTGCTGCCGCGTGATTTTCGGACAGGATCTGCACGTCCATCCGCTCGATCCCCTCGCAGCGGCAATGGATCAGCAACACCGCAGTCAACATCCGCGCGAGGCCGAGCCCGTGAAAGGCATCAAGGTTTTTTACCTGACCGGCAACCCGCGTGATGCGGGCGAATCGTTCGAAGGGTTGCTTGGGGTCAAGAGCAAGCCGTGGGCCGAGGCCGACTTGCACGAAATCGTCGAACGCGCGCGCGGCGCTTAAGGTCGCCCCAAGCGCGCACTAACGCGCGGTTAGCGGTGCAGCCGCGAACATTGCAAACCAATCCGCACGTGCAGCCCTTCGGGGTGCCAAGTCCGTTCGATGGTCCCACCAAGCTGCCGCTCGACGCTCAGTTGGGCCAGCCAGGTGCCGAATCCGGTCGTGTCCGGAGGTCCGCTGAGGTAAGGCCCGTTGCGTTCGCTCCAGTCGATCATCAGGTCGTCGCCGCTGCGCTGAATCGTGATTTTGACCTGGCCTTGCTCAACCAGCAGCGCACCATATTTGGCCGCATTGGTCGCCAGTTCGCGCAGCACCAGCGCGATCGGCGTCGCCCCGCGATCGTCGATCGCGACGTCGTCACCCGCGATCACAATCCGGTCGAACTGCGAAAAGGCATAAGGCTCGAGGATTTGCCCGATCAGCCCGCGCAGCGTGCCACGGGGCATTCTGGGCGCCGACTGCTCACTGTGCGGACGGGCGAATTCGTGCGCCCGGCCGAGCGCCGCGACCCGCTGCGCCAGCTCGACAAGTTCCGGGCGCGGCCCCCCGGCGACGCGCCTGGTCAGGTTGATCAACCCCGAAATGATCGCGAAAATGTTCTTGATCCGGTGGCTGAGCTCGCGGCTCAAGAGCGCGTTGAGATCGGCGATCCGCTTGGTCTCGTCGATGTCCGTGCAGGTCCCGATCCAGCGGGTGATCTCGCCTTGTGACCCCCGCACCGGCAGCGCCCGGCCGAGCGTCCAGCGGAAAGTGCCGCTGTGATGACGCAGACGATACTCGATCTCGTAGGGATCGCCAGTGGCCAGACTATGCCGCCACATCGCCCAGGCGCGATCCTGATCGTCGGGATGAAACAGCCCGTTCCAAGCCTCGCCGTCGGTCGAGCCGACCGGCATCCCGGTGAATTCATACCAGCGGGCGTTGTAATAGTCGTGATAGCCATCGGGCAGCGTCGACCAGACCATCTGCGGCATCGCGTCGGTCAGGATCGCGAAACTCGCCTCGCTCGCTTGAAACACCGCGTCGGCTGATATCGGGCCGTTGCTCGTGCTGGTGCGGGCTGCCCCGGTTGCTGTGTTCGACACCTGGATTCCTTGGGCTGCGACACCATTTTCGCATGAGCGATAAATGTTCTGACGCGCCGATTGGTTCCCGCCGGGTGCGCCCGGCTAAAGCAACGCGCCGATGTCCGCGGCTGCAAGGCCATGCGCCGCGATCAGGTCGGTGAGGTCCTCGATCCGCGCCATCTCGCCATCATCGCGCATGATCGAGCACAGCACCGCGGCGTCACCCACGCCGGCGCGGCGGGTTAGCTCGATGGCAGCTTCGAGCGCGGCCGGACGCTCGGCAATGCCGCCCGGCGCGGCGATCAGCGGGAACACGTGCCCGGGCGAAACCAGGTCGTCCGAGGTCGCCCCCGGCGCAATTGCGACGGCAATGGTGCGCGCACGGTCGGCTGCCGAAATCCCGGTCGAGACCCCTTCGCGCGCTTCGATCGAGCGGCCATGCGGGCGGCCCGACTGGCGCGCTGCACCCGGATTGATCAGCCCGATGCCGAGCCGCAGCGCATGCGCCGGGGTCAGCGCGAGGCAGATCAGCCCGCGGCCATGCGTCGCCATGAAGTTGATCGCGGCGGCATCGGCAGATTTGGCCGCAACCGCGAAATCGATATCGCCGCCGCGCAGCCGGTCGCCGGTCAGCACGATCACTTTGCCCGCGGCCAGTGCGGCCAGTGCCGGTTCCAACTCGCCGCTCATTGCCCGACTTTCGCAAAAGCCGCCGCGCCGCGCCGGACTTGCGCGCCGACCATTTCGAGCTGCATCCGCGCGCGGTCTTCCAGGCATTCACCGTCGGGCGAGAACAGCCCTCGGTAGGTGCGGATCGTCGCCCCCATCGGCGTCGGCCAGCCGCGCAGCGCGTGGACGATCGAGCGCAGCGTCAGCAAGGTGCTCATCGTCGCCTGATCGCCGTAAGCCGTGGCGATCAGGCCGACCGCGCGGCCATCGAGATAGGGCCGCTCGTCGCGCGCCAGTTCCTCAAGGTAATCGAGCGCGTTCTTGACCAGCCCCGAAATCGTCCCGTGATAGCCCGGCGCAGCGATCAGCAGGCCGTCGGCGCGGCGCACCGCTTCGACCAGTTCGACGCCGTCGGCCAGGGTATGCTCGGCGCCGCGGTAATGCGGCAGCGCGGCCAGATACGCCCCGCCGAACACCTGCACCTCGGCCCCGTCCTTGCCCGCTTCGGCGGCGGCGAGCCGCAGCGCCTGTTCGGTCGTGCTGGCGGAATTGACGGTGCCGCCGATGGCGACAATGCGGATGGTCACATGCGTTCCTTGTGTTGCGCGAACGTCGTCAGGCGAAGGTCAATGGGCCGTGCTGCAACTGCGGTAGCACATGCCGAGCGAACAGGTCAGCCTCGGCCGCGTGCGGATAGCCCGAAAGGATAAACGCCTCGATCCCTTCGGCCTGATAGGCGCGCAGTTTCTTCAGCACCTGGTCGGGATCGCCGACGATGGCCGAGCCGCAGCCCGAGCGCGCGCGGCCAATCCCGGTCCACAGGCTGTCCTCGACGAACCCGTCGCCGCCCGCCGCGCCGCGCAGTTCGGCCTGGCGCTGCACGCCGTAGTTCTGCGCATCGAGCGACTTCTCGCGGATCGCCCGGCCGATATCGTCATCGAGCTTGGAGACCAGCCGGTCGGCCGCCGCGCGCGCCTCGTCCTCGGTATCGCGCACCACGACGTGAACGCGGTAGCCGAACTTGAGCTTGCGGCCATAGGCCGCGGCCCGCGCGGTCATGTCGGCGATCGTTTCACGGACTTTGTCCATCGTATCGGGCCACATCAGGTAAACATCGCAGCCCTCGGCGGCGCATTCGCGCGCTTCGTGACTGAGCCCGCCGAAATAGAACGCCGGCGGCTGGCCCGACAGCGTGGTGATCCGCGGCGGATCGAGCTCCATCTGCCAGAACTCGCCCTGGTGATTAAGGTGCTGGCCCGACAGCAGCGTCTTGATGATCTTGATCGCCTCGGTCGTCCGGGCGTAGCGCGGCCCGCTGGCGATCTTCTCACCAGGCATATCGGAAGAGATTATATTGACGTTCAGCCGCCCGCCCGTCCCCGCCGCGTTCGGCCCCAGGATACGGTCGAGCGTGGCGATCCGGCGGGCCAGCTGCGGCGGCCAGTCCTCACCGATGCGGGTCGCCCAGAGCAGCTTCATCCGCCGCAGGAACGGCGCGATCGCGGCGGCGAACACGGTGGTGTCGAGCCCCAGCGCATAGCCCGAAGGCAACAGGATATTGTCGAACCCGCCTTCCTCGGCGGTCAGCGCGATATTGCGGCAATGCTCCCAGCTCGATTGCAGCAGCGGATCGGGCTGGCCGAGAAATTCGTAATCGTCGTCGCATAGCGCGGAGAACCAGGCGACTTCGCATTGCTGGGCGGGGGCTGGCTGGGTCATGGCAGGGGCACTCCGCGCGCAGCGACCAGCACTGCATACCAGTCGGTTCGGGTCCAGCGGACGGTCAGCGCCTGCGCCGCCTCGGCGATCCGCTCGGGCTGCTGCGAGCCGATGATCGGGACGATCCCGGCGGGGTGCGCCATCAGCCAGCTGTAAGCAGCCACGCTGCGCGAAACCTCCGCCTTGGCTGCCACTGCATCGAGCGCCGCGGCGACCGCGAGCCGACGTTCGCCCGCCGGGTTTGCCAGCCGCCCGCCGCTCAGCGGTGACCAGGCGAGCGGGGTCAGGCCGAGCTGCATCGCCTGATCGAGCTCGCCGTTTTCGAAGCAGTCGATCCGCAGCGGCGAAATCTCCGGCTGGGTGGCGACCAGCTTGTTACCCAGGAAATGATTGAGCGCAGCGATCTGAGCGGTGGTGAAATTCGACACCCCCAGCGCGCGAATCTTTCCCGCAGCCACAGCCGCATCGAGCGTGCGCGCCACGTCCTGCGGATGCGCGAGGATGTCGGGGCGGTGGACCTGCCACAAATCAATTGTATCGGTCTTGAGCCGCTTCAGCGACGCATCAATTGCGGCGTTCAGATATTCATTGCTCTGGTCGTAGGGCAGCGGCGGCATGATCCCGCCCTTGGTCGCCAGCACCATCCGGCTGCGCAGCCCGGGCTCAGCGGTGAGCACCTCACCCAGCAGCGCCTCGGCAGCGCCGAATCCGTCCGTGCCGTTGAACCCATAGATGTCGGCAGTATCGAGCAAGGTGATCCCGGCATCGAGCGCGGCGTGAACCAGCCGCGCGGCTTCTGCGGTCGTCCGGCCACCTTCGGCCAGCCGCCACATCCCCCACGCAATCGAAGACACGGCAAGGCCGCTGCTCCCCAGGGTCCGGCTGGCAGGTACGGCGGGCAAAAGGCTCATGGCAATGTCCTGACTGGCGGCGCAACCGACGCGCGCTCGATTAAGGTGTGCGGCAGGCGGCGGTGGCTGATCCCGCCCCCGGCGATCAAGAGTTCGGCGGCGGTGCGCGCCAGTTCAGCCATTGGCTGGTGAATAGTTGTCAGCGGCGGCCAGACGGTGCGCGCCAGCGTGGTATCGTCGAACCCGGCAACCGACAGCTCGCCTGGCAGATCGATATTGCGGTCATGCGCCACCGCCAGCACCCCGGCCGCCATATCGTCGTTCGAGGCGAAGATCGCGGTGGGCCGGTGGGCCAGATCGAGCAGATGATTGGCGCCGCGCACCCCGCTTTCGAAATCGAACTCGCCCTCGCAGACCAGTTCGGGATCATAGGCGATCCCGACCCGGTCCAATGCGCGGCAATAGCCCGCGAGCCGGTCCATCGAACCCATATGGTTGGGGTGGCCCTTGATGAACCCGATCCGCCGGTGGCCCAGGTTGATGATATGGGTGGTCATGTCGTCGGCGGCCTGTGCATCGTCCATATAGACCGAGCTGGTCAGCGCGTGGTTGGTCCCCGGCGAAATCCGCACGAACGGAATGTCCATCGCCTCCAATGCGCGCAGCACCGGGTCGCAATCGGTCACCGGCGAGGACAGGATGATCCCGTCGACATGCGTTTCGGAAACCAAACCGCGCACTTGTTCGCCGACATCGGGATCGGCCACATCGACCGGCTGGGCGAGCAGTCGGATGCCTTTGTCCTTGCACACTTCCCAGCACCCGGTCTGGATCTGGAACATGTAATAGGGGCTGTGATTGTCGTAGATCAGCGCGACCTGGCCCGATTTCGCGCCCGACAATATCCGCGCGGCGATGCTCGGGCGGAAGTCGAGCGCCTTCATCGCCTCGTCGACCCGCGCCTTGGTATCGGCGCTGACGTAAGGGTGACCATTGAGCACGCGGCTGACGGTCTTGACCGCGACCCCGGCGCGCGCGGCGACATCGCGGATGTTGGCGCGCTCGCTCATGCCTCAAGCGCCGCTGGAAGCCCGGCGAACAAAGCCGCAAAGTGACTGGCCGGGCGGACGAAAACCGGCGGTTCACCGAGCGGCGCGGCAATCTTGTGGAGTCCCGGATCATAGACCCGGCCCGACCACAGATGCCGCCACGGCTGTTCGCCCGGCAACACCACCTGCCGCGCTACCGCGCCTTGTTCGATCACCGGAGCCACCATCATATCGGCACCGTAGAGGAACTGGTCCTGCACCGTCCAGAGCGCCGGGTCGCCCGGGTAATGCAGGAACAGCGGACGCTGCGCCGGCAGGCCGTGTTCGGCGGCCTCGTCGCACAGGTGGCGAACGTAGGGTGCCAGCGCGGCATGGACCCGGCTCCACCGCGCGAAGCAGGCGAGCAGTTCGGGCGTGGAATCGTATTGCAGGTTGTCGTCCGGCCGGTTGCCTTCGTGGCTGCGCATCACCGGGGCGAATGCGGCGAGTTCGCACCAGCGCTGCATCAATTCCGCGCTCCGCACGTTGCCGTGCAGCGAGGTGTAGCCGCCGCAATCCGAATGGCTGTAGGCATTGCCGACGAGGCCGGACGACAGCGCGGCAGTAATCACCGTGCCGATCCCGTCATGCCGGGTGAAATCGACCGACTGGTCGCCCGCCCACAGCAGCGGGCAATGCGCCTGCACGCCCGAAAACCCGGCGCGCATGAAAAACACTGCTTCGCCGGTCATTTCCCGGCTGGCCAGTGCCTGGGCATTCACTTGCGCCCACAGCACCGGCCAGCGGCTGTGCGCCTCCATCGGATCGGACCCATCGGCGAGCCGCACATCGGTGGGCAGGTACTCGCCGAAATCGGCCATCCACCCGGCAATCCCGATGTCGAGCAGTTCGCGCCCCAGCACATGTTCGGCAAACCAGTCGCGCGTTTCCGCCCGGGTGAAGTCGAGGACGCCGGCGTCGAACTCGCCGAAATCGACGAGGTAAGGCTCGTCGCTGTCCTGGCGCAGCGCGAAGTGCCCGGCTTTGCGGGCCTCCTCGTAGAGGATGCCGTCGCTCGCCAGATAGGGGTTGGCATAGGCGAGGAACTTGATCCCGCGCGCGGCGAGGGCCGCAATCCGTTCGGGCAGATCGGCGAAGCGCTGTTGGTCGCGGCGCCAATCCCAGAACAGGCGCCGCCCGAAACTGGTCTCGCGCACCCCGGCCCAGTCTTCGCACCACAGCCCCGCAACGGCGGTCCCGGCCTTGATAAAATGCTCCAGCCGGTCGAAACTGCGCAGGCCGTCCTTGAGCCCGACGATCGCCCCGCCGATTGCCCAGTCGGGCAGGGGTGGCTGGCGACCGAAGCGGTCGGACAAGATGCCGACGAGTTCCTGCGGTCCTTCGGCTGCGAACAGTTCGAACCGCGCGGTATTGCTCCACACCTCAACCTGGTGCGCTGCCGGGTCGGTGAAATCGAGCACCGAATAGCAGCTGGCATCGAGATGAACGCCAAGCCAGCGCGAGGTCAGGAAAGTGGGCTGCGGGTAATTGGTGGTCCAGTAGTCGCCCCCGGCCATGCCGCTGGCGTCCATTTGCTGGGTGAGCTCGGTCGACTTGTCGCGGCCCACCCCGGGCTCGCTGGTCCACATCGGGAAGGCGCGTCCGTTCAGCGCGAGGTAGCTCATCTGCTCGCCCCCGCCCCACACCGCCTCGCCCGGCTCGGCGTGAAAGCGCAGCCAGATGCGGTCGGTGGCGGGGTCGGCCGCGTTGACCACCAGTTGACCCGCCTCGATCCGCAATTGCGCCACTTCGGTCCCGTTGTGCAGCAACTGTGCCGCGTTGGGCAGCAGCGTCCAATCGCACGGTTCGATCGGGTCTATGGGACTGTCTTCGATGCGAAAATTGCCACGCACCATGGTCACTGCGCTGTTCCCGCGAGCCAGCGTCAGCGCCGGCCGATCGCGGCGATGTGACATGATCAGACGGCCCGCAAAGTGCAGGTCAAAGCCTTGTTCATGCTCGCTGAACCGCAGTTCCACGCCGCTTTGACCCTCTCCATCGGCGCCTGTTGAATTTTTGTCACAGGCTTCACTGTAAATATGACACCGCTTGACATATCGGCGATGCGGACGCAATTCAAGCGCTCTGACGACGCGCCAGACAGGCGCCGACGGATTTTTGCCGGACCCCGCGAACAAGCTGGCCGGCATGAGGGAGAACAGTTCATGAAGACCTTGCTGCGTGCAACTTCCGCCTTGCCGCTCGCCGCGCTCGCGCTCGCCGCGTTCAGCGCCCCGGCTTACGCCCAAAGCGCATCACCTGCGCCCGCTGCCGAAGCCGATGACGCCGCCCCCGGCGAAATCGTGGTGACCGCGCAGAAGCGTTCGGAAAACCTCCATGACGTGCCGGTCGCGGTTTCGGTGCTGAGCGGCGAAAGCCTCGCCCAGGCCGCGCGCCCGAGCATCGAAAGCGCCGCGCAGATGGTGCCTTCGCTCAACTTCCTCAAATCGGGCACCACGCTCAACCAGACGATCTTCCTGCGCGGGGTCGGCACCGCGACTTTCTCGATCGCCGGTGAACCTTCGGTTTCGACCGTGGTCGACGGAGTGGTCTATGCCCGCTCGGGCGAAGCGTTCAGCGACCTCGTTGACATTGCCCAGCTTGAAGTGCTGCGCGGGCCTCAGGGCACGCTGTTCGGCAAGAACGCCTCGGCGGGCGTGATCAACATCACCACGATCATGCCCAAGCACGTGCTCGGCGGCAGCGCCGAGGCGAGCTATTTCGATCGCAACGAATTCCGCGCCAAAGCGTCGGTCAACTTGCCGATGGGGCAGGACCTGGCCGCGCGGTTCACCGGGTTCTACGGCGAATACGACGGCAACATCCGCAACGTGACCGCCAACCAGTGGGTCAACGGCTACAAGCACTGGGGCGCGCGCGCGCAGTTCCTGTATGACCCGACCAACAATTTCAAACTCTACCTGGCCGCCGATTATCACAAGAACGACGACGATTGCTGCGCCGACATCATCGCGACCCCGCCACTGACCGGCGCCGGCGTGCCAACCACCAGCTTGGCCTTCTCCGTACTGCCACCGCAGAACGGGGCAGAGACCCGCGCGGTGGCGCAAAACCTGGTCACCGCGACCAAGGAAGAAGGCTGGGGTGTTTCGATGCAGGCCGATGTCGGGGTGGGCAGCCACACGCTGACCAGCATCACCGCGTACCGCAAATGGGACAACACCGAAATCCGCGACGGTGACTGGCTGCCGATGGCCTATGTCGGGTTCACCCAGCTCCACGACACCGGACCGCAGACCAGCAACACCTTTACCCAGGAACTGCGGCTGACCTCGCCCTCCAATCAGCCCGTCAGCTATGTGCTCGGCGCCTATTACTCGCATGCCTATTCGCAGCGCACCTTCAACCGCGCCGACATTGCCTGTTCGGCTGCGGTCGGTGCACCCACCGGCGTGCTGCTGCCCTGCTCGGGCCCGAATGCGACTTCGATCCGCAATGTCAGCGGGACGGCAACCTTCGGTTCGACCTTCAACAATCTGGCGGCGTTCGGCCAAGTCACTTTCAAACTGTCGGACGCCGTTCGGTTGATCGGCGGGCTGCGCTACACGCATGATAGCCTGGCGGTGTTCCACGCTCGCACGGCGACCGGGCTGGTCAACGATGGTGCGGGCGATCCACTGGCATTCGGCGGGATCCAGCCGGCGTTCGACCAAGGCGTGTTCAACCAGTTCAACGTGCTCGTCGCGGGCGGTACGGCACCCGGGATCGCAGTTCGGCGTGCGGCGCTGGCGGCCAACGGCGTGCCGTTCCGGACCAAGACCAGCAATGACAACATTTCGGGCAAGGCCGTGGTCCAGTTCGACCTCAGCCCCGATGTGATGGCCTATGGCAGCTATGCCCGCGGCTACAAGGGCCCGGCGTACAACACCTTCTTCAACCTGACTTCAACCGGCACCAACGTGATCGAAGCGGAAACTTCGGACGCGTTCGAAGTGGGCCTGAAGAACCGCCTGCTGGACGGCAAACTGATCATCAACATCGCCGGGTTCTATGCCAAATACCACAACTTCCAGGCCAATAACCCGGATCTGGTAGCGGGCGTGGTGGTCACGCGCTTCACCAATGCTGGTGAGGTTTCGACCACCGGGGTGGAAGTGGACATGACCTGGCGGCTGGGCAAGAACACCACGCTGACCGGCGGGGTTGCGCTGACCGACGCGCATGTCGATCGGTTCAAGGCCGCCCCTGGAGCTTTGCCGACCGACATCATTCCATCGGGTACGCGGCTGGGCTTTGCGCCGACGTGGAAGGGCGCGATGGCCTTCGATCACCGCTTTGTCACCGGCCAGTTCATGGATGTAACCATTGGGGCGACGATGAATGTGCAGAGCAAGCAGCTGTCGCTGTTCGCGGCCGATGCGGTGCAGCGTCAACTCGGCACAATCCCGGCTTACGCTCTCGTCAACTTGCAGCTCGGGCTGGTCGATCCGGGCGACAAATGGAAGCTGACTTTCCAGGTTCGCAACGTAACCGATCATGCCTATCCAGCGGCGATTATCAACGGCGGCGTCAGCGGCAGCTATCGCTACCAGATCCCCCGCGATGCCGACCGCTATTGGGGGGTGACCGCGCGGGTCAGTTTCTAAAGCCTGAGCTGGGTATCAGACGGGTCGCAACAGGGGCCCCGGCATCGCAAGGTGCCGGGGCCTTTGCTTGTCAGACCAATTCGTCTTCGGCAACGATGCGCGGGACCAGCAAGTGGACCCAGCCCAGCGCGAGCAAGTACGCGACCGCCGCCGCCAGAAACAGCGGCTGATAGCCATAGCCGCTCGTCAGCAGCCGTCCGGTGGCTTCCTGGATGCCGAAGCCTGCCAGGTTACCCGCAATCGCCCCGATCGACATGACCGTCGCGACCCGCGTCGCCGGCACCGCGTCGGCAGCGAAGCCGAAGATGTTGGTCGAAAAGCCTTGATGCGCGAACAGCCCGAGGCCGATCAGCAGCGCCGCAGTCCACGGACTGGCGGCAGTCAAAGCGAACGGAATCGGCAGGATCACCAGCGCGAACAGCAGCATCGCAGTCTTGCGCGCGGCATTGACGCTCAGCCCGCGTGACAGCAGCAGCGGGAACAGCGAGCCGCCGCTCAGCGCGCCGATGGCGGCAAGGGTGAAGGCCAGCGCGGTCGGCCCGATCAGCTCCTGCTGGCTGAGGTTGAACACTTTGTGGAACAGGTCGGGCAACCAGAAGGTGAAGAACCACCAGAACATGTCGGTGATCGCCTTGGCCCCGGCAATCGCCCAGGTCTTGCGGTCGGCGAACGCTTCGCGGATCGCCGGGCGAGCTTGCTCGGTCCCCACCGCGCGCGCGATCGGGTGGAGGTTGCGGGTGCCGACAATCCAGAACGCCAGCCAGATGAAACCAAGCGAGCCGGTGACCAGAAATGCCGCCTGCCAGCCGAATGCGACCGCGAACGGCACCACGGTCAACGGGGCGATGATATTGCCGATATTGGGCGCGGTGTTGACAATCCCCACCGCCATCGAGCGCAGCTTCATCGGCAGGAACTGCGCCGCCGATTTGACCGCCGCCGGAGTGTTGACCGATTCGGCGGCGACCAGCACCGCGCGCGCGGTGACGAATTGGGTGACGTTGGCGGCAAAGGCATGCGCCATCCCCGCCAGGCTCCAAATTGCGACCGCCGCACCGTAAGCCCATTTAACCCCGAACCGGTCGACCAGCCAGCCGACGAAGATCAGTGCGAACGCCGCCGATAGCTGCGACACTGCGGCAAAATGCGCGAACTCGGCATCGCCCCAGCCGTAAGCCTGCTCGATCGTCGGCTTGAGCAACGAGAGCACCTGGCGGTCGATGTAATTGATGATCGTGCCGAAAAACATCAGCGCGATCAGCATCCGCATTGCCCGCGTACTGCCGGGATCTGCTGCCGCAGGAATGGCGGGCTTGGATGCTGGCTGGTCCATGTCTGTCTCCCAGTGGCGCGGTTCCTCGGGGCACCGTCCGCGCCAGCATAGTGCGGTCAAGCCATAAGGAAAGGCAGTTATGACACCGGCGGACAGGGCGGCGATTCGCTACGGCACTTGAGAACTGCAAACGATGCGCTAGGCTGGACCGCAAGGCCCGCACAGGGCCAGCGGAGTAGAGGAATGACATCTGAACTGGCCCTGCCGGCGGATTGGCCGGCGCGCTCGCTGCCCGAGATCGAGGCGCTGCTGTGCGCACCCGGCGCGCCATTTGAAATGGACACGGTGACGGTGCGCGGAGTGCCAACCCGGGTGTGGAAGAACGCGCCCGCCAGCCTCGCTGCACTGGCTGCTGTGGGCCGCGGCCACGGCGATGCGACCTTTCTCGTCTACGAGGACGAGCGGGTCAGTTTCGCCGCCTGGCACAAGGCGGTTGCGGCGCTGGCTGCCGAGCTGCGCGCGCTCGGCGTGACCAAAGGCGACCGGGTCGCGCTCGCCTCGCGCAACCAGCCCGAATGGCCGGTGGTGTTCTTTGCGGTGACCGTGCTGGGGGCAATCTGCGTGCCGCTCAACGCGTGGTGGACCGGGCCCGAGCTGGTTTACGGGCTCAACAATTCGGGAGCCAAGATACTGGTTTGCGATAGCGAACGGCTCGCCCGGATCGAACCGCATCTGGGAGAGTTGCCCGAGCTGCACACGGTGATCGTCTCGCGGCTGGCCGAGGCTCCACCCGGAGTGCTCCGGCTGGAGGACTTGATCGGGACTTCGGGCCAATGGGCCGGCCTGCCCGACGCCGACCTGCCCGCGGCCGATCTGGCGCCAGACGACCCGGCGACAATCCTCTACACCTCGGGCACCACCGGCAATCCCAAGGGCGCGCTCGGCACGCACCGCAACCTTACCACCAACATCATGTCGAGCGGTTTTGCCGCCGCGCGCAGCGTGTTGCGGCGCGAGGACGCCTTGCCTGCTCCGTCGCGGAAGGTGCTGCTGACCGTGATCCCGCTGTTCCATGCCACCGCCTGTTCGGCGACGCTGATGGGCGCGATTGCGGGCGGGCACACCATCGTGCTGATGTAC
The DNA here is from genome assembly GCA_025359425.1 of Sphingomonadaceae bacterium. GTDB lineage: Bacteria > Pseudomonadota > Alphaproteobacteria > Sphingomonadales > Sphingomonadaceae > Novosphingobium. Next base: position 22,593 of record JANYGC010000010.1, read on the forward strand.
AAGTGGGACCCGGTTCAGGCGTTCGGGATCATCGAGCGCGAGAAGGTGAACGCCACCGGCGGCGTGCCGACTATCGCGTGGCAGCTGATCGAGCATCCCGAGCGGGTCAACTACGACCTCTCCAGCATCGAATCGATCGGTTACGGCGGCGCGCCCTCCGCGCCCGAGCTGGTGCGCAAGATTTACGAGGTGTTCGGCGCGCTGCCCGGCAACGGCTGGGGGATGACCGAAACCTCGGCCACGGTGACCACCCATTCGGCCGAGGACTACCTCAACCGCCCGACCAGCTGCGGGCCTCCGGTGGCCGCCGCCGACCTTGAAATCCGCGCCGATGACGGGGTGACCGTGCTCCCCAGCGGCGAAGTGGGCGAGCTGTGGGCGCGCGGGCCGATGATCGTCGCGGGCTACTGGAACAACCCCGAAGCCAGTGCGGCCACGTTCGTCGATGGCTGGGTGCGCACCGGCGACCTCGCCTGGATCGACGAGGAAGGGTTCTGCTTCATCGCCGACCGGGCCAAGGACATGCTGATCCGCGGCGGCGAGAACATCTATTCGTCCGAGGTCGAGAACGCGCTGTACGAGCATCCTGCGGTGACCGACGCGGCGGTGGTCGGGATCCCGCACCGCACGCTGGGTGAGGAACCTGCGGCGGTTGTCCACCTGGCCCCGGGCAGCACGGCCAGCGAGGACGAACTGCGCAGCTTCGTGCGCGAGCGGATCGCCGCGTTCAAGGTCCCGGTGCGGATCCTGTTCCACCCCGAGACCCTGCCCCGGAACGCCGCCGGCAAGATCCTGAAGAAGGAACTGCGCGAACTGTTCGAGGCTTGATGCCTGGAAAGGTCACACAAAGGTCACACCAAAAACGCCCCCCTGATGGGCCTGACAGGGCAGATCGAACGATTTTAAAGAACGGAGACAGGCCATACCATCCTGGTGCCATGTAGGAAAATGCAGGGGCAGAGCAGGTTTTTACCTTTTGGTAAGCGCGAAGGCGGAGAATGCGGCGCATGGCACAAGCGCTCCCCCTGCGGTTCATTCGCCCCTTGCCCAATCCGGCAGAGGCGCTGCGTAGCGCCTTGGTGGTGAGCTGCGCGTTGGCCCTGATCCTGGCCGGTCCTGCCGTGCCGCTAGGCCTGTAACAGCTTCCACAACGCCGCCAGTGCCGATAGCGCCAGCACAGCTCCGGTAAAGCTGCGCCAGGCGGTTTCGCCAATTCTGCCGAACGCCAGATTGCCGAGCCAGTTTCCCAGCAACACCGCCGGGAACAGCAGCCCGGCGAGCAATGGTTCGCGAGTGGTCGCCACCCCCAGCAGGGTCGCCGCGACGATCCCGGCCGCAGACGTGATCAGGAACACCGTCATCATCGAAGCGCGCGCGAGCTGTGCAGGAATCTCGCGCCGGAGGTAATAGGGCACCACCGGCGGGCCGGGCATCCCGGCAAACCCGGTGAGCACGCCCGAAGCCAACCCGGTCACGCCGGTCTCGGTCAGGCTCGGCTGGTGATGCGCCGGGCGCTTGGGCAGCAACACCAGCCCGAATGAACCCAGCGCGATCAGGGCAATCGCCAGCCGGGCCAGCGCCGGGTCGGTCACAGCGAGCAGCCACACCCCCACCGGCGTTGCGATCACCGCCGCCGCGCCGATGTGCAGCGCGCTCTTCTCGCTCGCGCCGAGAATGTTCCGCAAGCCGACCAACCCGATCAGCAGCCCGAGCCAGTTGGCGACCACCACCGCTTCGCGCGGGAGGATCGCCAGCGCGAGCACCGGCACCAGCAGGATCGCCATGCCGAACCCCGCCAGCCCGCGCACGAAGGCTGCCGCAAGCGTCGCCGCGAGCGCGACGCCGATCTGCGCGGGAGTGAGGCCGATCAGCACTGCCGGGTCAGGCCGTCGCCACGCCGAGGTTAGCCAGCAGCCAGCCGCGCGCCCGGTCCCAGCGCAGCACCAGCGCGAGCAGCGCGGCCAGCACCACCAGCGTCAGGATTGGCCCAGCCGGATCGCCCACCAACCCCGACAATGCCTTGGCCAGGAAGGGCAGCGCAATGACCAGCGGCGCGCGCCGGTCGATCGCCACGGCGAGCGCGGTCAGCGCGGCAAAGCCGAGCAGGACCATAGCCTGCCCGGCCGGCGATCCGGGCAGCAGCAGGAAGGCTGCCGGGATCACCAGCAGCCCAGCCAGCAAGTGGACCCAGAACGCCGTGTCGGAGCGCGGGGTGGTGCGGGCGGGATCGCTGCGGTCCCACGCCATGGCGATGGCAAAGACGGCCAGCCCGCAGACGATCAGCCGGCCTTGCCCGGCGAGACCTGCGAACGCCTGTTGATCACCGCTGAGCAGCCGCGAAAGCTCGGGCGCGAAGGCCAGCGGCAGCAGCGCGGCGAGCGCCAGCGCAAAGCTGACGGGCACGCGGTGCCGCCACCAGAACGCCAGACTGGCCAGGGCCGCAATCAGACAAGCGGCGATCACGAGGACCAGGGCCTGCGGTGCTGACGGCTGAGGCAGGAAGCCGCTATGCGCCGTTACGGCGTCAGCGATCTCTTCGCGCCGTTGGGCATACCACCACGCACCCGCAGCATAGATGCCGAGCGCCAGGCTGGTCTGGCTAAACGCAAAAGCCGAGACGATCGCCGGCCAGGCCATGCGCCGGATGCGGACAAAATATTCGGCGACCAGCCACATCGCCAGCGCCGGCAAAGCGATCGGAATCCAGAACAGCCGGATTGCGGTATCAACCCCGGCAACGACATCGCCGGGCGTGTACCCAGGGCCGAACCGGTTGGCGAAGACCCCGCCGGAGAGAACCAGCACGAGCTCGACCCCGACGAAGATGCTGCCCACGAACAGCGACGCCGCGCCCAGCGCGACGAAGAAATCGTTGAAACCCAGCACCAGCCGTACCGGTTCGGCCTCTTGCGCAGGGATTCCGGCAGATTGTTCGGGCGCGGGCGCGGTGCGCTGGGCCGGCGGCGGCAAATGCCGGGCGAGGTCTTGCGGCAACGCGCGGAGCATCAGGCCGCGCAACGGGGTCCAGGCGGCGGCGAGGAGCAGCAGCAGCACGCCGATCACCGCCGGCGCCATCGCCGCAGCCAGTTCCCGTTCGCCGATATTGGCGCTGGCGCTGGCTGCGCGGATCAGGCTGTAAGTCGCGGCGACGAGGTAGACGAATGAGGATGCCAGCAGCGGACGGCGATCGATCAGCAGCGAGATGGCGGCGAGCACGGCAAAAGTCGTCAGCACGAATATCGGCCGGACGTGTTCGGAATCGCCAAATGATCCCGCCCCGCTCAAGCTGAAAAAACCGTGGACCAGCAGCGGTGCGGCACCGAGATGCAGCCAGAAAGCCACATCGGTCAACCGGGTCTGCCGCAGCCTGTCGTGGCTGTCGTACCACATCCCCGCGCCAAACAGCAGCAAGCCCGCGACCAAGGCCCGTCCCGCCGCCACAGCTTGCGGCCGGTCGATCGAAAGCAGAACGTCGCTGCCGGTGATCAGCCCGGCACCGGCCGCCCAGACCAGCGCCAAGGCGAGCGGCACCCGGTGCACTGTCCAGAAGCCGTAGCAAACCAGCGCGACCGGAATCAAAACCGCCAAGCCTAGCACTCCGCCCAGCGTCACCCCGGTGCCGAGCGCGCTGCCGATCGCCAGGACGTTGCCCGCTGCGGCAAAGCGGCGCCGCGCGACCAGCGGTCCACCGAGCAGGAATGCGGCGCCGACGATGGCCATACCGCCAGCGAATCCGGCCAGGCTGGCGAGCAGGATGCCGCCAACGACCAGCAGGATTGCGGTGAAGATATCGGCAAACCCCGAGGTCAGCCGGATATCTTCCTCATCGATCCGGGCATCGGCGGCCGCTTCGGCTTGCTGTTCCATTTCTGCCCCCCTGTTCTGTTTCCGTGACGGCTTATGGCAGCCGCAAATCCGGCGGCGTCGCCTCGGCCCTCAACATCGCGATCGCTTCCGCCAGCGGCATGACCTTCTGGTGCTCGGCCCCCATCGAGCGCAGCGCGACGGTGCCCTCCTCGGCCTCGCGCTTGCCCAGCACCAGCATGTGCGGGACTTTCTTGAGTGAGTGTTCGCGCACCTTGTAGTTGATCTTTTCGTTGCGCAGATCGGCCTCGACGCGGATCCCGGCGGCCTCAAGCTGGCGCACCACATCGCGGGCATAGTCGTCCGCATCCGACACGATCGTCGCGACCACCGCCTGCACCGGGGCGAGCCAGACCGGCAGCTTGCCGGCGAAATGCTCGATCAGGATGCCGATGAAGCGTTCGTAGGAACCGAAGATCGCACGGTGCAGCATCACCGGACGATGCTTGTCCCCATCTTCGGCGATGTAGCTCGCATCGAGGCGTTCGGGCAGCACCCGGTCGGACTGGAGCGTGCCGACCTGCCAGGTCCGCCCGATCGCGTCGGTCAGGTGCCATTCGAGCTTGGGAGCATAGAATGCGCCCTCGCCGGGGAGTTCTTCCCAGCCGTAATCATCGGTTGCCATGCCGGCGCGAACCACTGCTTCGCGCAGTTCGGCCTCGGCCTTGTCCCAGTCGGCGTCCGCGCCGAACCGCTGATCGGGTCGCAGCGCCAGCTTGACCGCATAGGTAAAACCGAAGTCATTATAGATTCGGTCAGCGAGCGCGCAGAAGGCGCGGGCTTCCTCGACAATCTGGTCCTCGCGGCAGAAAATGTGCGCGTCGTCCTGAGTGAACTGGCGCACCCGCATCAGCCCGTGCAGCGCGCCGTGCGGCTCGTTGCGGTGGCAGCAGCCGTTCTCGTAGAGCCGCAGCGGCAAGTCGCGGTAGCTCTTGATGCCCTGCCGGAAGATCAGCACGTGCGCCGGGCAATTCATCGGCTTCAAGGCCATCCACTCGGCCTCACCGCTGATCACCGGGCCATCGTCCTCGGTGTTCGGCACCTCGTCGGGGATGACGAACATGTTCTCGCGGTATTTGCCCCAGTGGCCCGATTGCTCCCACTGGCGCGCGTCCATCACCTGCGGGGTTTTGACCTCCTTGTAGCCAGCGGTGTCGATCGCGCGGCGCATATAGGCCTCCAGCGCGCGCCAGATCAGATAGCCCTTGGGGTGCCAGAACACCGAGCCGTGCGCTTCGCTCTGGAGGTGGAACAAGTCCATTTCCTGGCCGAGCTTGCGGTGATCGCGCTTGGCCGCTTCTTCGAGCCGATGGAGGTGGGTGTCGAGTTGCTTTTTGTTCAGCCAGCCTGTTCCGTAAATTCGGCTCAGCATCGCGTTCTTTTGATCACCGCGCCAATAAGCACCAGAGACACGCGTGAGCTTGAACGCCGCCGGATCGAGCTTGCCGGTTGAGGGCAGATGCGGGCCTCGGCACATGTCGTACCAGTCTTCGCCAGACCAATAGACAGTCAACTCTTCGTCTTCAGGAAGTTCGCCTGCCCACTCTGCTTTGAAGGCCTCCCCTACTGAGCGCCACTTTGCAATCAACTCGTCACGCCCGACCACTTCCCGACGGATTGGTTTGTCGGCAGCGATGATCCGACGCATTTCTGCTTCAATCTCGGGGAGGTCTTCTTCAGTGAAGGGGCGAGCATCGGGGTCAAAGTCGTAGTAGAACCCGTCGTCGGTCGAGGGTCCAAAGGTAATCTGCGTGCCGGGGAACAGCGCCTGCACCGCCTCGGCCAGCACGTGGGCAAAATCATGCCGGGCAAGTTCGAGCGCATCGGCTTCGTCGCGCGAGGTGACCAGCGCGAGCTGCGCGTCGCCGGCGAACGGCCGCGACAGATCGACCAGTTCGCTCCCAGCGCCATAATCGACCCGCGCCGCCAGCGCTGCCTTGGCCAGGCCCGGACCGATTGCTGCGGCAACATCTGCCGGGGTCGAGCCCGCGGGCATCTCGCGAACCGATCCATCGGGCAGGCTGATCTTCACTGGTGCAGACATGGGTACTCTCTCGTCGCTGATGCGGCGCGCTTTGGCACAAGCCAAGGCGCACCGGAAGGGGCGGCGTCTGCGTTAGGTCAGGTTCGGAAGGAGACGCCAGCCATCCGAACCCGGACGGCGGCGCGGCTTCGGCTCAGGCGAAGACGGCCAGCCCCAGGGTTGCCCGGGTGGTGGTAGTCAAGGTCAAGGCGAAACGCTGCGTCATCGGGAGGGTAGATAGCAGGCAAAGATTAAAGCGGCAATATCGCTCGATCCTCCCCTTCAGGGGAGCTGCCGAGCGCAGCGAGGCGGAGGAGCATCCCAGCGAAATAGGCCCCCCCGACCCGCCTGCGGCGGGCCACCTCCCCCACCGGGGGAGGACCTCAAGCTGAAAACTTCCTTTGCCCGGCCAGCACCGTCATCCGCTTGGTCCCGGCGAGCGCAGTGCCGCGCTGGCGCACCGACGCGAGGAACCTGTATTCGCTGGTGGCCGAACTGGGGGTGAGCTCCACCGCCATATAGCCGCGTTGCGACATATCGCACCACTTCAGCTGGGGGTTACGCGCCACCGTGGCCCGCGCCAACTCATCGGGCTTCATCCAGCGGATCGAGTCTTCCGCGCCGGGCGAGGTGACCGAGGTCCCGGCCATCTCCACCCCGACCCGCGCGCCCTTGCGGTCGAGGTCGAAGGCCCAGGCATTGTGGCTGTCGCCCGACAAGACCACCAGGTTTGCGTCGGCCTTAAGCGAGGCCTTGAACAACCGGTCGCGCGCCGCAGGATAGCCGTCCCATGCATCCATATTGAGCGGCACCCCGGCGCGCCCGGCCTGGACGTCCGCCACCAGCCGCTCTTTAAGCCAGCTCGAGGTATCGGCCGGCATCCCGGCAATAACGTCTTGACCCATCGCCACGCTGCCCATCACGATCTGCTGGGCCACCACCTGCCACGGCTTGCGCGCGCGGGCCGAGGCCTTGAGCGCGCCCGCGAGCCAGCCTTCTTGCTGCGCCCCCAGCAAGGTGTGGGCGGGATCGCGCCAGACGCCGTCGCGGAACTTCGCGAACGCCGCTTCGGCCTGGTCCGCCGGAACCCCCTTGACCACGCCGAGCAGATCGAGCTGTTTGGTCCGCGCGGTCAGACGGCTTTCGAGCTTGAACAGCGTGGCCAGATTGCCGATTTCATAGCTTCCCCAGTCGTGGTCCGAGACCGGCAGCCATTCGCGGTAGGCGCGCCTTGAGGCGGCCTTGCGCGCCAGCCAGGCGCCTTCGCTGGCATCATGGTTTTCGGCCCCATCGCGGTAGCTGTCATTCGCGCTTTCGTGGTCGTCCCACATCAAGACCATCGGCAGCAGCTGGTGCAGCCGCTGCAGGTCGGGGTCGGCGCGGTAACTGGCGTGGCGCTCGCGGTATCCGGCCAGCGTCACCGCCTCGTCGATCGGCAGCACGCGTTCGGCGAGAGCAGCCTTGGTGCTGGGGTATTCGCCGCGCTTGTACTCATAGAAATAGTCGCCGAGGTGCACCGCGAGGTCGAAGTCGTTGTTCTGGGCCGCGTGCGCATAGGCGTTGAACCAGCCAAACCCGAGGTTCGAGCAAGAGAATACCGCCATGCGGAACTTGGCGACCTTGCCCAGTGGCAAGGTCCGCGTGCGGCCGGTGACCGACTTCGAACCATCGAGCGCGATGAAGCGGTAGTGGTACCACCGCCCCGGGGCGAGGCCGGTGACATAGGCCTTGGCGCAACTATCGGAATTGGGTGAGGCAAGCGCCTGACCGTGCGCGACGACCTGCGCGAACGCATCGTCGCTCGCCACTTCCCATTTAAGCATCGCCTCGCCGCCGCTGTGATAACGCGTCCACAGCAGCACGCGGGTAGCCCCCGGCTCGCCGCTCGCGACGCCGTGGGTGAAGCCCTTGGGAGCCTGCGCCAGCAGCGGCACCGACAGCCCGGCCACCCCCAGCGCCGCCAGCTTGAGCGCAGTGCGGCGGCTGGTCTGCGTGATCGGGGCCGGCTCGGGCGGGTACATGGTCATCGCTATCTCCCTGATTTTTAGGGCAGCGTAACTAAGTTTCGTGACAAGGCAATGTCGGCTTGTTTGGACGGAGACAAGGTCGCTTGACATCGAGCCTGGACTATGACAAGCTTCCTTGACTTAATAACAAGGACGCTTGACCATGACCAATCTTCGCACCAGCCTGATCTGGGCCACCGCGTTTGTGTTGCTGGCACTCGCCAATCGGTTCGGGCTGATCGCCGACAACGACGCGGCCACCATGTTTGCAATCCTGCCCGCGCTGTGGGTGACGAGCGGCGGGCTGGGCCGGTGCCGGATACCCAAGGTGACGGCATGAGCGCGCGCAAGAGCGTCTATCACCGCTATTTGGGGCGCATGGCAGTGGCGACGATGCTTTATGTCGCAGCGATTTTTGTGGCAGCAAAAACATTGCATCACGCCGCCGCGATCAGCCCCATGGCCATCGGGCTGGCTCTGCTTCCCGGGCTGGCCGTGTTGCTAATGCTCTATGCAATCGCCCGCCTCCTGATCGAGCTCGAAGACGAATATCTGCGGCTGCTAGAAGTGCGCAAATCATTGATCGCGACCGGTGTCACCCTGGCGGTAACGAGCGTCTGGGGGCTGCTTGAAGCATTCACGGCGGTGCCCAGACTTGAGGTGTTCTGGGTCTTTCCGATTTGGTGCGCGGGGCTTGCCCTTGGCGCGGTGGTCAACAAGATCACCATGGGATCGGCGGGTTTGATGTGAACAACCGCCTCAAGGTCCTGCGCGCCGAGCGGAACTGGAGCCAGCAGGACCTTGCAGAACGGCTGGGCGTCTCCCGCCAGAGCGTCAACGCGATCGAGACCGGCAAGTACGATCCTTCACTCCCGCTCGCGTTCCGCATCGCCAACCTGTTCGCCCTGCCGATCGAAGCCATTTTCACGCGCGATTGACCGCTTGCCCCCGCGTCCTCGCTCGCGCAGATTGCCGCGCGAAGGAGAGCTTCGATGATCGCAGAATACCTCGAACAGGATGCCACTGGCCTCGCCGCGATGGTCGCCAAGGGCGATGTCAGTGCCGCCGAACTGACCGAATGCGCGATCGAGCGGATCGAGGCGCTCAACCCGCGGCTGAACGCGGTGATTCACAAATTTTACGAGCGCGCGCGCACGGCTGCGCCGCAGCCGCAATCTGGCCCGTTCGCAGGGGTGCCGTTCCTGCTCAAGGATATCCTCGGCGATCTGGCGGGTGAGCCGACCCGGCAGGGATCGCGAATCATGCCGCCGGTGCCCGCTGCGCAGAACGCCGAACTGGTCGATCGCTTTCTGGCCGCCGGGCTGATCCCGCTGGGCAAGACCAACGTGCCCGAATTCGGGCTGGTCGCCACCACCGAATCGGCGCTTTATGGCCCGGCCCGCAACCCGTGGAATATGGCGCATTCGGCCGGCGGATCATCGGGCGGATCAGCTGCGGCGGTGGCAGCCGGGATGGTCCCGATTGCCCATGCCAACGATGGCGGCGGATCGATCCGGATCCCGGCTTCGGCCTGCGGGTTGGTCGGGCTCAAGCCGACGCGGGCGCGCAATCCATTGGGGCCACTGGTGGGCGACATCATGGGCGGCCTGGTGCAGGAACACGTGCTCTGCCACTCGGTCCGCGATGCCGCGCGGATGCTCGATTGCACGCACGGCCCGGGGCTGGGCGATCCTTATGCCGCGCCCCCTACTCCAACCAGCTTTGCCGCCGCGCTTGAGGGCAAGGGGCCTCGACTGAAGGTGGCCTTTACCCGCACCAAGCTGAACGGCCAGCCGCTCCACCCCGAATGCGTTGCGGCGGCCGAAGCGGCGGCCAAGCTGTGCGAAAGTCTGGGCCACATAGTGGAAGAGGCCGCGCCGCCGGTCGACCAGGATACGCTGACCATGCCGTTCATGGCGCTGTGGACGGGCGGGTTGGCGATGCAGGTTGACTATATCTGCCAGTTGACCGGGCAAGTGCCTTCGCTCGATAACCTGGAAGGGCTTACGTTCGGACTGTACCACGCGGGCAAGGCGGTAACCGGGGCGCAGATGCTGGGTTCGATCGCCGCCTTGCACACGGTCAGCCGCGCCGTTGCGGCCTGGCATCAGACCTATGATGTCTGGATCACCCCCACGCTGGGCCTGCCGCCGGTGGCCAATGGCACCTTCGACTTCACCAATACCGATCCGCTTGAAGCCTTCGCGCCGATGATCGACTATGTGCCGTTTACCGCGCTGCAAAACGGCACCGGCCAGCCAGCCATTTCGCTGCCGCTGCACTGGAGCGCTGACGGCCTGCCGGTGGGCGTGCAATTTGTCGCGGGCGTGGGCGAGGAGGCGCTGCTGCTGGCCTTGGCCGGCGAGCTGGAAGCGGTCAGCCCGTGGGAACCGCGCTGCCGGGCGATGCGCTCGGGCCTGTGAGCGAAACACAATTCCACACACTGCAAGGCGGGGCTCGGCTGGCCTATCGCCATAGTCACGGCACAGAGCCGGCGCTGGTATTCCTGCCCGGCTACATGTCCGACATGGCCGGATCAAAGGCCTGCGCGGTGTTCGACTGGGCCAAGGAGCAAGGCCGCGCCTGCCTGTTGCTCGACTATTCGGGCTGCGGGGAGAGCGACGGAAACTTTGCCGAGGGTACGCTCAGCCGCTGGCGCGATGAGGTGCTCGGCTTGATTTCGGCGAAATGCCAAGGCCCGGTGGTGCTAGCCGGCTCGTCGATGGGCGGGTGGCTGATGCTGCTGGTCGCGCTAGCCATGCCCGAGCGCGTCGCGGCGATGGTCGGGATTGCCGCTGCGCCCGATTTCACCGACTGGGGCTTCAATGCCGGGCAGAAGGCGCAGCTGGCGGCGGGTGAGGTTGTATTTGGGGCCAATCCCTATGGCCCCGAGCCGACCCCGACTTACCCCGGGTTCTGGCGCGACGGGCAGGACCAGCTACTGCTCGGCGGCGACATCGCCCTGACTTGTCCGGTGCGGTTGCTCCATGGCCAGCAGGACCCGGATGTGCCGTGGCAGACCTCGCTCCACCTTGCGCAAGCGCTGCGTTCAGCCGATGTGCAGGTCATTCTCGTCAAGGACGGTGACCACCGCCTGTCGCGGACAAGCGATATCGCCTTGCTGGTGCAGACCCTCGCCGCGCTGCCCTGAATTTTCGGAGTATCCCATGCCCCTTGCCACCTTGCTGCTGCCGCTGCTGGCCCAGATCGGACCCGGCGGAGCGCTGCCGCAAGCGCCGCTACCCGTTCGCGGCCGCAAGGCACCCAGTCAAGTGAGCCAGCCCGCTCCCCCTCCTGCTGCGCCGCAATCGACCCAGCTGCAGAACTGCCTCCAGCTGGCGATGGAAGATCCTTCCGCTGCGATCGACGAGGCCGAGGGCTGGCTCGCCGCCGCCAAGACGCCGAGCGAGCGCGCGGGGGCCAAACAGTGCAAGGCGATGGCGCTGACCCGAACGGACAGCTGGGACGAAGCGGCCGCGCTGTTCCTGTCCGCACGCGACGACACTGCGGCCACCGAACCGGGCGAACGCGCGCGGCTGGGCGCGCTGGCGGGCAATGCCTTGCTGGTGACCGGCAACACGGTCGCCGGGCTCGATGCGCTCGACCATGCCCACGGCGAGGCGCACACCGCAAACGATCGCAAGCTCAACGGGGTGATCCAGATCGACCGCGCCCGTGCGCTGGTGGCGCTCGGGCGCATTGCCGAAGCATCATCGGCGCTCGAGGAAGCGCGCTATGAAATGCCCGACAATCATCAGGCCTGGCTGCTCTCGGCCACGCTGTCGCGGCGCGAGGGCAAGCTGGTCGAAGCCCAGCGCCAGATCGAACGCGCCGCCGCGCTGATGCCGGTCGATCCCGAGATCGGGCTCGAGGCCGGGGTGATCGCGGTCCAGTCGGGCCGCGATGCGTCGGCTCGGAAGAGCTGGCAGTCGGTGCTTGTCGCCGCGCCCGGATCGCAATTTGCCAAGACCGCGCAAGGTTACCTTGACCAGCTGGGCCCGCCGCGCGCATCACCGCCCAAGTGACTGCGCCCAGCCAACCTCGACTGTCCGTTCTTGACCTCGTCCCGGTGCGCGCGGGCGGGAACCCTGCCGCTGCGCTGGCCGATGCGGCCGCGCTGGCGCAGACCGCCGAAGCGGCTGGTTACCACCGCTTCTGGGTCGCCGAGCATCACGGCATGGCAGGGGTTGCAGGCGGGGCAACTTCGGTGGTGCTGGCGCATATCGGCGCAGCCACCAGCACCATCCGGATCGGCGCGGGCGGGATCATGCTGCCCAACCACAACCCGTTCGTGATCGCCGAGCAGTTCGGTACGCTCGATGCGCTCTACCCGGGCCGGATCGACCTTGGCCTCGGCCGCGCGCCGGGGGCCGACATGCGGATCGCGCAGGCGCTGCGCAAGGATCTGGGGCGAGCGTCGGAATACTTCCCGCAGGACGTGGTCGAACTGCGCGCGCTGTTCACCGGCGAGCCGCAACTGGCATTGCGCGCGACGCCGGGCCTTGGTGCGGCGGTCGAAATGTGGATTCTGGGTTCCAGCCTGTTCGGCGCGCAGCTCGCCGCCGCGCTGGGGTTGCCTTACGCCTTCGCCTCGCATTTCGCGCCCGATGCCCTCGATCAGGCGCTCGAACTGTATCGCCGCCAGTTCCGCCCCTCCGCTGCGCTTGAACGCCCGCACGTGATGGCGGCGATGAACGTCATCGCAGCGGGCAGCGACGAGGAGGCGGTGCTGCTCGCCTCGTCGATCGACCAGAGCTTTGTTGCGCTGCGCAGCGGCACTCCGGGGCAATTGCAGCCGCCGGTTCCCGGTTACCGCCAGAGCCTGCCGCCGAGCCAGCTCGCGATGCTCGAGCACATGCGGCAGGTCAGCGCGGTGGGCAGCCCGGCAACGGTGGCTTCGTCGATTGCGCAATTTGTGGAACGCACCCGCGCCGACGAGATCATCGTTTCGGGCGCGACCTTCGATCCCGCGGCGCGGCAACGCTCGCTCGAATTGACGATGGAAGCGCTGAATTAGGCCCAAATCCTTAGGGCCAGGTGGTTGCACTGCTCAATCCATGCTCCTACAGTGCGCATAAATGCTACGTTAGTTAGCAATAATATAACACGCAGGAAACGGCATCGCAGCCATCGGAAGGCGCTGCGCCGCAGGAGCAACTGGCCATGAGTTCGAAGTCTGCATTGAGCAAAGCGCTCGCCTGCCAGCTGGCCGATTCGTTGCTCCCGGGCGATCCTTGTTTCAGTCCGGAGGGCCTCGATCAGGCCGCCGCTTTTGTTCTTGCCGGCGCTGCATCGCGCGAACCAGGGCAAGCCAGTATCGTCATTGAATCGATTTCGGGCAGCGCCAGCGACCGGTTCATGCGGATCGCGCTGATTAACGACGACATGCCGTTTCTGGTCGATTCGATCTCGGCGACGATTGCCGCGCATGGACTCGGGATCGACCGGTTGCTGCACCCGGTGATGGCGGTGAAGCGTGACAGCGAGGGCCACTTGGTCGAGGTGCTCGATCCGCACATCGCCGGTGAAAAGCGCGAGAGCATGATCTATCTCGAGACCGAGCGCGGCGATGCCCGCGTCCGGCGCGCGCTTGAATCGGCGCTGACGGCGACGCTGGCCGATGTCAAAGTGGCAGTGGCCGACTGGCCGCGGTTGCAGGAAGCGATGGGCCGTGATGCCGATCAGCTCGGCGGCGGCGAGGGCACGGCGCTGCTGCGCTGGTTCAAGGACGGAATGCTGACCCAGCTCGGCCATGTCACCCGGATGCGCGATGGCAGCCAAACCGACGCGCTGGGGATCTGCAAGAAGAGCGCCAAGCAGGTGCTCGCCCCGGCTTCGTTCGACCGCGCATTTGCCTGGTTCGACAACGAGGTCAAAAGCGGCGGACGGGTGCCGCTGATCATCAAGAGCAACCTGATTTCGAATGTCCACCGCCGCGTCCCGCTCGACCTGTTCCTCGTGCCGCAAGTCGAACAGGGCAAGGTCACCGCGCTGTCGGTTCACGCCGGGGTCTGGACCAGCGCCGCGCTTGCCGCCGCGCCCGATCGGATCCCGCGGATGCGTGCGCAACTTGCCGAACTGATGGCCAAGTTCGGCTTTGCGCCCAACGGCCACGCCGGCAAGGCGCTGGTCCACGCGCTGACCGCGCTGCCGCACGATTTGCTGATCGGCTTTTCCGATGCCGACCTCGAGCGCATCGCCACCGCGATGATGAGCCTGGTCGATCGTCCGCGCCCGCGCCTGGCGCTGGTTCAGGCCCCGCTCGAGCGCCACTTGTTCGCGTTCGTGTGGCTGCCGCGCGATGCCTTGTCGACCAACGTCCGTCTCGCGATTGCCGACATGCTGAGCCATGCGGCAGGTGCCCCGGTGCTCGATTGGAGTCTGCAGGTCGAGGGCAACAACCTCGCACTGATCCGCTATGTGCTCGATATCCGCGACGGCACGCCCGAGCCCGACGAGCCCCGGCTCGACATCCAGTTGCAAACGATGGTGCGCGGCTGGACCGATGCGGTCGAGGCCGAGATCGCGGCGAGCGAAGACCCTTCGCGCGCGGCGGCCATCGCGATGCGCTTTGCCGAAGCCTTCCCGCAATCCTATCGCAGTGCCTATGGTGCAGCTGAAGCGGCGGCCGATATCGCCCGCCTGCGCCGGCTCGCCGACGAAGGCGAGGACGGTCCGCGGCGCGGTGCCCGGCTGCTGTGTTCGGACGAGATGAGCAGCGGCGACCTCAGGCTCAAACTTTACCAGCGCAGCGGCGCAATCGCGCTGTCCGACGCGGTCCCGGCGCTCGAAAACTTCGGTTTCAAGGTGATCGAGGATGTCCCGACCGACCTCGACGGCGGCAAACTGGGCACGATCCACGACTTTGCCTTGACCGCACCCGCCGGGCTCGATTGCCTCGACTTGCTGGGCCGCGCCGAACCGATCGAGGCGGCGATTGCCGACGTGCTCAACGCCCACGCCGAAGACGATCCGTTCAACCGCCTGATTATCGCCGCCGGGCTTAGCGCCGAGGAAGCCAACTGGCTGCGCGCATGGTACCGTTACCTGCGCCAGGCGGGGATGAATTTCGGCATTCCGACGGTGGTCGATGCGCTGCAACACGCGCCATCGGTGACCCGCGGTCTGATCGCGCTGTTCACCGCGCGTCACGACCCCAAATTCAGCGGCGACCGCGCAGCCGCCGAGACCGAAGCGCAACGGGCAATTCGCACCGGACTGGCCGGCGTCCAGGCGATCAACGACGACCGCTTGCTGCGGCTCTATCGCGCGCTGGTCGAAGCGATGCTGCGGACCAATGCTTTCGCCCCGGCGGGCGATGCGGCACTGGCGTTCAAGCTCGATTCGGCGCTGATCCCGGGGCTGCCCAAGCCGCTGCCGTGGCGCGAGATCTTTGTTTATTCGCGCCGGGTCGAGGGCATTCACCTCCGCGCGGGGCCGGTGGCACGCGGCGGGCTGCGCTGGTCCGACCGCCGCGACGACTTCCGCACCGAAGTGCTGGGCCTGATGAAAGCGCAGCGGGTCAAGAACGCAGTGATCGTGCCGACCGGGGCCAAGGGCGGGTTTTATCCCAAACAGCTGCCCGATCCGGTGCGTGACCGCGATGGCTGGCTGATCGAGGGCAAGGACAGCTACAAGCTGTTCATCCGCACTTTGCTGTCGATCACCGACAATATCATCGGCGGCAAGGTGGTCCATCCCAAGGCCGTGGTGATCCGCGATGGGCAGGACCCCTATTTCGTAGTCGCCGCCGACAAGGGCACCGCGACCTTCTCCGACACTGCCAACGCAATTGCCGAGGACCACGATTTCTGGCTCGACGATGCGTTCGCCAGCGGCGGCTCGAAAGGCTACGACCACAAGGCGATGGGGATCACCGCCAAGGGCGCGTGGCTCTCGGTCCAGCGGCATTTCCTCGAAATGGGGGTCGACGTGCAACGTGATCCGATCCGCGTGGTCGGCTGCGGCGACATGTCGGGCGACGTGTTCGGCAACGGCATGCTGCTCTCCAGCTCGCTGGAACTGGTCGCCGCGTTCGATCACCGCCACATCTTCCTCGATCCTGCGCCCGATGCGGACAAGTCGCATGCCGAGCGGGCGCGGATGTTCGGTTTGCCGCGGTCGAGCTGGGACGATTACGACAAGAGTCTGATCTCGCCCGGCGGCGGAGTCTTCGCGCGCAGCCTCAAAGACATTCCGCTCTCGACGGAGGTGCGCGCGATGCTCGGGGTCGAGGTCGAGAGCATCGACCCCGACGGACTGATCACCGCGATCCTCAAGGCCGAGGCCGACCTCTTGTGGTTCGGCGGAATCGGCACTTACGTGAAGGCGAGCAGCGAGAACAACGCGGTGGTCGGCGATCCAGCCAACGACGCGCTGCGGATCGATGGCACGGACTTGCGGGTCAAAGTCATCGGCGAAGGCGCCAACCTGGGCACGACCCAGGCCGGGCGGATCGAATTTGCGCTCAACGCCAATGGTGGTTTGGGGGGCCGCATCAACACCGACTTCATCGACAATTCGGCCGGGGTCGATTGCTCGGATAACGAGGTCAACATCAAGATTGCGCTCGCCGGAGCCAAGCGCGCCGGGCGGCTGACCGAGCCCGCACGGGTCAAATTGCTGGCCGAAATGACCGATGAAGTGGCCGCGCTGGTGCTCGAAGACAATCGGCTGCAAGCACTGGCACTGTCGATCGCGCAGGCCGGCGGGGCCAAGTCGGTACCCGCGCAGATGCACCTGATCGAGCGGCTCGAGGTACTCGGCCAGCTCGATCGCCAGACCGAGGGGCTGGCCGATGCCGACGTGCTGCTGCGCCGCGCTTCGGACGGCCGCGGGCTGACCCGGCCCGAGCTGGCGGTGCTGCTGTCGTGCGCCAAACTGGCAATGCAGGAAGCGCTCGAAGACTCGGCGCTGCCCGACGATCCGGGGCTGGCCGATGAATTGCTCGCGGCGTTCCCGGGGCCGATGCGGGGTAAGTATGAAGCGGATATTCTGGCGCACCGGCTGCGCCGCGAAATCATCGCGACCAAGCTGACCAACCGGATGATCAACCGGCTCGGCGTGATCCATCCTTACGAGCTCGCCGAAGAAGAAGGCGCGACGCTGGCGCAGGTTGCCGCAGCCTTCGTCGCCGCCGAGCGCCTGCTCGGGATGGCGGCGATCTGGCAGGGGATCGAGACCCAGCCGATGAGCGAGGAGGCACGGATATTGCTGTTCGGCCGTGCGGCCTCGATCCTGGCCGATCACATGGCCGACCTGCTGCGGGTCGGCGGCGGGACGCTGACGCCCTCGCAGCTGGTTAGCGAGCTTGAACCCGGGGTGAGCGAGCTGTCGCACGACACCCACAGCCTGCTCGCGGGCGAAGGTCGAACCCAATCGAAAGCGATGGTAGCCGCGCTGACTGGCGCCGGGGCGCCCAAGCAGCAGAGCGATGCGGTGGCCAAGCTGTTCGATATGGACGGCGCGATCGGCCTCGCGCGGCTGGCGCGCGAGAACGGCATCGGGGCGCGCACTCTGACCGCCGCGTTCAGCGACCTTGGCGCGCGGCTCGGGCTCGATTGGGCCCAGCAGACCGCTGCGCGGATGAGCCCGTCGGACCCGTGGGAGCGCCTGCTGGTCAACGGCCTGGCGCGCGATTTCCAGCAGATGCGGCTCGATTTCCTGCGCCGCAACGGCGGCAAGCAGGGCGCCGCAGCGGCAGCGGTCGAGCGCTGGGCGGCAGCGCAGGCTCCGGCCATTGCCCAGTTCCGCACCGTGATCGCGCGCGCGCAGACCGCGATGCCGGTGACCCCGGCCATGCTCGCGCAGATCGCCAGCCAGGCGCGCAATTTGTTGGCGCGTTAGAGCCAAAGGTCACACGAAGGTCACACCAAAACGACCTTGCTGCAAACTGGCTGAGTTGCCTGTCAGATGCGGTGCTGTGCTGATTCAAAGACCCGGACCGGACGCTCGCAATCGCAGTGTGACTGAATGGGGCGATGTAGGAAAGAGGGTTCACGCAGAGGGCGCAGAGAAGCAATGGAGGCGCAGAGGTGTGCGCTCGCGGCGCAGCCGCTGGCAATTCCTGCGCTGCGGCAAACGCTACCCCATGATCTTTTGAGCAGCCTGCGGCTGACCCTACCCCTCTGCGCCTCTGCGTTCTTTTTCCTCTGCGGGCTCTGCGTGAACCAATTCCGCCTTGGCCCACCGCGCTGCGTCCGCGACGACAGGATCGGGATCGGCCAAGAGCGCATCAACCGGTCCGATCAACCCCGGATCGCCGCTGTTCCCGGCAGCATAAAGGCAGTTGCGGATGAAGCGGTCGCGGCCGATGCGCTTGATCGGGGAGCCTGAGAACAGGGCGCGAAAACCGGTATCGTCGAGCGTCAACAGTTCGGCGAGCTTGGGCGCGACCAGTTCGGCGCGCGGCACGAAGGCGCGCATTGCCGCAGCGTCGCTCGCAAACTTGTTCCACGGACAGACCGCGAGGCAATCGTCGCAGCCATAGATGCGGTTACCCAGCGCTTTGCGGAATTCGAGCGGAACCGGACCCTTCAGCTCGATCGTCAGATAGGAGATGCAGCGCCGCGCATCGAGCTGGTAAGGCGCGGGGAAGGCATCGGTCGGGCAAGCCGTCTGGCAGGCATTGCACGTCCCGCAATGATCCGCCTCGGCCTCGTCGGGGGCAAATCCCAGGGTGGTGTAAATCGCGCCGAGGAACAACCATGAGCCATGGTCGCGGCTGACCAGGTTGGTGTGCTTGCCCTGCCAGCCGAGCCCTGCGGCCTGGCCCAGCGGCTTTTCCATCACCGGCGCAGTATCGACGAAGACCTTGACGCCTGCCTCGCCCAGACCGCGCTTGGTGCTTTCCGCCACCAGCCAACGGGCCAGCGCCTTCAAGGCCTTTTTGACGACGTCATGGTAGTCCTTGCCCTGGGCATAGACCGAGATCCGCGCGCGCTCGCCGTCACCTGCCAAGGCCAGCGGATCGTGCGCCGGGGCATAGCTCATCCCCAAGGCAATCACGCTGCGCGCATCGGGCCACAGCCCTTGCGGACTGCGCCGGTGATGCGCCCGCGCGGCCATCCACGCCATGTCGCCGTGCTGCCCATCGCCGAGCCACTGTTCGAGCCGCTGCGCCGCCAGCGCGTCTTCCTCGGCGGGCGCAATTCCGCACGCGGCAAACCCCAGCCGCGCGGCTTCGGCTGCCAGATCATGCTTTAAGCTGTCGATTTCAGCGGGATTAACCAAACTTCCTGTTGCTCCTGTTCACTGGCGCGCCATAACGCCGCAGACATGAAGCTAGGGGAATGGCAGATGCCGAGCAACGCGCCAGCAGCGCTTAACGAGCCGCTGGCGATTGAGGCGCCCTTGGCAATCGAAGCGAGGGGCCTGGTCAAACGGTTCGATGGCTTCACCGCGGTCGATGGCGTCGACCTGACGGTTCCGCAAGGGTCGATCTACGGCATCCTCGGCCCCAACGGCGCGGGCAAGACCACCACGCTGCGGATGCTGCTGGGGATCATCGATCCCGACAGCGGAATCCGCCGCGTGCTCGGACATGATCGTCCGCACGAAGTCGCCCACGCGATCGGCTACCTGCCCGAAGAGCGCGGGCTCTACCCCTCGATGAAGGCCTATGAGGCGATTGCGTTTCTGGGCGCATTGCGCGGACTGCCGCTCAAGGAGGGACGCGCGCGCGGCAAGGCGCTGCTCGAAGAACATGGTCTGGGCTATGCGATCGACCGCACCATCCGCCAGCTGTCCAAGGGCATGGCGCAGCAGGTCCAGTTGCTTGGCACCCTGGTCCACAATCCCCGGCTGGTGGTGTTCGACGAGCCGTTTTCGGGACTCGACGCGCTCAACCAGGGCAAGCTGGAAAAGACGATCCGCAGCCTCGCGGCCAAAGGCACCACGGTGATTTTCTCGACCCATGTGATCGCGCATGCCGAACGGCTGTGCGACGAAGTGGCGATCATCGCCGGGGGCAAAGTCCCGTTCGCCGGGCCGGTCGATGTCGCGCGCGACCGGATTCGCCCGCAAGTCCGGCTGGAAACCCGCAAGGCCGATGGGCCGTGGCGCGCCGCACTGCCCGCCGATGCACGGCACGAAGGCCAGTTCTGGTTGTTCTCGCTGCCCGATAGCGGGATCGAGCCCTTGCTGCGCGCGCTGATCGAGGGCGAAGCGGGGATCCTCTCGCTGTCGATCGAGCGCGCCGGGCTGCACGATGCGTTTGTGGCGATTGCCGGTGAGGCGGCCGCCCGCGCACTTGAGGAAAACCCCGAGGAGCCGAGCTGATGGATCTGCCCAATCGCCCCACCGGACGCCTCTCGATCCTCGCCGCAGCTTACGTGGTGGCGCGGCGCGATTTCGTCGCGATCCTGTTTTCGCGCAGTTTCCTGTTCTTTCTTATCGGTCCGCTGTTCCTCGCGCTGGTCACGGGGGTTGCTGGCGGGATTGGGATGAAAGTCCAGGAAAGCGCGCAGCAACCGCTGCTGGGTGTGGCGATGAGTCAGCACGACACACGGCTCATGCTCAGGGCGCAGCAAACATTGACCGAACAGCTTGGTCCCAACATGCCGGAACTGGTCGTCGTCAAGCAGCTCGCCCCCGGCGAAACGATCGATCCGGCGGCGACGCTCAAAAACAGCAAAGCCAATCTGGCGGCGATTGTAACCGGCACGCCGCAGCACCCGGTGCTAACCGGATCGGCCGAGCGCATCTCAAGCTGGCAGGGCCGGGTCGGGTTGCTCGCCGCGCAGGCGCTGGGAAAATCGCCGGTGATCTATCCCGAGGTCGAGCTGGCCGGGGTCGCCACGGCGACTCGTGCCGACCAGACTCGCAGCCGCGCCGGAACCGCACAAATTGGTCAAGGCCTGCTGTTCATGCTGACAATGCTCTTGGCGGGCATGGTCTTGTCCAATCTAGTCGAGGAAAAAGGCAACAAAATCATCGAAGTGCTCGCCGCCGCCATCCCGATGGATGCGGTGTTCCTGGGCAAGCTGTTCGCGATGCTGGCGGTGTCGATGGTCGGGATTTCGGTCTGGGCGATGGCCGGGTCGACGGTGTGGCTGACCACCGGGCACAGCCTTGGCGAGTATCCCGCGCCGGCGGTCGGCTGGCCCATGTTCTTCGCGCTCGGGGTGGTTTATTTCTCGATGGGTTATCTGCTGCTCGGCTCGGTATTCCTCGCGATCGGGTCGTTGGCGAGCACGGTGCGCGAGGTGCAAACGCTGTCGATGCCGGTGACGATGCTGCAGCTGCTCAACTTCTTCTTCGCCAGCTTTGCGACTGCGCAACCCGGCAGCTTGATCGAAAAAGCGGCGATGATCATGCCCTTCTCATCGCCGTTCACAATGCTCGCGCGCGCCGCGCAAGACGGGGCGCTGTGGCCGCATCTGCTCGCGATTGCCTGGCAGCTGGTTTGCGTCTCGGTGTTGATCAGGCTGGGCGCAGCGCTGTTCCGCAAACGGGTGATGCAAAGCGGCCCGCAGCGCAGCAAAAGGCGCCGGTTCTGGCAACGCAGCGCCGCGCCTGCGGCCAGCGCCAGCGCTTGACCCACAGCCGATGCTGTTCGCCGAGCCGCTATTGACATTTGGGTAAGCGAGGCGGGATAAGTCCCTTGTCGAAACGCAATTTCGAAGTGCGGCGGCGGGAGAGAACCGAGCAATGGCTACCAAGGCAAGCGCACCCGAAAAGTTCACCTACCGCACCGCGCCCAGCGCGACCAAGGCGTTCGAAGGCTGGCTGCGCGAACACGGCCACGACCTGCCCGCGCACACTCATCCGTGGGACGTGTCGCGCTCGGACATTTATGTCGAAGACCGCTGGCAGCCGATCTTTGCCGAAATGCGCGCCAAAGCCCCGATCAACAAGGTGACCGGCAGCCCCTATGGCGATTACTGGAACGTCACCACGGTCAAGACCATCCAGCATGTCGAGGCGCTGCCCGAGCTTTATTCCTCATCTTGGCGCAACGGCGGGATCACGATCGGCGAGCCGCCGGCGGATGTGACCCCGGAGATGATCGAGGAACGCCGCCTGCCGATGTTTATCGCGATGGACCGGCCCGAACACACCGGCCAGCGCCGGACCGTCGCCCCGGCGTTCACCCCCGCCGAGATCGAATACCTGTCCACCGAGGTCCGCATGCGCACCGCCGCAGTGCTCGACAGCCTGCCCTACGGCGAAGAATTCGACTGGGTCGACAAGGTTTCGATCGAGCTCACCACCGGGATGCTCGCGATCCTGTTCGGCTTCCCGTGGGAGGACCGCCACCTGCTGACTTTCTGGTCGGACTGGGCCGGCGATGTCGAAATGAGCCTGGCGCGCGAACTGGGCGACACCCGCCACGAAATCCTGAGTGAAATGGCGCAGTATTTTCAGCGCCTGTGGGTCGAGCGGATGGGCAAGGAGCCGAGCCGCGACCTCATCTCGATGATGATCCATTCCGACGCGATGAGCCAGATGAGCCCGCAGGAATTCATGGGCAACCTGATCCTGCTGATCGTCGGCGGCAACGATACCACCCGCAACACCATGTCGGGGATCATCCACGGGCTGGACTCCTTCCCCGAGCAGCGCGCGATTTTCGAAAGCGATCCCTCGGTGATCCCCAATGCCGTGCAGGAATGCATCCGCTTCCAGACCCCGCTGGCGCATATGCGCCGCACCGCGACCGCCGATGCCGACCTGTTCGGGCACCAGATCAAGGCCGGCGACAAGCTGATCCTGTGGTACATCTCGGCCAATCGCGACGAAGACGTGTTCACCGATCCCGACCGGATCGATCT
Source organism: Sphingomonadaceae bacterium (assembly GCA_025359425.1). Taxonomy (GTDB): domain Bacteria; phylum Pseudomonadota; class Alphaproteobacteria; order Sphingomonadales; family Sphingomonadaceae; genus Novosphingobium. The sequence continues at coordinate 45,260 of JANYGC010000010.1, forward strand.
GCGCCGTGGCAATGCCCGGCGCAATCTGGCGTTCGGCTATGGCATCCACCGCTGCGTCGGAGCGCGGCTTGCCGAGTTGCAACTCAAGATCCTGCTCGAGGAAATGCACGCGCGGCGAATGCGGGTAAACGTCACCGGCAAGGTGGAACGGGTGCGCGCGAACTTCGTCCACGGCTTCCGCCGCATGGACGTGACGCTCGAAAAGTTCTGAGCAGGCCTGCAACCTTTGGTGGCTGACAAACGTACTACAGGACAGAGGGCAGGCCGGTCCGTGCCGCCCGAGGAGTTTGCCATGACAGCTGCAACCAGTCGCCGTTCCATCATGCGCCTGTTCGCCGCCGGGACCGCCAGCGCGCTGCTCGCCGCCTGCGGCAGCGGCCGGGCCGATGCCAAGACCTACCCGGTGCGCTTCACCGACGCCGAATGGAAGAAGCGGCTCACCCCCAAGCAATTCTTCATTCTGCGCCAGAACGGGACCGAGCGGCCGTTCACCTCGGCACTGCTGAACGAGCACCGCAAGGGCACTTTTGTCTGCGCGGCGGACGGCAACGCGCTTTATTCAAGCGCGACCAAGTATGACAGCGGCACCGGCTGGCCCAGCTTCTGGCAGCCGCTGCCCGGCGGAATCGCGACCCGCAGCAATTGGGATGCCGGCTACCCGCGCACCGAAGTGCATTGCACCAAGTGCGGGGGTCATCTGGGACACGTGTTCAATGATGGCCCCAAGCCGACCGGCAAGCGTTACTGCATGGACGGCGACGCGATGCTGTTCCGGCCTGGCTGAGGTTTAACGCGCCACAACCGCATCGTCCCGCCCGCGGGACCCAGATCGACCGGTTCGAGCCAAGTGACCCGATGCCCGGCCAGCAACTGCGCTGCGAGACCCGCTGGCGCGCGATCCTGATACATCTGCGTCTCGACCAGATCAGGACAAATCAGCACATAGTCGACGTGGCGGCGCTCGATCAGGATCTGTGCTGCATTGGGTGCAGCTAGAAACGCCGCAATCGAATCGTGCATGGCCGGCGCAGCGCGGTGGTGCGGGGTGGCAAGCACCATGTGCGGCGTGTGAAGCAGGATGAACGGCCCGAAATCGAGCTGCGCCATGACGTTGCCCTGCGGCTGGCGAGCCAGCGCCGTCAGCGAGCCGGGCTGTGAGCAGGCGCCGTTGACCTCGGCGGTCGGCGCTTGCGCAGATGCGACTGGTGGTGCCGGAGGGTTGATTTTATCATAGCTGCGGCTGGCGATGTCGAGCAGCAATCCGGGGAGCAGCACGGCTGTCAGAAGCACGCCCAGGAAAAGCTTTTGCACCAGACTGCGGCGCTCGGACAGCAGCTGCGCGAAGCGGCGCACCAGCCAGACCAGCGGGACGATTGCCATCGCCGAGCTGACCGACGAAAACCGCGACACCGCCAGCGCAATCAGGATTGCCCCACCCAGCATCAGCGCGAATTCCTGCCAGAAGCGCCCGCTCTCGCGCCGCGCCAGCACGATCGCGGCACCAAGGCCAGCGAGCGGCGGCACGGTCATCTGGAGCAACACCGACCAATCCTGGCGCCAGACCGGCATGCCTTCCTTGACGTTGTCGAACCAGAACGCGCGGACCAGCGGATCGAGCCGCGCGAACGGGCCGGTGCTGCAAGTCGGGGCGATGGTCAGGAACAGCGCAATGCCGGCCAGCGCCGCCAGCCCCAGCCCGGCCAGCAGCCACCAGCGTGGCATTGCCGGGCGCAGCGCCAGACCGTGGACGCAGAGCGCGATCACGCTCAGCCCTGCAAGGTAAGCTGGTGAAACTGCGTCACAATAATTGGTCAGATCGCCTGGCCCCCGGGTCAACGCGAAGAACGCGGCACACCCAAGCACAAGCACGTCGAGATAGAGCACCAACCAGCACCATGCTGCAGGATCGCGCCACCAGCGCAGCGCGAACAGGCCGCCAAGCAATCCTGCGAATGGCAACAGCTCAAGGCTCACCGACATGCCGAAAGCGAGCGCCAGCCCGCCGACCAGAGCCGCGCCGCGCGGGGTCCTGACCAAGAGCGCGTTAAGCGCAGCCACGACCGCAACGATCTGCCAGCCGTGATGATCGATCCGCAGCGGTTCGAACTGCATCATCGCGGGCAGCATCAGCATCATCAGCAGGCTGGCGATCAGCACCAGATTGCCGCCCAGCTGGCGCGCGACCAGCCGGGCAATGCACAGCATCGCGGCGAGCAAAGTGAACAGCGGCACCACCACCACCGCGGCCACTTCGGCGCGCGCTTCGCCGAGCAGCGGGCGCAGCAGCAAGATCACCGCCGCGAGCGGCGCATCGACCAGCCGTGACCAGTGCATCACCACCCCTTGGGGCGGGGCGATGCGGTATTGATGGAGATCGTACCAGTTTTGCCCGGCCAATAGATCACGGACCTGAACCATTCGCAGCACATCGTCGGGATCGGAGAAGTGCAGCACGGTGATCAGGTGCCAATCGCGCAGCACCGCGATCAGCGCGATCACCGTCCAGCCGAGCAGCACCGCGCCCAGCGCACTTCGGCGGTTGGCAACCGCAGGGGTCACTGTGCCGCAGGGGCCTTGCGGAACACCACGCTGTCGCGCAGCAGCCAGGTCACGGTGAAGCTCGCAGCCACTGCGACCAGCTTGGCGAGCCGCGGATCGAGACCCAGACCGCTCGCCGCAGCAACGACGCCGGTGGTCACCGCAAGACCGACCAGGGCCGAGCCGACGAACAGGGCCTTCTGGCGGGTCCGCGCCGGTCCCTGCCGCGCCACACTACCTGTAAACACCTTACGGCTCGAGACCAGCCAGTGCACCGCGATGCCCAACCCGTAACCCAACGCCGAGGCGGGCGCGGGGGTCAACCCGAGCTCGAGCAGGACGAGGAAGCAGGCGAAGTCGCAGCCCAGCGCGATTACGCTGGCACCCAGGTAGCGCACCAGCAAGACTTGCCGCAGCGTGGCCAGTTGGGTTGCCAGCGCCGCCATGATCAGGCCGCGTCGCGCTGCCGCGCCGACACCACCCGCTCGGGCACTTCGCGCACCGAGGCCAATGCAGCAGCCTGGTCGGCACTGGGGGCCAGGGTCGCAACCGCGCCTTCGTCGCCGGCTTCGTGGTATTCGGCGTCTTCGTTGACGCACCACACGTCGTAAACCCGCGCTTCGGCCTTGATGTTCTCCACCGTCAGCATCGCGGTCATCATCGCGTGATCCTGGTTGTTGTAGCGGTGCATCCCATTGCGCCCGACCATGTGCAAGGTCGGGTGCCGGCCCTCGAGTTCCTCGCGCAGCTCGCTGACATGTTTGGCGTAATCCTCGTCGTACACCGGATAGGCCTTTTCCTGCCGCACCACCACGCCGCCGATCACCTGCTCGGCCGAAACGAGGCCAAGAATTGCGGTTTCGCGCGTGGCGAGTTCGATCAGGTCGGCATCAGCCATCGACCACAGCCCGTCACCGGCGAAGCAGAAGTATTCAAGGCCGACGCAGGCAACGCCTTCCTCGGGGACCATTTCGGGCGACCACGAGCGGAAGTTCTGGATCCGGCCGACCTTGACCTTGCTGTCGTGGATATAAATCCAGTTGTCGGGAAACAGGTCGTCCGCGCGAATCTTGAGCGCGACGGTAAGGAAATCGCGGTAGCGCACTTGCTTGGCGGCCAGGCTGGTCTGCGGCAGCGGGTGGAGCCGCGTGGCCAGATCGCGCAGCGGTGCCGAGCTGATGGCGTGGCGGGCGCGGACGGTGACTTCGCCGCCGTCGTGGCTCGCCGTCATGCGCCAGCCGCCGTTACCATCGCTGGCGAGCTGCTTGAGCGCGTGGCCCATCAACACTTCGCCCTTGCCGGTGGCCAGGATCTTGTCGCGCGCGGCGTCCCACATCATCCCCGGGCCGAGCCGCGGATAGCGGAAGGTTTCGAGCAGCGTCTTGGTCTGCATCCCGTCATTGGGCCGCTTGTTGAGGCCCAGGCTGCGTTTCAGCCCATCGACCACCGCGCTCCACAGCGACAGCCCTTTGATCCGCTGCGCGGCCCAGTCGGCGCTCATCTCGTCACACGGCATGCCCCAGACCTTCTCGGTGTAGGTCTTGAAGAAAATCGAATATAATTTGTGGCCGAACTGGTTGACGGTCCAGTCCTCGAAGCTCTTGACTTGCTTGTTCGGGAAAACCTGCGCCTTGGCGAAGCTGACCATGCACAGCGTGCTGCGCACGATCCCCAGGTTCCACAGCGCTTCGAAGGCGCGCAAGGGGTAGGAATAGAATTTGCCCTCGTAGTAGATCCGGCTCATCCGCGGGCGCTGGATGAAATCGTCAGGCAGGATCTCGTTCCACAGATCGACCACTTGTTGGCTCTTCGAAAAGAACCGGTGCCCGCCGATACCGAAGCGGTAGCCCTCGTGCTCGACCGTGCGGCTGATGCCGCCGACATAGGTCTGGTCCTGCTCGATAATCGCGACGCTGAGGCCCGCCCTGGTCAGCAGGTAGCCGGCGGTCAGCCCGGCCGGCCCGGCGCCGATGATCGCAACGTCGACAGTTTTGTCCCGGTTCTGCGCCGTTTTCCCGGCACCGGAGAAGCCCGCAATGGTCATTTCGCCCCCACCTGATCTCGGCAGTCAGGAGTGAAGGAAATTGCCTAATCAGTGGTTAACGCGGAGGCGGAATTTGCGGCAGGAACGGCATGATACCGTCTTCTATTGTCATGGCGAGGAGCGCAGCGACGACGCAATCCAGAGCCAAGCGCGCGACGCTCTGGATTGCTTCGCTTGGCTCGCAATGACGAAACAGGAGCGCTGGTGCGGACGGTGGGACTCGAACCCACACGAGCAAGGCTCAGGGGAGTTTAAGTCCCCGGCGTTTATCAGATATCATCCGGTAATATCATGATTAAATCTCCTAGATGCCAAAATATGCGTTAGTCGAATGCGTTAAAAACGGTGCCGCGCATCCAGATACATGTCTCTTTCATAGGCCCTCAGCCCCATCATGTTCAAATGCGGAGGCCATACGCGCCATGTCGCGGGCGTTGAGTCCATAGGACGCAGCGCAGTTGCGCCACTGTGCGACAGCGGTTTGGACTTCCCCGACGATTTCTCGGGCCGCAGGCTGCTTCAACCCGCACTGACGCGCCATCCTGAATGCCACATCAACCGAGGCGGTATCGTCGGCCTCGTCGATGGCGAGGCTCAAGACGCGCGCTTTCACGTCTACCGGCATCGGATTCAGGTCGTAGGCGGGTGACAAGGCATCAAAAGAGGTAGAGGCCAGACGCCAAGAGGTTGCGATCCGCATCGCCAACGGTGACAAGATCGCCGTCATCCAGGTGCGGAACCAGCAAGCCCAGCGCACTCGCGAAATCACTCAGGAACAGGTATTGCAGCCCGAGGGGCGATCCCGGTAGCGTGAGCTGCTAACTTCTGACACCAACACGCTTTTGCTGCGGCACAGGAGTGGCCATGCGTGGGCCGTTACCGGACTGGCTGGCTTGAGGAACTCAGGCGAGGAAAGCAGCCAAACAACCAATGGATAAGCCATCGCCCTTTCGAGCGTCAAACCCCAGCGACGATGGCCTCAGCGCGTGCGAACAGCTCCGGATCGACATTGATGCCTGACGCCCCGGCATTCTCGTCGAGTTGCTCGGGGCGGCTGGCACCCACGATTGCCGATGCTACGTTCGGCTCGCGGAGTATCCACGCCAAGGCAAATTGCGACATGGTGCAGCCAGCCTCGTGCGCGATCGGCTTGAGCTTCTGCACCGTTTCAAGGATTTCCGGTCGCAGCCAATTCTGCATCATCTTACCCATCTCGTCGCTAGTCGCCCGAGTCGCCTCCGGCAACGCTTCACCCGGGGCATATTTGCCCGACAAAACGCCTTGGGCCAGCGGAGACCAGACGATCTGCGAAATACCGTTTGACGCGCATAGCGGAATGACCTTCGCCTCCGGACGCCGGTGCAGTAGCGAATATTGCGGTTGGCTGGATACGAACTGCTCCACTCCCAGCAGCGCAAGGGCATCCTCGATATTTTTCGGCGACCATTCGCTGAACCCGATATAGCGAACCTTACCCTGCCGCACGATGTCGGTCAGAGCTTCCATTGTCTCCTCCAGCGGTGTTTCAGGATCGTAGCGATGGCACTGGTAAAGATCGACATAGTCGGTCCGCAGACGCTGCAGCGACCCATCGATCTGCTTCAAGATCTGAGCGCGCGACAGGCCTTTGTCGGTGTCACTCATCGGCACGAAGACCTTGGTCGCCAGTACGTAAGAATTTCTAGCACGCCCGGCGAGCATCTCGCCGAGCACTGTTTCCGCCTTGCCCCGACCATAAGCGTTGGCGGTATCGATGAAGTTGATCCCGAGATCGAACGCACGGTCGAGACATGCGCGGGTCTGGTCCGCCTCGACACCGACCCCGTAGGTGAGCCAGGACCCGAGCGAAATTTCCGAGACTTCGAGATTGCTGTCGCCAAGCTTCCGATATTTCATGAATTCTTCCTCAACTAAGAGTCGCGAGGGCTTCGCGCCTGAATGGCTGTAGCTCGGTAGTCCGGCCTTCCTTGACCTTTGTCGCCCAGAGAGGGTCCTGCAGCAACGCTCGGCCAACACCGACCAAATCGAAGTCGCCGCGATCCAGCCGTCGCAACAGTTCGTCAAGAGACGCCGGCTCCGATCCCTCACCACCGAAGGCAGCAATGAATTCGCCCGACAGACCGACCGAACCGACGGTGATCGTTGGCTGACCGGTCAATTTCTTCGCCCACCCAGCGAAGTTCAAATCTGACCCATCGCCCTCAAACTCGGGTTCCCAGAAGCGCCGCTGAGAACAGTGCAATATGTCCGCACCAGCATCCACTAGTGTTCCCAGCCAAGCCTGCAGCTCAGCAGGCGTCTGCGCCATACGAACTTCGTAATCCTGCTGCTTCCACTGGCTGATGCGGATGATGATGGGGTAATCCGGGCCAACAGCCTCGCGTGTTGCCTTGAGTATCTCCGCCGCGAACTTCGAGCGCTCGACAAGGGAGGAGCCGCCGAAGGGGGCGTCGCGCTCGTTGGTGCCCTCCCAAAAGAATTGGTCGATCAAATAGCCGTGCGCTCCGTGGAGTTCGACCGCTTCAAAACCCAGCCGCTTGGCGTCCGCCGCAGCTTGGGCAAAGGCAGAGATCGCGTCTGCGACCTCGTGGTCGGCCATACCTTGGCCCAATTGCTTACCCGGGCGCGATAGACCGGACGGGCTGTCATAAGGGCCGGGGGGCGACCAGCTGTCGTGACGCGTCTTGACCGCCCCCACGTGCCAAAGTTGTGGCGCCATCACTCCCCCGACAGAATGAACCTCGTCAATGACTTTCTGCCAGCCGGCGAGCTCCGCTTGGCCGTGAAACCGAGGCACGTTGGGATCGTTTAGTGATGCCGGCCGATTGACTCCTGTCCCCTCGGACACAATGAGGCCTACGTCGGCAGCCGCGCGCCGCCGGTAATAGGCCGCCACTTCTGCTGTCGGCACGCCATCGGGTGAGTGCGACCGGGTCATCGGCGCCATCACAATGCGATTCTTGAGCGTCAGCGATTTGTGGGCGAAGGGAGAAAACAGAGCGTTCGCGGTCATGATTGGCCGTTCCTCATTGCCAAGTGTCGTGTCAACGAAGAGCCTTAAAAGATACTCGGTCCCTTTGACAGTACTTCGGAGTACCGCGCGTGATGGGACTGTCAAACTAACCAGCATTTGGTTCGTGGCCGGGATTTTTGCCTCAAAACGTTGAGGTAACGCTAGCAATTTTCCAATACAATAGGAGAACAAATCAGGTCAGAAAACGGATCGAAGTCTCGCCACAAAGCTGGCTAACCAATCTGGCAAATGGCGATGCAGCATCAACTCGGCGACGATGCCGACCCCGCAAGGCGGTACCGCTGTCAGCGAATGGATGCCTTACAGGTGCTCCCCATCGCCACGGCGTCCGGATGCAGCCAGGAAGGTTTTGGGGCGAACAGTCGCGGTCGTGTAGGTCGCAACAGTAATCGCCAGTGCGCCAATCAAAACAATGTGACCGACCAAGCTCACTGCCAGCACGGTGTAGCTACCGATCGCAATGGCAAAGGAGATCGCCCACATCCAGCCCAAAACTTGTAGTGTCATGTGCCTTACATTGATGTCAGGGATATGTCGAAGCGGGCTCACCTCATGATTGAAGACGAAATCCCACGCGCTTACGATTATTTTTTGCATACGAACATCCTTCCAACATCTTCCTACTTTCTGGCAAAGGGGATTGAAAGGTGGTCTTTGGTGCAGGTCTTAGAGTCTGACTCATAATTATTTGCATTGATTTCATGTGCTTGCGATTCTGCGTTTCATAAGCTGGATCGAGGCGAGATAGAGCCATGCGGTGGCGCTTTCGATGGTTCGTTCGAAGTCCTTGGCGAGGCGGCGATTACGTCCCAGCCATGCGAAGGTGCGCTCGACGACCCATCGTCGGGGCAAGAGTTCAAAGCCCTTTGCCCGGTCAGATCGCTTAATGATCTCAAGCGTCAACTTGCCGATTTTGGTCAGGGCCGCGCGGAGTTTGTCACCAGCATAGCCACCATCTGCGAAGACATGGCGCAGCCACGGGAAGCTGTGGCGGATGCTGGCGAGCACATCGGGTGCGCCGTCGCGATCTTGGATATCGGCGGTGTGGGCCACGGCACCGACAAGGAAGCCCTGGGTATCGGTGACGATGTGGCGCTTCCTGCCCTTGATCTTCTTGCCTGCGTCATAGCCCTAAGGCCCGCCACTTTCCGTCGTTTTGACGCTCTGGCTGTCGATCACCCCGGCACTGGGCGATGCCTCAAGTCCCGCTGCTTCACGCGCCGCCATGAGCAGCGTGTGATTGATCGAGCGCCACAATCCCATGTCGCGCCAGCGGTAAAAGTAATGCTGCACCGTGGTCATCGGCGGGAACAGATCGGGTGGCAGCATCCGCCATGGAAGGCCCCCGCGTAGCAGATAGAGTTGAGCTTCGACGATCTGCGGATAGCTCCACAGCGGCGGGCGGCCACGGTGTGAACGCGCCGGAAATAGCGGCTCCAGAACCGCCCATTCCGCATCCGTCAAATCGCTTGGCAAACGCAAGCCGCTTGGGGGAACTGCTTGCGGACGTTAGCTGCTGCGGGGGAATTGAACAGTAAAGCAAGCTCCGTCGCCATCCGTCCGGGGGCCAGCGTCCAGCGTGCCCCGGAGCTGTTTAACCAGGGCGGTGATTACCCGCATGCCGAGCCCTGCGGTAGCGCGGTGCGGATCAAAGCCGTCAATCAAGCCGTTTCCTTCATCGCACACGATTAGCTTATTCATGTCCGACACGTGGAATGTCACATCGATCTTGCCGGCTCCATGCTTCGCGGCATTGGTCACCAACTCGTTGGTGATGAGGCCGATTGGCTGAATTGAGTCTGCTGGAACCATCTCCTCGTCCCCCTCAACGACTATTTCCCGGCCGAGTATGGCCGCGAGGTCGTCGCACAAGCGCCGCAGGTACGCGACGCACAGGACTTCCTGCGCCGCATCCGCATAAAAGTGACGATGAACCTGCGCTACGGCTGCAACGCGATTAGCGGCCAGCTTGAGGTGTGCGGCGGCCTCGCCAACATCGGGCGCTCGGCTTTGCATCGCCAGCAAGCCCGAAACGAATTGAAGGCTGTTCATCACCCGGTGATCAATCTCCCTGGCCATCAAATTGGCCTTGCCCACCGCTTGCCGGGACGAGAGGCCAAGCTCAAGCTGGTCCATCACGATCGAGGCCAAGTCTTTCAAATCTTCGATCTGCTCCTCTTTGATCGCGCGGGGTTCCTTGTCGATCACGCACAATGTGCCAAGGTTGTGACCGTCACTCGTTGTGAGCGGAACTGCGGCATAGAATCTTAGCCCAAAGTCTCCTGCGACGAGCGGGTTCGCCAACGAACGAGGATCACGCCGCGCATCTTCGATCAGATAGGGGGTGTCGCCGAGGATGGCAGACGCACAAAGCCCCGGCTCGCGATCGATTTGCTCAACGGGCAGGCCGTGATGCGACTTGAACCAGATGCGGTCCTCATCGACGATGCTGATGATTGCAATCGGAGCCCCGAACCGGCGAGCGGCCAACGCCGTGATACGGTCGAACGCCCCATCGGGCGGACTGTCGAGAATGTCATACCGCCGAACTGCTGCCATGCGTTCAGCTTCGTTAGGCGGGCAATCCTTTGCGGCTGGCATGAAATAAGCCTCAGTTTTTAGGGGCAGAGAGACAGCCTAAATCTTTAGCCCGTCTCCAGCCCGAGTCGATCCAAATAAAAATCTAAATAGGGAGCAGGGCAAAGTCTGGGTGCTATTGTCCGCAATCGGGTCGCTAAACAGCATCGCCGTATCGCAGCACTCGGGCTGGAACCCGGACGCTATGCGACCAAGTATCTTTCGTATGCGCTTTGCGCCCCTCGCAAAACGGGCTTGCTGGTCAATTCTTCCGCCAGTTGCTCTGTTGAAATGCGGCGGTTGCATTGATTTGCTCCGTAAGACGGGCGCTGCCTGCCTCTGCTCGTAGCGCCTCAGCGGTTGTATAATGAACGAGACGCTTCCCTTTGGCGAATGTTGCTCTTCTTTCCAAAACATGCGGGACGAAAAGTGCTGCGGCCTCTTCTACGCTCATTTGATCTCTCGCCTGTTTTGATTGCAATGAGAGCTTGCTGAGTAGCATCCCTTGCTCGATTTAGCTGCCAGGAGACTGCCCGGATCGTCCGACAAAGCAGACTTTAGCCGCGCTCAGTCCACCCGCTTGGCCAAGCAACTGACTCTGGCTTCCTCGTGGCATTCCAAACCTCACGTTGCTCTGCGGGCGTCAGTCTGCGATCGCCAAGCCGAGCCAGCGCGGCCTCGACGAGCCATGGCTTCAACCACCACTTCACCCTGGATTTATTGAGGGGGTTGGTCTTGATGCCAAGGCCTAGGTCGCGAAGGACGCAACCAATCCCCATTCCCACGGAAATAATCCGAATAACCAAAGGTGACTCGCCGCCATTTGGTCGTTGCCCTCGCGCCTCTTCAATAGCAGCCATGGAGGCGCGGGCCGCTGCGCTGTCGCCCGCAAGGCCCTTCTGGATGAGTTGAAGCAGGAATGCTTCGGCGGCAGTCACCCGCCGCTCGCGGCCATCCTCACGGATAGTGACCATCTGGCCAAGCACGCTGTCGTAGGGGATTTCGCTTTTACTTCCCCGAGGTCGCCCCCGCGGATTACCGCTCCGACCTTTTTGAAACCGGGCCGCTTGCGGCGGCTTGCCGTAGCCGCTCTCGCTGCGGGTGCCTGAAGTGGGATCCGTCATGTTGCCCGGCGTCCCTTCGGCCATTTGAGCTTGTCGGATTCGCTCGTGAAGTGGCGAACGTTGTTCTGTTCGGTTTCGCCTAGTGGCTTCTGTCCCGGGCGACTGAGCGCCGCCTGCGCGGCCCACGTCGCCAGGCGCATCCACTTGTGATTGGGATCCTGCCCCTCGTACACTGCGATCCCGAGGATCAGCATGGCAGCGTCAGCACTGTCGCTGTCGTATTCATGCTCGATCCTGACCGGCGAGATCTGTGACGGTGAGCGCTTGGCGATTGCCTTCTCGCGCTTCTCGATCATCTTGAGCACCGAACGCACTGCCATCTTGCTGCCCTTGAGTGCGGCCTGGTATGTCTGGAGCTGCAGTCCCTCATCGACTGTCAGCTCGCGCTCGACCCCGCCTTGCGTGACCTTGAGCGTCTTGTCGAAGATGATATCGAACGCCGAGTTGTGCGGCCGGCGCGCCTTGGGTCTGCCAGCGGGATTGCCCGACTGGCCCTTCTCGAACCTGCCCACGTTCCCGCTCAAGCGGAAAGTTCCTCGGGCGCGCGGTGCACCAGCGTGGCGGTCTTGCCGGTCAGCTGCTCCCACCGCGTTATCGCCACGTCTACATAGGCGGGATCGATATCGAGCCCGCGGAACTTGCGGCCGACCCGCTCGGCAGCAATCAAGCTGGTGCCCGAGCCCAGGAAGATATCGAGCACGCGCTCGCCCTGCCGCGTGACATCGCAGATCGCGTCCGCGACCATCGCAACGGGCTTCACCGTCGGATGCATGTCGAGGTCCTGACGACGACTGCCACGCAGCGAATTGACCGACGCATAGTCCCACACGTTTGTGCGGTTTCGTCCATGTTTGCCAAGCTCGACAGCGTTGGTGTGAGGGGCATCGCCGACCCGGAACACGAACACCATCTCGTGCTTGGAGCGGTAGAGCGAGCCCATCCCGGCGTTGCTCTTGTTCCACACGCAGATGTTGAGGAGCGCGTTGTAGACGTCGGCACCGGCCGCGCTGACATCGTCGAGGTGGCGCCAGTCCATGCAGACGAAGTGGACCGCGCCGTTACGCGAGACCCGCTCACAAGCCGACAGCGTTTCACTCAGAAACGTCCGGAAAGCAGCCGTGGTCATTTCGCCCGAGGCCATCGCGAACTCGCGATGGCGCCCTGCGGCATTCGCATGGCCGTTGATCTTCACGTTGTAGGGCGGGTCGAGAAAGGCTGCGTCGATCGTCTCGCCTTCGCCCACAACGGCGCGCAAAAAGTCGATATCGCGGCCGTCGCCGCAACCGATGCGGTGCTCGCCCAGCTGCCAGATGTCGCCGAGTTTGGTTTTGGGCTCATTCGGTACTTCGGGAATGACTTCGTCGTCTGGATCGACGGTCTCGCCGAGCACCACGTCGATCTCGCCCGAGCTGAAACCGGTCAGCGCAAGGTCCATTTCGAACTCGGGCAGCGACAGGTCAGCCAGCTCGAGCTTGAGGATCTCGATGTCCCATCCGGCATTGAGCGCAATCTTGTTGTCGGCGAGCCGCAACGCCTTCTTCTGCGCCTCGCTCAATCCGACCAGCTCGATCACCGGAACCTCGGTGAGGCCCATCTGCTTTGCTGCGAGCAATCGTCCATGCCCGGCAATCAGGTGCCCTTCGGGATCGGCGAGGATCGGATTAGTGAACCCGAACGCCGCAATCGATGCGGCGATCTGCTCGACCTGTCGCTTCGGGTGCGTTCGCGCGTTGCGCGGATCGGGGACGAGGCAGCCGATCGGTCGGTAAACAACCGTCAGCGGGCGGGCGACCAACGAATCGGTCGCATCAGGTGCACTGGCCATCCAGCACATTTACAGAATGTTCCGCCTTTGTGCCAATATCAAGTGAAGAGTTTTCCACCTGCCAGTTTCGACTGGACTGTCGCGGCACAAAGAGCATTGCTGTCCCTGCCCGGCGAGCCGGGCTCGTGGCGGTAGCGGCCGGGATTGTCTCGGCCGGCTGACCGAAGGAACCCACGATGACCCAGACCACCTCCAAGCCGCGCCGCATGGCGCGCGAACCGCAAGCAAACGCGGCAGTACCTGGCATCAAGCCCGTCAAGCAGCCGAGCAAGCTCGACCAGGTCGAGGCATTGCTGCTAGCACCGACCGGCACCACCATCGCCGAGATCATAGCGGCAACCGGCTGGCAGCAGCATTCGGTGCGCGGCGCGATGGCGGGCGCGCTTAAGAAGCGTGGGCTCACCATCACCTCCGAGAAGGTCGATGGACCGCGCTGCTACCGCGCGAGCAAGCCCGCATGATCAACGCGGCTATCGACGACCTGGTCGCTGAGATCGAACAGCTCGATCTCGAAGGCCTGCGCAAGTTCTGGGGGCACCGCTACGGCGCGCCCCCACCGCTACGCTCGGTGCCGATCCTGCGCATGCTGCTCGCATGGCGGGTGCAGTCGGCTGCACTGGGCGGTCTAGATGGCGACAGCCGCCGCACGCTTGGTCGTAAGGGCAAGGTTCGCGCCGAAGGTCTCGACCTCGGGATCGGCGCCCGTCTCACTCGCCAGTGGAAAGGCAAGACCCACGAAGTTCTTGTCGAAGTCGGTGGCTTCCGCTGGCAAGGCCAGAGCTTCCGCAGCCTTTCTGCTGTTGCCACCGCCATCGCCGGCAGCAAGTGGAACGGGCCGCGCTTCTTTGGACTGCGCGAGGCGTCATGACGGCAGTCCTGGTAAAGCGTTGCGCGATCTACACCCGCAAGAGTTCGGACGAAGGGCTTGACCAGGCCTTCAACAGCCTCGATGCGCAGCGCGAGGCGGGCGAGGCCTACGTCAAGAGCCAGGCCTCGGAGGGGTGGAAACTCATTCCCACCCTTTATGACGATGGTGGATTCTCGGGCGGATCGATGGATCGTCCGGCGCTGCGGAAACTCCTCGACGATGTCGAGGCCGGCAAGATCGACGTGGTGGTCGTTTACAAGATTGACCGGCTTACGCGCAGCCTCGCCGACTTTGCGCGGATCGTCGAAACGTTCGACGCTCGCAGTGTCAGCTTTGTCTCGGTGACACAGGCGTTCAACACTACTTCATCGATGGGGCGGCTGACGCTCAACGTGCTCCTGTCGTTCGCCCAGTTCGAGCGCGAAGTCACCGGCGAGCGCATCCGCGACAAGATTGCCGCTTCCAAGGCCAAGGGTATGTGGATGGGCGGAGTGCCACCGCTGGGTTACGATGTGCCCGAGACTGGAAGCCGGACGCTGCGCGTTAACGAGACTGAGGCTGAGCTCGTCCGGACCATCTACGTCCGATACCTCGCGATAGGCTCGGTGCATCGGCTTGCCGCTGCGCTAGCCGACGACGGGGTTCTATCGAAGTGCCACGTCACTAACAGCGGACGTGAACTGGGCGGAACACCCTTTGGCCGCGGCGCGCTGTTCCACCTTCTGCGCAATCGGATTTACCTCGGCCAGATCGTACACAAGGAATTGGTTCACC
>JANYGC010000018.1 GCA_025359425.1 Sphingomonadaceae bacterium
GGGTGGGGGTTCAGCGCCGGCGTCGAACCCCCACCCCACTGCGACTAGGCAGCTCGCTGCCAAGTCTCGTAGCCCCTCCCCGCCGGGGAGGGGTGATTTAACCCTGCATTTTCACGACAGCATCGACCAGCTGGCCGTAAGTTTCGATCTCGGCCTGCGCGTTCATGCTGATGATGATGTCGAACGCATCCTCGATCTCGGCGACGAAATCCATCACCGTCAGACTGTCGAATTCAAGGTCGCCGGCAAAGGTCGTGGCATCGCTGATCGTCACGTCCTTCTTGTTGAAAGGCGCAATCAGCGCGGCGATCTTGGCGGCGGTCTCTTCGCGGTTCATCTGAGTTACGTGCTCCTGAGGTCTGGCGGCGCAATGGCCGAGGAATGGGGCGGAAAAGGGGCGAGAGGGACGGATTTGTCAAGTTTTGGCTATCAGTTTGAAATTGAATCTTATAGGTTCTTAAATTGGATGGCGTGGTTTGGAAGGGAAGCTCGATGCACATAAAGGGAACCTTGCCTTTCCTTCTTTGGCTAAGCTCGATCGGCGCAGCACCTCCCTCCGTTGCGCCTCCTCCAACCAACACACCCGTTCGGCCTTCTCCTTGTGTTCAAACCTGCATCACGGATGAAGAAGCCCTCAAGTGGGCCACAGCGGTTTCTCCAAAGGGCGGCATCACAGGAACGTTCGCCTTCATAGTCGGAAGCGGGACGTCTCGCGGGCAGCAGTATTATCTCTATTCCGGAGGAAACGCCTACGATTGCGACTGTCTCACCGTCATACTTCCAGCAAGCGTGACTCGGCAATTGGCGGGGAGTGGCTCAATAGATCAACTGGGTCGTCGATTTGTGAGTAAGTGGATTGTGGTCAAAGGCACCGCATACCGCAAGCATGTCGAAGTTTTGAATATCGACAAACCTACTGGTAAATACCATGATCCCATAGAATTAGAGATTTCAGACCCAGCAGATATCTCAGTTCATTGACCGATCGGCGCAAACCTAATCTGAAGGCCCCACCTTCTCCACCAACCCCCGCACTGCCGCCATGAACGGACCAATCGACACCGGCTTGGCGAGATACCCTTCGGCCCCCGCATCGCGGATCCGGTCTTCATCGCCCTTGCCGGCATAGGCGGTGACCGCGAGCACCGGGATCGCGCGCAACGTCGCATCTTTCTTGGCCGCTTCGATCAGGTCAAGCCCGGAGACATTGGGCAGCTGGATATCCATGATGATCAGGTTGGGGACGAATTGCCGCGCCGCATCGAGCGCGAGCATTCCGTCGGCGCAGGGCTCGACCGCGTAGCCCTGGCTCCTCAGCACATCGCAGAACAGCTTGCGGTTGAGGTCGTTGTCCTCGACAACAAGGATGCGCTTTGCCATTGCGCAGCCCTACGCACTATCGGTGAGACTGACAATTCTTCGCGAAACCCAATCCCCCGCGCCTGACGCCACGGCCCTCGCGCTCGGCGCGCTCGGCTGGGTGCTGAGCGACGGTCCGCGCGCCGAGCGGTTGCTCAGCCTGACCGGGCTGACTGCGGACGAATTGCGCGCTGGCCTTGGCGATCCGGCGTTGCTGGGCGCAGTGCTCGATTTCCTTTGCGCGCACGAGCCCGATCTGGTCGCGGCGGCCGATGCGCTGAATGTAACCCCGGCGCAGCTTGCCGCCGCTCGCGAAAGTCTGACTGCATGAGCCGGCCCCTGATTATCAGCGATTGCGACGAGGTGCTGCTGCACATGATCGTGCCGTTCGGAGAGTGGCTCGACGAGACGCAGGACGTCTCGTTCAAGTTGATCGGCAACGATTTCTCCTCCGCAATCCGCGACAAGCAAAGCGGCGAACCGGTCGAACCGGCCGAAATCTGGCGGCTGCTCGGCGCGTTCTTCGATGGCGAAATGCACCGCCAGAGCCCGATCCTCGGCGCGATCGGCGCGATCAAAAGCTTGCAGGAGCACGCCGAAGTGGTGGTGCTGACCAACCTCGCCGACCGGCACAACGGCGCTCGCCAGCGCCAGCTCGCCGAGCACGGGCTCGATTTGCGGGTGTTCACCAACCAGGGCCCCAAAGGCCCGGCGCTTCAGGCGATCATGGCGGAATTCCAGCCCAGCAGAGCGGTGTTTATCGACGACCTCGCTCAACATCATGGCTCGGCGGCGGAAATGGTCCCCGAGTTGGGCCGGCTGCACTTGTGCGGCGAGCCGACGCTGGCACCGCACATCACTTGCGGGTTCAAGGCCGGGCATGCCCATGCCCGGATCGATAGCTGGGACCACGCCCTGCCGTGGCTGCTCGGCCGCATTCAGGAGTAAATTATGAACGTTGAAGCAAAACTGGCCGAATTGGGCCTGACCCTCCCCGCCGCTGCCGCACCGGTCGCAGCCTATGTCCCGGTGGTGATCGCCGGCGGCCTCGCTTACGTTTCGGGGCAGGTTTCGTTCGTCGATGGCGCGCTGGTCAAGGGCCGGCTGGGCGATGATGTTACGCTCGAACAGGGGATTACGGCGGCGCAGGGTTGCGGGCTGATGATCCTCGCGCAGCTCCAGGCGGCACTGGGCTCGCTCGACCGGGTCGAACGGGTGGTCAAACTCGGCGCCTTCATCAATTCCACCGCCGACTTCACCGATCAGCCCAAGGTCGCCAACGGCGCTTCGGAACTGATGGTCGCGGTGTTCGGTGAGGCGGGCAAGCATGCCCGCGCCGCCGTCGGCGTGCCAAGTCTGCCGCTCGGCTGCGCAGTCGAAGTGGATGCGATCGTTGCTGTTCGGCCCGCTTGATCGCTGGCGCTCCCCGCCGCCGGGGCCGACCAAGGTGGCATGGCTTGGGCAGGCGGAATATGCCCATCGCGGGCTGCATTCGGCCGGAGTGCCGGAAAATTCACCGAGCGCTTTCGCTGCCGCTATCGTCAAAGGCATGGGGATCGAATGCGATGTCCAGCGCAGCCGGGACGGGCAGGCTGTCGTGTTTCACGATGCCGAGCTTGACCGGCTGACCGGGGAGAGTGGGCCGCTTGCGGCGCGCACTTCGGCTGAACTCGGCAAGATTGCTTTGACCGGCAGCACCGACACAATCCCGACCCTCCCGCAGCTCCTTGCGCAACTGGGCGGCAAAGTCCCGCTGCTGATCGAGATCAAATCGCCGCGCCGCAGTGGTATCCGGGTCAGCGCACTGTGCCTGGCGGTCAAACGCGCGCTCGAGGGCTATCTTGGGCCGCATGCGATCATGAGCTTCGATCCGCGTGTGGTGCACTGGTTCGCGGTCCATTCGGCGATGACGGTGCGCGGGCTGGTGGTGACCGAGGAGAATGGCCAGACCTTGCAGGGGATGGTCAAACGGCGGCTGTCGTTGTGGCACGCCCGACCCGATTTCCTCGCGTACGATATCCGCGACCTGCCAAGCCGCTTCGCCGCAGCACAGCGCAAGCGCGGCCTGCCGCTGCTAACCTGGACCGTGCGCAGCGCCCAGCTGCGCGAACGGGCAGCGCGCTGCGCCGATGCACCCATCGCCGAAGGGGATGGGGTGGCGTGATCGAGGCGCGGGTGGCCGGATCGGTTGGAGAACTGCCTGCTGCGCAATGGGATGCACTGGCGGGCGGCAACCCATTTATGCGCCATGCCTTCCTGTCGGCGCTGGAGGATTCGGGCAGCGTCGGGCCGGGTACCGGCTGGTCGTCCGCGCCGATCGTCATCGCCGCCGAGGATGGCCACCTGATCGCCGCGTTGCCAGCCTATCTCAAGGCGCACAGCCAGGGCGAATATGTGTTCGATCATGCCTGGGCCGATGCCTGGAGCCGGGCCGGGGGAAACTACTATCCCAAACTGCAGATCGCGGCGCCGTTCACCCCCGCGAGCGGGCCCCGGTTACTGCTCGCCGACCCGGCGCTGGGCGGACCATTGCTCCGCGCCGCCGAACAATTGTGCGAGGCCAACGGGCTCTCCTCGGCGCACGCCACATTCATCGATCCGGACCAGTTGCCGATGTTCGAGACGGCCGGCTGGCTGCTGCGCAGCGACCTCCAGTTCCATTGGGAGAACCGCGATTACGCCAGTTTCGAGGCGTTTCTCGGCGCACTGTCATCGCGCAAGCGCAAGGCAATCCGCAAGGAACGGGCTGCGGCGCAGGACGGAGTGGCGATCAAGGCCTTGCGGGGCTCGGACATCAAGCCCGAGCACTGGGATGCTTTCTGGCAATTTTATCAGGATACCGGCGCGCGCAAATGGGGGCAGCCCTACCTGACCCGCGCGGCGTTCACGCTGCTGGACGAGCGGATGGGTGAGGATATCCTGCTGGTGCTGGCGTTCGATGGGGAGCAGCCCATTGCCGGCGCGCTCAACTTCATCGGGCCGGCTGCGCTCTACGGCCGCTATTGGGGTGCGATGATCGACAAGCCGTTCCTGCATTTCGAGCTGTGCTATTATCAGGCGATCGACGCCGCAATTGCGCTGGGACTGTCACGAGTCGAAGCAGGAGCACAAGGCGGGCACAAGTTGGCGCGGGGGTACGAGCCGGTGCAAACCTGGTCGGCACACTACATCGCGCATCCCGGATTTCGTGAAGCAGTCGCCGACTTCCTTGAGCGCGAACGCGCCGGGGTCGCTTCGGACCAGCTTCACCTGGGTGAGCGGACGCCGTTTAAAAAGGTCTGAATGTCAGGCCGCGCGGCGGTGCGAAGCGGCGATCCATTCGCGGGCGCGACGCTGGGCTTCGGCGATTTCGCGCGCGGTCATTTCTTCCGAAATGTCGGCGCGGCACATCTGCGCTTCGTCATGGCCGGAAACTGCGGCGAGGTTGAACCACTTGTGCGCTTCGATCAGGTCGCAAGCGACCCCGTGGCTACCGGTCGAATAGGCCACCCCCAGATCGTAGTAGGCGCTGATCTCGCCTTGAGCGGCGGCGGCCAGACAGCTGGCGACCAGCATATCTTCGTTGGTATCGTGCGCGGCAGTTGCGGCGGCGGTCTGGATCCAGGCAATGCTCATTTCGGTGTACCCCCATTGGGCAAGCCCCCAAGCCTGCCGACAAGTCCGAACCTTCCCGAACATGCTCAACAAAAGGTTAATGCGGGCGCGGATTTGTTTCGGCATCAGTCGTCTCGGTTCGGCAATACCTGCGAAATATGTCGGTTTGACGCGGCTGCGCGTTAATCCTCGCCTAATATCTGCCAATCTATTGGCCGGGCTGATTGGCGCTTGTGCGGGAATCTACCCAGCACTATAGGCGCGCTCGGACTGGCACCGCGGGCTATCGGGATTACCCGAAGCCGCAGGACCACGTGGCAGGCCTGGTTTGAAGTGGAGAGTTTATGGCGACGGTTCTCGGCGAAGAGATTGACGTCCTGGCCAAGGCCAAACGGGCGATTGCGGGCGATTATGCCCCCAGCGAAGCCGACCCTTACATGTCCGAGCCGCAGCAGGACTATTACCGCCGGCTGCTGCTCGAATGGAAAAAGCTGATCCATGTCGCGGCGCAGGATACCCTCCAACAGTTGCAGGACGGGCCGATCCGCGAGCCCGACCTCAACGACCGCGCCTCCAGCGAGACCGATTGGGGGATCGAACTGCGTACCCGCGACCGCCAACGCAAGCTCATTTCCAAGATCGATTCGGCCCTGCGGCGGATCGAAGAAGGCGAATACGGCTATTGCGAAGTGACCGGCGAACCGATCGGGCTGGGTCGGCTCTCTGCCCGCCCGATCGCGACCATGACGGTCGAGGCGCAAGAAGCTCACGAACGCCGCGAAAAAATCTCGCGCGACGATTGATTCCCGACCCGCGCGTTAATTGCTTTTTTGCGACTGCGCTTTAAGGTTCGATCAGAGTGCAGGTCCTAATTCCTGCGCGGAACCCGATGTTGCGTCGCTCAAGCCAGGAGAAATCGAGCCGTCATGTCCGATAGCGACCACCGGCAGATCCCACGCGACAGCTTGTTCGTGATGGCTGATTTGCGGATCGACGGGATCGAGGGGGACCACCGAATCCGGGTGCGCAACCTCTCGGCTGGCGGGCTGATGGCCGAAGGCGGCCCGGCGGTGCAGCGCGGCCAGGTCGCCTGGCTCAATATTCGTAATGTCGGCTGGGTCGAAGGATCGGTCGCCTGGGTTCAGGACAGCAGGTTCGGCATCGCCTTTCGCGAAGACATTGATCCGCTGGTGGCGCGCGCTCCGCTTGAAGCGGGCGAGCACACGCCGCGATTTGTGCGCCCGCCGCTGGCCAGTCTCGAACCGGGCGCACTGCGCAAGCTCTGACTCGGCCTTGCCGTCAAAGCGGCTGTGCCCGGCGCGTAAACTCCGATAAGACCCGGCACCATGCTGCCGCTCCGCACCTTCCTGGCATTCTGCGCTCTGGCTCTGCCGGCGGCGCTCGCCGGTTGTGCTGGCACTGACGACCGACCGGTCGAGGTGCTGGCGATCGGCGAGCCAGGCTCGACCTTTGCCGGCGGGGCGCAGTTGCCCCTGTCCGCGCAATTGCTCCGCGCAGCGACCACCGAAGGGCTGGTGGCCTTCGACGAACAGGGCCGCGTGGTTCCCGCGCTGGCCGATCGCTGGATCGTTACCGACGACGGGATGAGCTACATCTTCCGGCTGCGCGACGGCACCTGGCCCGATGGCACCCCGATCAACGCCGAAAGCGCGCGCGCCGCGCTGACGCAGGCGATTCGTGCCCAGTCCGGACAACCGCTCGGCGCCGATCTCTCGGCGATCGAGGAAGTGCGGGCAATGGCCGGGCGGGTGATCGAAATACGGCTCAGCCAGCAAATGCCCGACATGCTCCAGCTGCTCGCCCAGCCCGAACTGGGGGCGATCTACGCCGGGCGCGGCGCGGGGCCGATGAAGGCGCGGCGCGATAACGACAAGGACCGTCAGCTCACCGGGGTGTTGCTGCGCGCGATTGCCCCGGAAGACCGCGGGCTGCCACAACAAGAGAACTGGTCGAAGCTGGTCCGCCCGCTGCGGCTTTCGGCCACGCCAGCCGCGCGCGCCATCGAACTGTTCAATGCAGGGCAAGCCGATCTCGTGCTCGGCGGCGGCTTTGCCGATTTTCCAAGGCTCGATCTGGCCGGGGTCGGGCGCGGTTCGATCCGGCTCGATCCGGTGGCCGGCTTGTTCGGTCTGGCGGTGGTGCATGACGACGGCTTTCTTGCCAAGCCGGTCAACCGCGAGGCGATTGCCATGGCGGTTGACCGCGATGCGCTGATCGCTAGCTTCAACATTGGCGGCTGGACCGCCACCACCCGGGTGATCAACCCGGGGCTGGAGGGCGACAACGGGACGGTTGCCGAACGCTGGATCGGCCGCACGATCGACGAGCGACGCGCCCTGGCAGCAGCGCGCGTCGCCCAGTGGAAGGCGGCGGGTCATGGCCCGGTAACACTGCGAGTGGCGCTGCCAGCCGGGCCCGGCGCCAACCTGCTGGTCGAACGCCTGAGCGCCGACCTCAAAGCGATCGGGCTCGCCCTCCAGCGGGTCGGACCAGGTGCCGACGCCGACCTGCGGCTGATCGACCAGATCGCCCGCTATGACCGGCCGGCCTGGTTCTTCAACCAGCTGAGCTGCGCCAACGCCCGCGCCATGTGCAGCGTGGCGGCGGACAAGCTGGTGGCCGAGGCGCTGGCCGAACCCGGGCTGGTCAAACGTGCCGATCTCTATGCCCAGGCCGAAGCCCAGTTGACCATGGCCAATGCCTATATTCCGTTCGGGGTGCCGATCCGCTGGTCATTGGTCAGCTCCACCAGCGGGTTTGCCGCCAACCGCTGGGGGGTCCATCCCTTGATGCCCTTGGCGTTCATCCCCAAATAGCGTTGGCGGGCACATTCTTCCCGCGCCATTCCAGGTGTCGCAACCATGCCCGTTAAACCGCAGCCGATGACCGCAGGGTTGCCGCTCGGCACCGATCCGCATTCGGTCCGCCGCCGGGTCGAAGCGCTCGAGAACCTGCTCGAGGGATTGTTCGAGGTGCCGGGGCTGGGCGGGCGCAAGGTCGGGCTCGATGCAATTGTCGGGCTGATCCCGGTCGCGGGCGACATCGTCACCGCAGCGATGGGGGTTTATATGGTTTGGGAAGCGCGCAATATCGGCATGCCGCGCTGGCAGCTGTGGCGGATGGTCGGCAACGTCGGGATTGACAGTCTGGTCGGCGCGGTGCCGATCATCGGCGACCTGTTCGATTTTGCCTTCCGCTCGAACACCCGCAACCTCAAGATCATCCGCAAGCATCTGGACAAACACCACCCGGGCACGAAAGTGATCGACGGTTGAGCCGGCTTGGCCCCTTTAGTTGAAGGTTTGTGGCGGCACCAAGGCTGTCACTCTGCCAGCCCGAAAGAAGAACAGCGACGTCATCATCGCCGCCGGCTTGTTCATGGCGTCTATCCTCGATCCCAAAACCAAGTCGCAAACCGAGATGCGCGACAAGCAGCAAACCCGCGAGCGCACCGAGCCGGGTAAGGAGAACGCCTGACCGCTCTTAAAGCCATTCCTCGCGACTCGCGCAGTTCCGGGCATTTACGAGAAATTAACCTTTCATCTTCATTGGTCATATGGTTAATGGCGGGCAATGACCCTTTCCAAAGGGTTAGCGTTCGCATTGTCGGGGCAAAAGGGGACTACCCATGCGCGTGTTGTTGATCGAAGACGAGCCGACTACGGCGCGGGCTATCGAACTGATGCTTACTACCGAGGGATTCAACGTCTATTCGACCGATCTGGGCGAAGAGGGTTTGGACCTGGGCAAGCTGTATGATTACGATATCATCCTCTTGGACCTTAACTTGCCCGACATGCACGGGTATGACGTGCTCAAGAAGCTCCGCGTGGCCAAAGTGCAGACCCCGGTGCTGATCCTTTCGGGTATTTCCGAGATGGATTCCAAGGTTCGCAGCTTCGGCTTCGGCGCGGACGACTACGTCACCAAACCGTTCCACCGCGAAGAACTGGTCGCCCGCATCCACGCCGTGGTGCGCCGGTCGAAGGGCCACTCGCAGTCGGTCATCCGCACCGGCAAACTGGCGGTCAACCTCGATGCCAAGACGGTCGAAGTCGATAGCGCCCGGGTCCACCTGACCGGCAAGGAATACGCGATGCTCGAGCTGCTTTCGCTGCGCAAGGGCACCACGCTGACCAAGGAAATGTTCCTCAACCACCTTTACGGCGGGATGGACGAACCCGAACTCAAGATCATCGACGTGTTCATCTGCAAGCTGCGCAAGAAACTGGCGCACGCCTGCAATGGTGAAAACTACATCGAAACCGTCTGGGGCCGCGGCTATGTGCTGCGCGATCCGGGCGAAGAGGCGCAAGCAGCCTAAACTGTTACCCTCAGGACTGTCCGGATCCGGCCCGCTTCGAAAGACGCGGGCCGTTTTCGTTTGCGTCCGGCAAAGGTCACACAAAGGTCACACCAAAACCATGCGTCGGCAGAGCCGCATCCCGGACCGAAAGTGCAGCGAAACAGCGCGCGGAAAGTGGCTTTGCGCAAAGTACAGCGATCCAACGATGGCAAAGAGCGGCCCGCAGCCTAACCCGCCGGGCATCCTGTAGGAAAATGAAATCTTTCAGCCAGTCATGTGCCCGGGGACCGCACCGCGCGGCGCACAAGGCCACCGTGCTGCGGCGCGAATGACACCAGGGTTGGAGTGAACGGTGCAATCGGCTAGCGGCTAGGCATGACCGCTCACAAACCCGGCGATCCGATCACGCTCAACCGGCTCTATGGCCGCTCCAAGGGCAAGCCATTGCGGGCCGGGCAGCAGGGGCTGATCGATAGCCTTCTCCCGCGCATCGCCATGCCCGGAGAAGGCCCGGTCACGTCGCAGGTGCTGTTCGGCGATGACCGCGCGCTGCATTTCGAAATCGGCTTTGGCGGCGGCGAGCATATGGCGGCGCGCGCCGACATGCTGCCCGACCACGGCTTCATCGGGGCCGAGCCGTTCCTCAACGGGGTGGCGCAAGCGCTGGTCCATGTCGACGGCGACGGCGGCCAGCGCCCGCCGCTTGGCAATGTGCGGATCCACCACGGCGATGCGCTCGAAGTGCTGCAGCGCATTCCCGATGGCTCGCTCAGCTTCCTCTACCTGCTCCACCCCGATCCCTGGCCCAAGGCCCGCCACGCCAAGCGGCGGATGATGAACGACGGCCCGGTCGATCTGTTCGCGGCCAAGCTCAAACCAGGCGGTGAATTCCGCTTCGGCACCGACCATGCGGTGTATTTGCGTCACGCGCTGATGGTGATGCGCCGCCATACCGATCAGTTCGAATGGCTATGCGACGCGCCGGACCAGTTCCAGCAGCGTCCCGCCGGCTGGCCCGAGACCCGCTACGAGGTCAAGGCGCGCACCGTTTACAACCACGAGGTCTGGTACTTCCGCTATCGGCGGCGCGCATGAAATTGCTCGGCCTGATCGGCGGCATGAGCTGGGAAAGCTCGGCGCAGTATTACCGGCTGATCAACGAAGGCGTGCGCGCGGCGCGAGGGGCCACGGCATCGGCCCGGCTGCTGCTGTGGTCGTTCGATTTTGCCGAGATCGAGGCGCTGCAACGCGCTGGTGACTGGCCGGCGCTGACCGGACTGATGATCGATGCGGCTGAGCGGCTGACCGGAGCGGGGGCGGAGCATCTGCTGATCTGCACCAACACGATGCATCTGATGGCCGGGGAGGTCGAAGCCGCGACCGGGATCCCGCTGCTGCACATCGCCGATCCGGCGGGTGCA
This sequence comes from Sphingomonadaceae bacterium, assembly GCA_025359425.1. Taxonomy (GTDB): domain Bacteria; phylum Pseudomonadota; class Alphaproteobacteria; order Sphingomonadales; family Sphingomonadaceae; genus Novosphingobium. The sequence goes on from JANYGC010000018.1 coordinate 10,702, forward strand.
GCGATCCGCGCGGCAGGGCTGGGCAAGGTCGCGCTGCTCGGCACCGCCTTCACGATGGAGCAGGGGTTCTACAGGGACCGTCTGGCGCAGCGCCACGGGCTCGAGGTGCTGGTGCCCGATGCGGCGGATCGGGCCACGGTCCATCGGGTCATTTATGACGAACTGGTGGCGGGACAGGTCAACGAGGCCTCACGACAAGCGTACCGCGAGGTGATCGCGCGTTTGGTGGAGCGCGGGGCGCAAGGTATCGTGCTCGGCTGCACCGAAATCATGCTGCTGATCGGTGCCGACGACAGCCCGGTGCCGCTGTTCGACACCACCGCGCTCCACGCTGCCGCTGCGGTCGACCTGCTGCTCGCCGACTGATCGCGGGAACTTTGTCCGCCCTGGCCGGTTGATCGGGCGAGGAGCGAGACAATGCGCCTGGTCGCCTACACATTGCTGATGTTCGGTTGCGCCGACGATGGCACGGCCTGCGAGCAGCTCGCCGCGCCGTCGCGGGTTTATTCCGCCGCAGCGCAGTGTCAGGCCCAAGTCGAACCCGCGCTCAATGGCGATATTGCCATGCGGGCCGATTATCCGTTGGTCGAAGCGCGTTGCGTTAAGCTGCCCAAGCAGGCCGCCGCCAAGTCGCGCGCGACGCGCACGCTCGCCGCCCGCTAGAACCACTTTATGCCACCAACCCATCGGCCTGCCGCGCGATGCTTTCGATTTGGCGCGCGCGCTTTTTTCTTTGTCGCGCCGGTCCCGCGCAAACTCTATCCGACAGCTTAAGAATTAGCCGGAGCGCACCGCGTGTTTGAACTGTCGCATTTCAACATCGAAGCGCTGCTGCCGTTCATCGCGGTCGGCTTTGCCGCGCAACTGGTCGATGGCGCGCTCGGCATGGCTTTCGGCGTGATCTCGAATACGTTGCTGGTTGCGGTGATGGGGGTGCCGCCGGCGTTGGCCTCGCAGCGGGTCCATATCGTCGAGTGTTTTACAACCGCGGTATCGGGGATCAGTCATCTCCTCCACGGAAATGTCGACAAGCGGCTCTTTTTCAGGCTGCTGGTCCCGGGCCTGATCGGGGGACTGCTGGGGGCCTATGTGGTAACCTCGATCGAGGCCGCCGTGGTCAAGCCGTTCGTGCTGATCTACCTCTCGGCGATCGGCATCTACATCCTGTTTCGTGGGCTGTTCTATCCGCCCAAGCTGAAGGATGCGCGGTTCATTGCGCCGCTGGGGCTGTTCGGCGGGTTCCTCGATGCGGCGGGCGGCGGCGGCTGGGGGCCGGTGGTCACCTCGAACCTGCTGATCCAGGGCGCCGATCCGCGCAAGGTCGTGGGCACGGTCAACACCGTGGAGTTCTTCCTGACGCTGTCGGTCTCGGCCGCATTCATCTGGCACCTGGGGGTTGTCGATGTGGCCGGGGCAACGCTGGGCCTGCTGATCGGCGGGTTGCTCGCCGCGCCGATCGGTGCTTGGGCAGCAAAGCATTTCAACCCCAAGGTGATGCTGGTGCTGGTCGGGGTCGTGCTGACTGCAACCAGCCTCTACGGAGTGTACCGGGCCTGGGGCTGATCGCTGGCGATAGCGGCGGCGACCGCCAAGGTGCGCCGCGCCTGATCCAGATGCAGCAGTTCGACCATCATCCCCTCCAGCCGGATCGCGCCCTGGCCGGCGTGTTCGGGATCTTCAAACGCCGCCACAATCGCGCGGGCCTTGTCCAGCTCGGCGGGGCTGGGCGAGAAGACCGCGTTGCACGGCTCGATCTGGTCGGGATGGATCAGCGACTTGCCGTCGAACCCGAATTCGAGCCCCTGCTGCGCCTCTGCGGTCAGCGCGCGCGGATCGCGAAATTCGTTGCACACTCCGTCGATCACCGCGAGCCCGTGCGCGCGGGCCGCACAGACGGCAGCGGTCAGGATCGGCAGGAATGGTGCGCGCCCCGGTTTGATCTGCGCGTGCATGTCCTTGGCGAGGTCGTTGGTGCCGAGCACGAATGCGGCCAACCGCGAACTCGCTGTCAGTGCGGCCAGCCGGCCCAGCTCGGGTAGCACCGCGCAGGTTTCGATCATCGTCCAAAGCCGTGTGGCTGCGGGAGCACCTGCCAGCGCGGCGTCGTAGGCAAGCAGGCCAGCAGCGTCGCTGACTTTGGGCACCAGCACCGCGTCCGGCCCGGCGGCGGCCACCGCAGCGAGATCGGCCGCGCCCCACGGACTGTCCAAGCTGTTGACCCTGATGACCAGCTCGCGCCGGCCCCAGCCGCCTTCGTGCACCGCCTGGACTGCCGCTTCGCGTGCCGCGTCTTTGGCCTCGGGAGCGACCGCGTCTTCCAGATCGAGGATCACCACATCGGCAGAAAGTTCGCGCGCCTTGGCGAGTGCCTTGGGGTTCGAGGCTGGCAGGAACAGCGCGCTGCGGCGGGGGCGCAAATCCATCTGCTAGCCCACCACACCAGCGGCGGCGAGCACCGCCAGCGTCAGCACATCGGGCGCAATCGCGGTCATCGGCGCGATCTGCACCGGCTTTTCCATCCCGATCAGCATCGGCCCGATCGTGGCGTTGCCCGCCAATTCGCGCAGCAGCTTGGCCGAGATATTGGCTGATTGCAGCCCCGGCATGACCAGCACATTGGCCGGCCCCGACAAGCGGCTGAACGGATAGTTTTTCATCACCGCCGGATTGAGCGCCGCATCGGGCGCGAGCTCGCCTTCGTATTCGAATCCGGGCTGTTCTGCATCGAGGATCGCCACCGCATCACGGATGTTTTCAAGGTAACGCCCCGGCGGATTGCCGAAGGTCGAATAGGACAGGAACGCAACCCGTGGTTCATGCCCGAGCCGCCGGGCAACCGCCGCGGTTTCCTTGGCGATTACCGCCAGATCGGTCGCACTGGGTCGTTCGTTGACAGTCGTATCGGCCAGAAACACGGTGTAGTTCTTGCCGATCATCGCGTGAATGCCGAACGGCAGGCGACCTTCCTGCGGATCGAGCACTTGGCGCACCTCGCGCATCGTTTGCGCGAATGTGCGGGTCACGCCGGTTACCATCGCATCGCCGATGCCCATCTTGAGCAGCAGCGAGGCGAAGACGTTGCGGTCCTGATTGACCATCCGTTTGACGTCACGCTCCATAAACCCGCGCCGCTTGAGCCGCTCGTACAGCAGCTCGACCATGGCCGGCACATAGATGCTGACTGCCGAGTTTTCGATCTGGAAGCTCTCGGGATGCTCGACCCCCAGTTCGGTCAGCTTTTCGCGCACCGCTTCGGTGCGGCCGACCAGCACCGGTTCACCGTAGCCAAAGTCGCGATACTGGATCGCTGCGCGCAGGACGATCTCGTTCTCGGCTTCGGCAAAGATCATCCGCTTGGGATTGGCGCGGACCCGGTCATAAACCTGGGTCAGCACCGTCGTGGTCGGGTTGAGCCGGGCCTTGAGAGTGGTTCGGTAAGCGTCGAAATCCTCGATCGGCTTTTGCGCCACACCCGAATCCATCGCGGCTTTGGCGACAGCGGAGGAGACGACTTCCATCAGCCGCGGATCGAACGGGGCGGGGATGATGTAGTCCGGCCCGAAGTGGTAATTCTGACCATAGGCCGCAGCAACTTCCTCCGGCACTTGTTCGCGCGCCAGCTGGGCAATCGCATGCGCCGCAGCGATCTTCATTTCCTCGTTGATCGCGGTGGCCCGGACATCGAGCGCACCGCGGAAAATGAACGGGAAGCCGAGGACGTTGTTGACCTGATTGGGATAATCCGATCGGCCGGTGGCAACGATCGCATCGGGCCGCACCGCCTTGGCGTCTGGCGGGGTGATTTCGGGATCGGGGTTGGCCATCGCGAAGATGATTGGCTGCGCGGCCATGTCCTTGACCATGTCCTGCGTGATCGCGCCCGCAGCCGACAGGCCGAGCACGATATCCGCGCCGTTCATTGCCTCTTTGAGAGTCCGCTTTTCGGTGACAATCGCGTGCGCCGACTTGAACTGGTCGACGCCCTCGCGCCCGACATAGATCACGCCCTTGGTGTCACACACTGTGACGTTCTCGTGGCGTACGCCCATCGATTTGATCAGCGCTGTGCAAGCGAGCGCCGATGCCCCGGCGCCGTTGACCACTACCTTGACGTCCTTGAATTCGCGGCCGGTCAGAAAGCAGGCGTTGACCAGGCCGGCGGCGGCAATGATCGCGGTGCCGTGCTGGTCGTCGTGCATCACCGGTATCTTCATCCGGTCGCGCAGGGCCTGCTCGATCACGAAGCATTCGGGGGCCTTGATGTCTTCCAGATTGATCCCGCCGAAGCTGGGTTCCATTAACGCGACGGCTTCGATGAATTTGTCCGGGTCTTCGGTGTCGAGCTCGATGTCGATCGAATCGACGTCGGCAAAGCGCTTGAACAGCACCGCCTTGCCTTCCATCACCGGCTTGGAGGCCAGCGCTCCCAGATTGCCCATGCCAAGGATCGCGGTGCCGTTGGAAATCACCGCCACCAGGTTGCCCTTGGCGGTATATTCGTAGGCATCGGCGGGGTTGTCGTAGATCGCCTGGACCGGCACCGCGACCCCGGGCGAATAGGCCAAGCTGAGGTCGCGCTGGGTCGCCATCGGCTTGGAGGCGATGATCTCGATCTTACCGGGACGGATCGTCTTATGGTAAAACAGCGCCTCGCGCTCGGTGAAGCGGACGTTGGCTTCTTCCCTGGGGGTATCGTCGGACACTGGTATCTCCCGCATTGGCCTGTGCCCTAACCCAGCCGCGCGTGACGCGATAGGGGAAAGCTGCGCGGTAATCCGTCGCAAATGATGCTTATCCGCGCTAGGCTCGCGCCATGCACGCCCCCGCTGCCCCATACGGCGCCACCCCGATGATGGTGCAATACCTCGCCTTGAAGGCCCAGGCCCCCGATTGCCTGCTGTTCTACCGGATGGGCGATTTTTTCGAACTGTTCTTCGACGACGCGCGGGCGGCGGCGCAGGTGCTCGATATCGCCCTGACCAGCCGCGGCGAGCACCTCGGGGTGCCGATCCCGATGTGCGGGGTGCCGGTCCATGCCGCTGAGGGCTATCTCGCGCGGCTGATCAAGGCGGGATGCCGGGTGGCCATCGCCGAGCAGACCGAGAGCCCTGAACAGGCCCGCGCTCGCGCCGGATCGAAAGCCTTGGTCGCGCGCGATATTGTCCGCTTCGTCACGGCGGGCACCCTGACCGAAGAGGCCCTGCTCGAGCCGCGCCGGGCTAACATGCTGGCCGCCGTGTGCGAATTGCGCGGAACTTGCGGGATTGCTGCCTGCGATATTTCGACCGGGCGGATGGAACTGGAAGAGTGCGCTCCCGAGCAACTGGGCGCGGCGCTGGCGCGGCTCGGTGCCAGCGAACTGGTGGCGAGCGACACGATGACCGCTGCACCGCTGGAGGCGATCCCGCGCCAAGCGCGAGATTTTGCCAGCGAGGACGGCGAGCGGCGGCTCAACGCACTGCACGACGTCGCGACGCTTGACGGGTTCGGTTCTTTCACCCGGCCGATGCTGGCAGCGGCGGGGGGCCTTATCGCCTACCTCGACCACGTCGGACGCGGCACCCTCCCGCTGCTGCTGCCGCCGATCGCGCGCGCCGGGGCTGCGAATCTGGCGATGGACGAGGCGACGCGCGCCAGCCTCGAAATCCTTACCTCGAGCCAGTCCGGGCGGCGGGGCAGCCTGATCGAGGCGGTCGATCGCTGCGTCACCGGGGCCGGCGCGCGGCAACTGGCGGACGATTTGTCCGCGCCGTTGACCGATATGGCGGCAATTGAGGCGCGGCTGGCGCTGGTCGAGTGGCTCCATGACGATCAACTGCTGCGCGGCGATTTGCGCACGGTGATGCGCGCACTGGCCGATCTGGGGCGTGCGCTGGGCCGGGTGGTCGCCGGACGCGGCTCACCACGCGATCTCGGCCAGCTTCGCGATGGGCTGTCCGAGGCGCGCCGCATCCACGATTTCCTCAAGACCCGGACCGACCGGCCCGCGCTGCTTGAAAGCCTGATGCCAAGTCTCACCGGGCATGCTGCGCTAACCGACCATTTCAGCCGTGCGCTGGTGCCCGCGCCGCCGACCGAGCGCAGCCAAGGCGGGTTTATTGCCGAAGGCTATGACCACGCACTCGACGAATTGCGCGAGATTTCGGGCAATGCCCGCCGCGCCATCGCCGCGCTTGAAACCAAATATCGCGCCGCAACCGGGATCGCTACGCTCAAGGTCAAGCACAACGGCGTGCTCGGCTACTTCATCGAGGTTCCGGCGCGGCAGGCCGATGCGCTGATGACTTCCGACAGCGGCTTCACTCACCGCCAGACCATGGCCGGGGCGGTGCGGTTCAATGCGCTCGCGCTGCATGAAGAGGCGAGCCGGATCGCGCAGGCCAGCGGCCATGCACTCGCCGCTGAAGAAGCGCATTTCGAAGAGCTGTGTGAACGGGCGGTGGCGGCGCGGCAAGCCATCGCCCGCACCGCCGAGGCCTTGGCCCGGCTCGATGTTGCCGCGGGGCAAGCAGAACGCGCGGGTGAGGGCGGTTGGTGCCGGCCCGAGATAGCCGCCGAACCGGTGCTCGAAGTGACCGGCGGGCGCCATCCGGTGGTTGAAACCGCACTCGCCAGGTCAGGCGAGCGGTTCGTTGCCAACGACTGCAACTTGTCTCCCGATGACCGGTTGTGGCTGATCGGCGGACCCAACATGGGCGGCAAGAGCACCTTCCTGCGGCAGAACGCGCTGATCGTTCTGCTTGCCCAGGCCGGGGGATTCGTTCCGGCGGTGGCGGCCAGGATAGGCTTGGTCGACCGCCTGTTCAGCCGGGTTGGCGCGTCGGACAATCTCGCGCGCGGGCGCTCGACTTTCATGGTCGAAATGGTCGAGACCGCCGCGATCCTGGCGCAAGCCACGACCCGCAGCTTCGTGATCCTCGACGAGGTCGGGCGCGGCACCTCGACTTATGACGGGCTGGCTCTGGCCTGGGCCGTGGTCGAGGCGGTGCACTCATCCAACCGCTGCCGCTGCCTGTTCGCCACGCATTATCACGAGCTGGCGCGGCTCGCGGAAAGCTGTGAGGCGCTGTCGCTGCATCACGTCCGCGCGCGCGAATGGCAGGGCGACCTCGTGCTGCTGCATGAACTGGCGCAAGGTCCGGCGGACCGCAGTTACGGGCTCGCAGTCGCCAAGCTCGCCGGGGTGCCGGCACCGGTCGTCGCGCGGGCCCGCGCGGTGCTCGAGCGGCTCGAAAAAGGCCGGGCGCAAACCGGGGGAATCGCCGCCGGGCTGGGCGACCTGCCGCTGTTCGCCGCCGCCGCCGAGTACAAGGAAGACGTGGTCGACGGGCTGCGCGAGCGGCTCGCCGAGCTCGATATCGACGCGCTTACCCCGCGTGAGGCGCTCGATCTGTTGTACGAACTCCAGCGCGAGGCGGGAAAGCTTCCTTAACCTCGCGCGAGTAAACTGACTGCATGTTCTTCGGCTATGGCACCAAGATAAACCAGGTTTTCACCAGCCGTTGGAAAGCGGTAACCTGGTCGCTTGGCATCCTGCTTACGGCCTATTGTACTGTCCCCGCCGCCGATCAGGCGCGCCAGCACGAAGATGCCAAAGTCGCCAAGGCCAGCGTCGCGCACAAGAGCCCGTGGGCCAAAAACTGATCAGCCAAGCCGGGCCAAGGCCGCTGCGATAATCGCCGGTTTCGACCAGCGTTCGACCGCGCGCCGGGCCGCCGCCTTGCCGAAATCCGCGCGCCGGGCAGGATCGTCGGCCAATTGGGTGATCGCCCCGGCCAGCGCGGCGGCATCGCCCGGCGGAGTGATCAGCCCGCAGCCATCGACTTCGGCGTAAAGCCCGGTACCCGGCTCGGTCGTTGCCACCACCGGCCGGCCCGAGGCGAGCATGTTGGTCAGCTTGGAGGGCAGCACTAGGTCGGCGGCGCCAGCGATCTGTGGCAGCAAGTGCAGGTCGGCCATGGTCAGCATTGCGCCCATTCGCGCCGCCGGCTGGAGGTCGTGAAGTTGTACGTTGTCCAGTCCAGCCGAGAGTCGTTCGAGCTCGGCGCGGTTGGGGCCTTCGCCGCAGATCACGAACACAATGTCGCTGCGGTCCCGCAAGAGCTGCGCCGCCTCGACCAGCACTTCGATCCCCTGTTTGCGCGCGATGTTGCCCGAATAGAGCGCTACCGTCCGGTTCCCCAGACCCCATTCAGCGCGGATCGCAGCCGAACCCGCAGGATCGGGCGCAAACCGGTCATCAGCCCAATTGCGCATTTCGAACACGCGCTCCGGTGCGACCCCCTTGGCAACCAGCTTGGCGCACATCTGCGGGCTGATCGTCGAGACCCGGTCGCCCAGCCCCAGCAGCCGGTTCTCGGTCCAGCGAGCCAGCCGTGCGGCAAACCCGGTCCCGCGCATCAGTCCGGTAGCGAGCGCTGCTTCGACCTCGAAGTCCTGGACATGGATCCACAGCCTTGCCCCGGCCAGCCGCGCCGCCAGCCACGCGGTCGGAATACCGAGCAACGCCGGGGCCACGGTGATCACCAGGTGGGGCCGGGTGCGGCGGTTCAGCACCGCCCGCAGCGCCGGATACAAAGCCGAGGCCATGAAGCTCACCAGATGCACGATCCGCTTCAGCCCGCTCGGCTCTGCTGGAACATAGATCGGGCAGCGGATCACCTTGACCGGCCCATCCTGCTCCTCGCGCCAACCGCCGTCGGCATAAGCGGGTGCGGTCTTCCATTGCGGGTAATAAGGCTTGGCCACCACTGCAGTAACTTCTGCCCCGGCCTCGACCAGCGCCTGGGCGAGGCCTTGCGTATAGGGCCCGACCCCGACCGGCTCGGGGGCATAGTTGAGCCCGATAATCAGCACCCTGCCCAAGGTCATTGGTCGAGCCACTGGCTCAGCGCGGCCAACTGGCGCGACTGGCGGCGCACGTCGGCGCGGGCAAGCTGGGTCAAGCTGCGCCATGCCCGCGATCCCGCCCAGCCGAGCATCCCGCCTTCGTGCTCCATGCTGCGCGTTACCTCACCCTCGCCGTGCGCGCCGCGCCGACCGCGCAGCCGTTGCAGCAGTTTGGCGGGACCAGCCTTGAGCGCCGCCGCGGCGAGCCCGGCACTGCCCCGGGTATCGAGGTCCTGCAGCAGCAGGTCGGGGGCCGCCTCGAACAGTTCGGGCGGGCTCGGCGGCCCGGAGTCAGGACCGAAATCGATCGCTGCGCCAGTCCGGTACTGTGCGACCAGGTCGAGCACCAGCCGCGCTCCGCTGCGCCAGCCCTCGGCGCTGGCCTGCGTCCAGAATGCGGCCCAGTCGATCGGTGCAGCCTGCACCAGAAAGTCGATATCGGGGAGCAGCAATGGCCCGCAATCGAGCCGGTGGCTGTACACCGCATGGACGATCAGGTGTGCCAGCGTATCGTGCGGGGCGAGGTAGTGGAGCCCATCATCGTCGCAGACCGCGCGCGAGCGCAAGGCCGCCTCGTTCTGGGCGGGACTGGCGTGATCGAGCCGCCCGTCGGGCTCCCACAGCCGGTGATGAAGCTCGACTACTGTCCCGCGCGGGGCGAGCAGCGGCGGCATATGCTTGTCGAGCCGGACCACTTGCGCCAGCGGCATTTCGGGCGGCTCGAGTTCGGTGTAGCCAGCCGCGAGCAGCGCGGCATAGCCGGCGAGCACCCCGTCACGCGGCACCAGCAGGTCGATGTCGCGCATCGGCCGCAACGCCGGATCGGGATAGGCATGCCGCGTGAGCCACGCGCCCTTGAGCGCGATCGGAGCCAAGCCAGCCGCTTCGAGCAAGTTCGCGCAATCGATCAGTTCTTGCCGGGTGAGCATCGCCCGCAGCGCGGCAACGCGGTGCTCGGCTTGCCAATCGGCACGCAGTTCGGGCGGGAGCGCCGGGCTGGCGCCAAGCTGCGCGTAGAGCAGCGGTTTGAGCCGGTGCTGGCTGGCCAAGGCATTGAGGGCTGCCCAATCGCGGACACTCAGCGCGGCGAGGTCCGGAACCTGCCGCGTGCCGACCATGTCCAGCAGAATGCGCCGCAGCGCCGGGAGGTCCACGCCCTCCGCTCCGGTCAGTTGGTGCGCTTGGGCACGTTGAAGGTGCCGGTGATCCGGCCGCCGCGCGGGGCGGAACCGGGCGTGCCGAGCGCCGACGAACCACCGCCGACGTTGCCATCGACAGTCGAGAGTCCGGTGGTCAGGTCGATCGTCAGTCGCCCGCCGTTCAACCGGTCAGAGCCGCGCTTGAGCGTCACGCCGCCCGCCAGCGTGATGATCCGCCGGTCGAAATCGTAGATCGCAACGTCGCCGCTCGCACTCTGGTCGCCGCGGGTCACGACCACGCCGCCGGTAGCGTCGAGACGGTGGATCTTGAAGCCGCCGCCGCTCGAAAAAGCGATCGTGGTGCGCGCTGCGCGCAGGGTGAGCGCGCCTTGGGTGATGACCACATTGCCAGCCAGCGTCGCGCGGTCCTGCTTGCCCAGCAATTCGCCGTGATCGGCCGCCACATTGACCGGAGCATCGGTGTTTTGCCCGGCAAAAACCTGCGCCTGCGATGGTGCCAGCGCCAGTAGCGCGGCAGCGCCGATCGCGAATCCGCCGAGCAGCGAGCGCCAAGCCGTGCCGCGCAAGGAAGTGGCAGGAACCGAACTATCGCTCATCGCGGCATCCTAAGTTGCTGTAGTTGCATCACCATCCGGACATTGCCATCCAGCGTGACGATCCGCTGTTCAAGGTCGGCGCTTACCCGGTCTGCCCGGAAAGTGCCAGCCGGAACCGCACCGCTGACCCCCCCGCTGCCGCCGACCCGGCGTCCTTTGAGGTCGATCGAAACGTTCTGCGTGGTGATTCTGTAGCCGTCGGCGGCGGTGAACACCACCGGGCCGGCGACTGCCACGGTCTCGTTCTGGTAATTGTAAGAACCGTTCTGCGCGATCAGCTCGGCCGGGCCATCGGTCAGCCGCAGCCGCGCGGCGAGCTTGCCCATCTTGACCACCGGCTCCCGGATCGAGGCCTGCACCGCATTGTCGGCGGTCAGCGTGAAAGGTCGCCCCTGGCCGTCGATCCCGCGGTACATCGCGTTGGCCACGCGCAGCCGCTCGGTGGTCAGCGCGACCTTGTTGCGATCGAGCAGGAAGCTGATCTCGCGCCGGGCAAACAGCGGCCCGATGATCATCGCGGCGAGCACCACCCCGACCGCGCCGGGCAACCACACTGCCAGCAGCCGCACCTTGCGGTCGTGCCAGCCGCCGGGCGCCGCCCAGTGCTGACGCTTGTCGCGGATCTGGTCTGCAGCTTTGCTCATGCCATCACGACTCGTGGCTGAAGATGTCTTTGTCCGACCAGCCCAGCAGATCGAGCCGCGCACGGTGCGGCAGGTAAGCGAAGGCCGCCTCAGCCGCCGCGGTGCGGTGTTCGCGCGCCAGCCGCTCGGTGAGGATTTCGTGCATCGCGTGCAGATAGCGGACATCGGACGCGGCATATTCCTGCTGCGCATCGGACAGCACTGTGCCGCCCCAGTCGCTCGATTGCTGCTGCTTGGAAATCTCCTTGCCGAGCAGTTCGCGGACCAGGTCCTTGAGTCCGTGGCGGTCGGTATAGGTCCGCACCAGCTTGCTCGCGATCTTGGTGCAGAACACCGGCGAGGCTTCGACGCCGAGGTAATGCTCGATCGCAGCCAGATCGAACCGCGCAAAGTGGTACAGCTTGACCCGCCCCGGATCGGCCAGCACCGCCTTGAGATTGGGCGCGTCATAGCTCGAACCGGGCCCGAACCGGACCAGATGCTCGTCGCCGCGCCCGTCCGAAATCTGCACCAGGCACAATCGGTCGCGCGGGGTAATGAGCCCCATCGTTTCGGTATCGACCGCCAGCGGCCCGTCGCCGAGGACACCGGCGGGAAGATCTTCTTCGTGCAGATAGACAGTCATAGGCTGGGGTGCTTAGGCGGAACTGTCCGGGGTGGAAAGCCCGCACGTGATGGAGCGGCGAGTTGGCGGCAAGCGAATCAATCCCCACATCCTGGCGCGCTGTGCTGGAGCCGGTGCTGGCCAGCCCCAAGTCGCGCGCGCTCGGCGGGTTTCTGAGCGCCGAAGAGGCCGCGGGCAAGCCGATCTACCCGCCGCGCGGCACCCGGCTCGCAGCGCTTGAGCTGACCCCGCTCGATGCGGTCAAGGTCGTGATCCTGGGCCAGGACCCGTATCATGGCCCGGGGCAGGCGCATGGTCTGTCGTTTTCGGTGCAGGACGGGGTGAGAGTGCCGCCCAGCCTGGTCAACATCTTCAAGGAGCTCGAAAGCGATCTCGGCTTGCCGCGCCCCTCGCATGGCAACCTGTCGCAATGGGCCAGGCAAGGTGTGCTGCTGCTCAACGCTGCGCTGACCGTGGCAGACGGCCAGCCCGCCTCGCATCAGGGCAGGGGCTGGGAAGAGATCACCGACGCGGTGGTCGCCGCGGTCGCCGCCAAGGCGGAGCCCTGTGTGTTCATGCTGTGGGGCAGCCACGCGAGGAAGAAGGCGGTGAGCGTCCCCGGTCTTGGCCCCGCCAGCCATCACCTGATCCTCACCGCCCCGCACCCCAGCCCGCTCTCGGCGCACACCGGGTGGTTCGGTTGCAAGCATTTTAGCAAGGCCAATATGTTCCTTGAGGCGCACGGGCGCGGCGCGGTCGACTGGCGGATTTGACCGGGCGGCGCATGTCGTGCAAAACTCGGTTCAAAGGGAGGGTCCGAACATGTCCGACAACGAACCGGTTGCACCAGTAGACGTCACCAAGGCGTGGGCCGCAACGCAAGACCAGAAGGGCGCGGCGAAACGCCTGCGCATTTACGCAGCGCTGGCCTGGGTGGTGGCGATCGGCACCGAGATCGCCGGGATCGTGATGCTCAAGCAGCACAAGTTCGACCAAGGCAACTTGGCGCTGCTGATCGGGCTGCTGGTGGTGATCGCGGTGTTCGCGATCGGCGGCAGTCTGATGTGGAAGAAGGCCAACACTCACGATCCGGCGAGCCGCGCCGACGGCTTCCGTTTCTTCGTCCAGAACCAGCTTGGCGCGATCATCACCGTGATCGCGTTCCTGCCGCTGCTCGCGCTGATCTTCCTCGACAAGGACATGGACCCCAAAAACAAGAAGATCGCTGGCGGCGTCGGGGTTGCCTTGGCACTGCTCGCGACCGTCATCGGGATCGACTTCAAACCGCCTTCGACCGAGCAGTACACGCAGGACATGAACCAGTGCGCGGCGCAGATCAAAAGCGGCCAGCCGACCACCGCCTGCTCGCCCGAGGTTGCCAGCCAAGCGCAGGACATTGCCCGCGACAGCAAGGTCGTGGCCGATGCAACCAAGAGCGCGGCCAACCCCAACGGGATCGATACGGTCTACTGGATCGCTTCGGAAAAGGCCGGAGAGAAGGCTTCGACCGAACATGTCTTCCACCTCTGCCAGAATGTCTCGACGCTTCGCGGCAAGCAGGTGAGCAGCGGCACGGTGACGCAGGCTTACGCCGAGAACGCCACGCGCATCACCAAGCAAATCCCGATGGAGCAAGGCCAGTGCGGGTTTGCCGCTCCGGCGGCAGCGGCAGCTCCGGCGGCGCAACCGGCGTCTGCGCAATAGCTCAGGCTAGCCGCGCCAACACTGCGTCCGCCAGCCGCTTGCCGAAATCGGGGCCTTGCTGCGGGTAGAGGTACGGCTCGATCAGTTCGGCCTCGATCACTGCCAGCTTGCCGCTTTCCAGCCGGACCATGTCGATCCTGGCATAGAGCGGCGGCCCGGCGAACGGCAACATCGCCATCACCGCTGCGGCCGCCTCGCGGTCGGCAGGAGCGGGGTCGAGCGCAACTTCGCTGCCGCCGTAAAGCGACTGGATGCGGTAGTCGCCCGCCGCGGCGCGCTTGATCAGCGCGTGGCTCAGCTCGCCGCCGATGAAGATGAAGCTGAGCTCGCCCTCGCTCTGGATCGCGGGGAGGAACGGCTGGATCATCGCCGGCTGGGCCGTCCGCCACGTTGCTATGCCCGCATCGCCGCGCCTGAAACTGTCCTGCCCGATCGCGCCGGCGCCGACCCGGCGTTTGACCACCACCCGCTCGCAGTCGAAATGGTCGAAAGCGGCGTGAATATCGGCCGGGCCGGGCACCTCGGGCCACAGCGTCGGGATCGCGGGTGCGCCGCGCGAAGCGAGGTCTTGCAGGTAGAGCTTGTCGGCATTCCAGCGCACCACTTCGCTGGGGTTGGCGACCACCACTCCGGCCGCCTCGAGCGCTTCGAGCCGGGCGATGAATTCATCCTTCGCTTCGGTGTAGTCCCACGGCGTGCCGAGGATCGCGAGGTCGAACCGCACCAGGTGCTCGAGCGGCGCACGCCAGTCGATGTCGGCCACTTCGGTGCGGCTCCCCAAGCCTTGACGCAACGCGGCCAATTGCAGGTCGTGTTCGAACGCATCGGACCGGCGGGTGGGCGAGCCGGGCAGCGTTGCGGGGCAGGCGAGGAAGGCGATCCTTGGCATCGCGTGGCTTAGAGCCGGTTCGATCGGGGCGGTAAACCCCGAATGCGTTCGCCAAAGGTCACACGAAAGTCACACCTAAACGCAGTCGCGAACCCAGCTATTCTGCCGCGCAAAGCGCACGATTGCAAAGCACCGCCGGGGCGTAGTCCATCGCGGCGATGTAGGAAAATGCGGCCCGTTCAACGCGGCAGCTCGCTCACCCCCATCAGCATCTCGTCGACCGCACGCGCAGCCTGGCGGCCTTCGCGGATCGCCCAGACGACCAGGCTCTGCCCGCGCCGCATGTCGCCGCAGGCGAAGATCTGCGGGTCGCTGGTGCGGTAGTCGGTGACGTTGGCCGCGACATTGCCGCGCGGATCGAGCGCGACGTCGGCCTGATCGAGCAGCCCTTGCTGGAGCGGCCCGAGAAAGCCCATCGCGAGGAAGATCAGGTCGGCTTGAAGCGTGAATTCGCTCCCCGGCACTTCCTGCATCTGGCCGTTCGCCCATTCGACCCGCACGCAGTCGAGCCCGGTAACTTTGCCGTCCTGGCCCGCGACGCGCTTGGTCAGGATCGCCCAGTCGCGCTCGACGCCCTCCTCATGGCTCGATGAGGTGCGCAGCTTCATCGGCCAATTGGGCCAGGTCAGCGCCTTGTCTTCTTTTTCGGGCGGGCGCGGCATGATCTCGATCTGGGTGACCGAGGCCGCGCCCTGGCGGTTCGAGGTACCGACGCAGTCGCTCCCGGTATCCCCGCCGCCGATCACCACCACATGCTTGCCGGTGGCGGTGATCGATCCGCGCGGCGCAGCGCGGGTTTCTTCATCGCCGGCGTTGCGCTTGTTCTGCTGAGTGAGGAATTCCATCGCGAGGCGCACACCCGACAGCTCGGCACCCGGGATTTCAAGCCGGCGGGGCTCTTCAGCGCCGCCCGAAAGGACAATCGCATCGAAGTTTTCTTTGAGTGAACCAACCGATATGGTTACGCCAACTTCCATAGAGGTGCGAAACTGGACGCCTTCGGCCTCCATTTGCACCGCGCGGCGATTGATCAGGTGCTTTTCGAGCTTGAAATCGGGAATGCCGTAACGCAGCAGCCCGCCGAGCCGGTCGTTCTTCTCAAACACCGTCACCGAGTGCCCGGCGCGCGCCAGTTGCTGCGCGGCGGCGAGCCCGGCGGGACCCGAGCCGACCACCGCGACGGTCTTGCCGGTGCGGGTGGCCGGGACCAGCGGCGTGATCCAGCCTTCCTCCCAACCGCGATCGACAATCGCGTGCTCGATCGACTTGATCGTCACGGGCTGGTCGATGATGTTGAGCGTGCAGCTTGCCTCGCACGGCGCGGGGCAGATGCGCCCGGTGAATTCGGGGAAATTGTTGGTCGAATGCAACACTTCGAGCGCGTTATGCCAATCGCCCTCGTAAACCAGATGGTTCCAGTCGGGGATGATGTTGTTCACCGGGCAGCCGGTGTGGCAGTACGGGATGCCGCAATCCATGCAGCGGCTGGCTTGCGCGCGCAGTGCCGGCTCGGCCGGAGGAATCGCGAATTCGCGGTAATGCGACAGCCGTTCCTTGGGATCGGCGTAGCTGCGCTCTTGTCGGTCGAGCTCGAGAAAGCCGGTGTCCTTGCCCATTTTAAATTCCTGAGAGCATCGTGCTCCCCTCCCCGGCGGGGAGGGGTTGGGGGTGGGGGAGCGAGGCCCAAGTCTGTTTGGGGCCGAGCGTGAACGCCGGCGTTGAACCCCCATCCCAACCCTTCCCCAACGGGGAAGGGCTCTTGAGGTTCGTGGAAGAACGCCGTCTCATTCCGCCGCCACGGTCGCAGCTTCAAGCCGCTCGGCGTCGAGTTGGCCCAGAGCCTTGGCGTAGTCCCTGGGCATCACCTTGACGAACTGGCCAAGCGCGCCCGGCCAGTTGTCGAGCAAGGCGCGCGCGCGCTTGCTGCCGGTGTGGAGGTGATGGCGTTCGAGCAGCACGCGCAACCGTTCGCCGTCGTGGCGCAGCATGTCGCCCATCCCGGCGTTGCCGACCCCTTGGGTGCGCTGTTGCGGTCGGCCCGCACCGTCATCGTCATCGCGTTCGGCGCTGATCGGGAGCAGATCGACCTGCGCCTGATTGCACAGCACTGCGAACTGCCCGTCAGGATCGTGGACGTAGGCCACCCCGCCCGACATCCCCGCGGCGAAGTTACGCCCGGTCGCGCCAAGCACCACCACCGCCCCGCCGGTCATATATTCGCAGCCGTGATCGCCGCAGCCTTCGACCACCGCAACCGCGCCCGAATTGCGCACCGCGAAGCGTTCACCCGCGACCCCGTTAAAGAACGCCTCGCCGGCGATCGCGCCGTACAGCACGGTGTTGCCGACGATGATGTTCGATCCCGCTTCGCGCTCGACATGCCCCGGCTGGCGCACGATCACGCGGCCGCCCGAGAGGCCCTTGCCGACATAGTCGTTGGCATCGCCGGTCAGATCGAGCGTTATGCCGTGCGCAAGCCAGGCGCCGAAGCTTTGCCCGGCGACCCCGGTCAGCTTCAGCTTGATCGTGTTGTCGGGCAGCCCGGTGTGGCCATACCGCCGGGCCACTTCGCCCGACAGCATCGCCCCGACGGTCCGATTGACGTTGATTACCTTGCGCTCGATCACCACCGGCTGCTGGTGATCCAGCGCCTCGGCAGCGGCGGCAATCAGATCGTTGTCAAGCGCCTTGCCGAGCCCGTGATCCTGGGCCAGCGTCCAGTTCAGCGAGGGACTGTCACCCAGCGGAACCTGATGGAGGATGCGGCCAAGGTCGATCCCGCGCGCCTTCCAGTGATCGATCGCACCGCGGGTCTCGAGCCGGTCTACCCGCCCGGTCATTTCGGCGAGCGTGCGGAAGCCCATTTCGGCCATGATCCCGCGCAGTTCCTCGGCGACGAAGAAGAAGTAGTTGATCACGTGCTCGGGCTGACCGGTGAACCGCGCGCGCAGCACCGGATCCTGCGTCGCCACCCCGACCGGGCAGGTGTTGAGGTGGCACTTGCGCATCATGATGCAGCCCGCGGCGATCAACGGCGCGGTGGCAAAACCGAACTCGTCCGCTCCGAGCAGTGCGGCGATCGCCACGTCGCGTCCGGTGCGCAGGCCGCCGTCGGCCTGGACGCAGACCCGGCTGCGCAGGTTGTTGAGCAGCAAGGTCTGCTGGGTCTCGGCGAGGCCGATTTCCCATGGGGACCCGGCATGCGTCAGGCTGGTCAGCGGCGAGGCGCCGGTGCCGCCTTCGTAGCCCGAGATCGTGATGTGATCGGCCTTGCACTTCGATACCCCGGCGGCGACCGTGCCGACCCCAACCTCGGAGACCAGCTTGACCGAAATCCGCGCGGTCTGATTGACGTTCTTGAGATCGTGGATCAGCTGGGCCAGATCCTCGATCGAATAGATATCGTGGTGCGGCGGGGGCGAGATCAGGCCAACGCCCGGGGTCGAATGACGGACCGCGCCAATCGTCTTGTCGACCTTGTAGCCGGGCAGCTGCCCGCCTTCGCCGGGCTTCGCGCCCTGCGCCATCTTGATCTGCACGTCGTCGGCATTGACCAGGTATTCGGTGGTCACCCCGAACCGGCCGCTCGCGACCTGCTTGATCGAACTCCGCATCGAATCGCCGTTGGCCAGCGCCTTGAACCGCGAAGGGTCTTCGCCGCCTTCGCCGGTGTTCGACTTGCCGCCGATCCGGTTCATGGCGAGCGCCAGCGTGGTGTGGGCTTCCCACGAGATCGAGCCGTAGCTCATCGCGCCAGTGGCGAAGCGCTTGACGATCTCGCTGGCGGCTTCGACTTCGGAGAGCTCGAGCGGCTGCGCGGCGGGCTTCAATTCCATCAGCCCGCGGATGGTCAGCATCCGGCTCGCCTGATCGTTGATCGTGCGGGCGAACTCCGCGTATTTCTCGGGCACATTGCCGCGCACCGCATGTTGCAGGCTGGCGACATTCTCGGCGGTCCAGGCGTGTTCCTCGCCGCGCAGCCGCAGCCCGTACATGCCGCCGACATCGAGCATCGAGCGGTAGATCGGGTTATCGCCGTAAGCCGCGTCATGGCGGTGCACCGCTTCCTCGGCCACTTCGTTGAGGCCGATGCCTTCGATCGTGGTCGCGGTGCCGGTGAAGTACTTTTCGATCAGCGCCGACGACAGCCCGACCGCGTCGAAAATCTGCGCGCCGCAATAGGACTGGTAAGTCGAGATGCCCATCTTAGACATCACCTTGAGCACGCCCTTGCCGACTGCCTTGATGTAGTTCTTCTGCACCGTGACTGCATCGTGCGGCATGTCCTTGCGGCAGCGCAGTTCTTCCAGCGTTTCGAACGCAACGTACGGATTGATCGCCTCGGCGCCGAAGCCCGCGAGCACGCAGAAATGGTGCACCTCGCGCGCTTCGCCGGTTTCGACCACCAGCCCGGTCTGCATCCGCAGCCCCTGCCGGACGAGGTGGTGGTGAACCGCCGAAGTGGCCAGCAGCGCCGGCATGGCAATCCGCTCGGGGCCTTGCGCGCGGTCGGACAGAATCAGGATGTTCTTGTCCTGCAGCACCGCTTCGGTTGCGGCCCAGCACATTTCCTTGATCGCCAGCTCAAGCCCCGCCGCGCCGCTCGCGGCAGCCCAGGTGCAGTCGATCGTCTCGGTGCGGAAAGCCCCGTCGAGCGCGGCCTCGACCGAGCGGATTTTGGCGACATCCGCGTTGGTCAGGATCGGCTGCTCAACCTCGAGCCGCTTGTGCGTCCCGGCTTCCATGCCCAGCAAGTTGGGGCGCGGGCCGATCATCGAGACCAGGCTCATCACCAGTTCTTCGCGGATCGGATCGATCGGCGGATTGGTGACCTGCGCGAAGTTCTGCTTGAAGTAATCGTAGAGCAGCCGGCTGCGGTTCGACAGCACCGCGATCGGGGTGTCGGTGCCCATCGAGCCCAGCGGATCGTCGCCGTTCTGCGCCATCGGCTCAAGGAACCGCGACAGGTCCTCCTGCGTGTAGCCGAACGCCTGCTGGCGATCGAGCAGCGTGGTCGTTTCCGCCGGAACCTGCGCCAGTTCGGGCTCGACCACTTCGAGGTCCTTGAGCTTGTACTGCGCGGCCTGGAGCCAGTCCTCGTACGGTTCGGCCCCGGCGAGCTGCGCTTTGAGCTCTTCGTCCTCGATGATGCGCCCTTCGGCAAAATCGATCAGCAGCATGCGCCCCGGCTGGAGCCGCCACTTGCGCACGATGTTGTCTTCCTTGATCGGCAGCACGCCGCTTTCCGAAGCCATGATGACCAGATCGTCGTCGGTGACGCAGAAGCGCGCAGGGCGGAGCCCGTTGCGGTCCAGCGTCGCGCCGATCTGGCGGCCGTCGGTAAAGGCGACTGCGGCGGGGCCGTCCCACGGCTCCATCAAGGCGGCGTGGTATTCATAGAACGCGCGGCGCTTGGCATCCATCAGGGGATTGCCGGCCCAGGCCTCGGGGATCAGCATCATCACCGCGTGGGCCATAGAGTAGCCGCCCGCGATCAGCAGTTCGAGCGCGTTGT
>JANYGC010000033.1 GCA_025359425.1 Sphingomonadaceae bacterium
GGGGGAGGTGGGCCGCCGAAGGCGGGTCGGTGGGGGCCTGTTTGTTGCACCATGCCCCCTCCGTCAGCCGCTGCGCGTCTGCCACCTCCCCCAAAAGGGGAGGATTTCGAAAGAATTGCCCGCTCCGGCCCGTAATGCGCCAAAGCCCAGGCCGCGCCCGCAGTGGGCGCGATCGCCAGCCGCGCGGCGAAGCCCCGCAGCGCCAGCCGCTCAGCCGCATCGGCCAGCAGCATCCCCTCGCCGCCAAACAGGTGCGCCACCCCGCTGACATCGACCAGCAGTCCGTCGGGCGGATCGAGCGCCGACCACGGTCCCCAGCGCTGCGCCCACAGCGCCAGCTTTTCCAGCAGCGCGAGATCGCCCGCCGGATCGGCCGGGGCGGCAGCAAGTTCGGGACACAGCGCGCGGGCATCGGTCAGCATCCCGCCCAGGCGCACCCCGGCCTCGCGCGCGGCGGCGTTCACCGCGGTGATCCGCGGGCCGTGCGCGCCTTCGGTAATCAGCGCGACCGGCCCCCCACCAAGGTTGCCGCGCGGGCCTTCAGCCAGCTGCCAGCGATCGATCGCCAGCCGCGCCAACCAGATCGCCATGATGCGGCGGGCTGGAGGCGGTGAGGACACGTCCGTCATCGCGCAAAATCCATTGTCCGGGAGGGTGAGAGCGCGCGCGGAACAGTTCGGCGTGCCAGGCGGGGGCGCCGGGCGCAGCGGGGTTCCAGCGCGGGGCGAGCGAGGGCGCAGCGCGCACCTCCCACCGCTGCCGCGCCGAGGACAGGTCGCGCGCGGCATCGAGCCGGACCAGCCACAGCGGCACCCCGTGCACTTCCGCCACCAGGCTGAGCCGGCGCGAGGCGGTGAACGACAGCGCTTTGGGGTTGCCCGCCAGCTCGCCGATCACAAACGCGAGGTCGCGGCAGCGTAGCCCTTCCTCAAGCGCGAACAGCGCGTCTTCGGGGCTTTTCGCGGCGACATGGAGCAGGCGGTGGCGCAAGCTTGGCGGCAAGCCCGGGCGATAGGGCCGCCCACTCAGCCGCAGCGCCGCCGCATCCTGCACCCACAGCCACGGGCGCTGGTCGTCCTGCCCGGCCTGATCCAGCGCAAAGGCCAGCGCCAGCCCCGCCCCGCTCGCTTCGCGCGAGGCGGCAAACAGTTCGGCATGGCGCACTTCTCCCGGCGCAGGACGAGGCAGCAGCCTGCGCTCTGCTGCAGGTGCGCTTTTGGCAGAGGCAAGCCCCCTCCACCACGCCGTTTCACCGCGCGGTCCGCGTTTCGATAGTACCGGGTCCATCTGCAGAATCACTCCAATGTTCTATTTATGTTCTCATAACGCGCGATTCGCAATCGGGTTTCGCGTTTCCTTTCCGGTGGAATTGCCACCGCCCGCCGCAATCGCGGAACCGCCCGCTTCGCCACACGTTGACCCGGTACCCATTCAGGAGACGACTCATGAAGTACGACCAAGGTAACTCCGAGGAACTCAAGGAAAAATTCTGGAAGACGCTGAGCGCTTCGCCGTTCGTGATGCTCCAGCTCGACGTCGATCCCGACAGCGCCGCGCCAATGACCGCGCAGCTCGACAAGGACGCCAACCACGCGATCTGGTTCTTCACCAGTCCCGACAACCGTTTTGCCGCGATGGGCCCGGCGACTGCCACCTACAGCGGCAAGGGCCACGAACTGCACGCGCGCTTTGCCGGAAACCTCGTCGAGGAGACTGATCAGGCGCGCAAGGACGCGATGTGGAACAACTTCGTCGAAGCCTGGTTTCCCGAAGGCAAGGCCAGCGCACTGATGTTGCGGATGGACCTGGCCGATGCCTCGATCTGGTCGGGCGAAATGGGCGTGTTCAATACCGCCAAGATGATGCTCGGCATGAACGTGCGCGACGACATGAAGGGTGGCTTTGCCGAAGTGACGCTTTAAGCCTCCCTGACCCCAACCAAAACGGGCCGCCCCATCAGGGCGGCCCGAAGTGTTTGTGCGGCGTGCTTATCGCCTACGGCGCATCAATCCTTGTCATCACCGTGAACCGCCGAAATCGGTTGCCCGGGCGCATAAGGTTCATCCTCATGCGTGTCGACCACCCCATGCCCGACGTGGCTCGTCCGGTAGCCATAGAGGTAATAGATCGCCAGCCCGATCGCGCCCCAGATCGGCAGCACCAACATCGCGGCAGTCGGCAGGTTGAAGAACAGGAACACGCAGCCGACAATCGTCGCCGGGCCGATCAGCCACAGCGCCGGAGTGCGGAACGCCCGCGGGAAATTCGGCGCGGTCTTGCGCAGCATCATCACCGCGATTGCCACCATCATGAACGCATAGAGCGTCCCGGCATTGGCAATATCGGCCAGCTGCCCGACCGGCAGGAATGCCGCCGCCACCGCCGTCGCGATCCCGGTCAGGAAGGTCACCACATAGGGGGTTTTCCACTTGGGGTGAACCTTGGCCAGTACTTCGGGCAGCAGCCCGTCACGCGCCATCACGAAGAAGATGCGGGTCTGGCCGAACAGCAGGATCAGGATCACCGAAGGCAATGCGATAAAGGCGGCATAGCCCAGCATATTGCCCACCGTGCCGAACCCGATCTGGCGCAGCACATGCGCCAGCGCCTCTTTCGAACAGACCAGCATATCCGCATATTGCGGCATCGCACACTGCCGGGCGAGCTCTTCCGAACCGGCCGGGAACGGCACGCCGCCCGGCCCCATGATCGGCTGACCGCCAATCGTGCCGACCGCGCCGGCCGCGACCAACATGTAGAACACCGTGCAGAACAGCAGACTGCCGATCAGCCCGATCGGCACATTGCGCTGCGGGTTCTTGGTCTCTTCCGCCGCGGTCGAAACCGCATCGAAACCGACGTAGGCAAAGAAGATCGTTGCCGCCGCGCCAACCGCACCGACCCCGGTCCCGAAACCGCCGAACACGCCGGCCGGCAGGAACGGATTGAAATTGGCCGTGTCGACCTTGGGCACCGTCAGGAAGATAAACGCGGTGAGCGCGGTTACCTTGATCAACACCAGTGCGGCGTTGACCCGGGCGCTTTCGGTGGTGCCGATCATCAGCAGCCAGGTGACCAGCAGCGCAATCACGGCGGCGGGCAAGTTGATCACCCCCCCGGGCGATCCGCCCAGCGCCAGCGGTCCCGCCACCATCCACGCCGGCAAATGTATCCCGAAGGTATGTTCAAGGATTGTGCCGGTAAAATAACCCGACCAGCCGACCGAAACCGCCGAGGCGGCGACCGCATATTCGAGCACCAGTGCCCAGCCCACGGTCCAGGCGAGAAGCTCGCCCATCGTTGCATAGGTGTAGGTATAGGCTGACCCCGCGACCGGGATCATCGAGGCAATTTCGGAATAGCACAGCGCGGCGACGATGCAGATCGCCCCGGCGATCGCAAAGGCCAGCATCAGTCCCGGGCCAGCCTTCTGCGCGCCAGCCGCAGTCAGCACGAAAATGCCGGTCCCGATCACGCAGCCGATCCCGAACAGGGTGAGCTGGAAAGCACCGAGTGTGCGATGCAGAGATTTCTTTTCCGCTGTAGCCAGAATGGCTTCCAGCGACTTGACCCGACCGAACATTACAGTCCCCTAAACTTCTGACAGGCCCGCTACTGCGCACGCCCGAATGGTTGATGGCCGGGAAGCTAGCGCCGCACCGCGCATTGGCAAGCGCAAATGCCCGCCCTTCCCCAGCGCAGTATGCTGGGCTAAGGCGCGGACATGTCTACGACCTTTCAGCTCGACACCGCGACCAGCCGCGCACACCCGACCCCCAGCCCGCTGCGCCGCGTGACCATTCCGGCGATCCGTCAGCGCAAGGTGAACGGGGTCACCGCAGAGCCGCTGGTGATGCTCACCGCCTACACCGCGCGGCAGGCCCAGTTGCTTGACGAGCACTGCGATCTGATCCTGTGCGGGGACTCGCTCGGCCAGGTAATCTATGGCCTGCCATCCAGCCTGCAGGTCACGCTCGACATGATGATCGCGCACGGCGCAGCGGTGGTGCGCGGATCGTACCATGCAGCCGTGGTGATCGACCTGCCGTTCGGGACTTATGAAGCCTCGCCCGAGCAGGCCTTCGCCAATGCCGCCCGCGTGCTGGCCGACACCGGCGCAAGTTCGGTCAAGCTCGAAGGCGGCGCGGCGATGGCCGAGACGGTCAGCTTCCTGACCCAGCGCGGGATCCCGGTGATGGGCCATGTCGGGCTGACCCCGCAGGCAGTCAACGTGCTGGGCGGCTATAACGCGCGCGGGCGCAGCGATGTCGAAGCCAAGAAGATCGTCGCCGATGCACAGGCGCTGTCGGAAGCGGGCGCTTATGCCATCGTGATCGAAGGCGTGGTCGAACCGATTGCGATTGCGGCGACCAAGGCGGTCTCATGCCTGACCATCGGGATCGGTGCTTCAGCGCAATGTGACGGGCAAGTGCTGGTGACCGAAGACATGATGGGGATGTTCGAACGCGTCCCCCGCTTCGTCAAACGCTATGGCGAGCTGGCGGAGACCATCTCGGCGGCCGTCGCGCAGTATGCTGCCGAGGTAAGGGATCGCAGTTTCCCGGCCACCGAACAAACCTACCAGCCCAAATAACGCGTCTCGACGGTGCGTTCGGTGCTGGCAATTAACAGGGCAATTCCATGCTGATGAAGTTCTACAAGGGCTCGATACTCTTCACCCTCGCCTGCCTTGCGCTGGGCGCATGGTACGGCTGGTCGCAGAGCGGCAGCCTGGCAGCCACGGCTTCGATGCTGTGGATCATAGTCGTGCTTTCCATCCTCGAAATCTCGCTGTCCTTTGACAACGCAGTGGTCAACGCCGCAGTGCTCAAGGACATGGACGAGGTCTGGCAACGCCGGTTCCTGACCTGGGGCATGATCTTTGCGGTGTTCGGGATGCGGATCGTGTTTCCATTGGCGATCGTGGCGATCGCCGCCGGGCTTGGCCCGGTGGAGGCGCTCACCCTCTCGCTCAACAATCCGGAGCAATATGAGGCGATCGTCAGCAGCGCCCATATCGGGATTGCAGGGTTTGGCGGCGCATTCCTGGCAATGGTCGGGTTGTCGTTCTTCTTCGACGGCGAAAAGGACGTGCACTGGCTGCGCTGGATCGAGGCGAAACTCAGCGTCGTATCGAACATCAAGGCCGCTGAAATCGCACTGCTGCTGCTGGTGCTTTACCTGATTTCGCGCCTGCTGCCGACCGAAGATGCGCTGACTTTCATGGTCTCGGGTACCCTGGGCCTGGTCTGCTTCATCGCGGTCGAGGCGATCAGCACGATCCTGGAGCTGCGCGACGAGGCGATGAAGGTGAACGGCGCCATTGTCCGCTCGGGTCTGGGCGGGTTCCTTTATCTCAACGTGCTCGATGCCTCGTTCAGCTTCGACGGGGTGATCGGCGCCTTTGCGCTGTCCAACAACATGGTGGTGATCGCGCTGGGCCTTTCGGTCGGAGCCATGTTCGTGCGTTCGATGACCATCCACCTGGTACGCGAGGGGACCTTGGCCGAGTACCGCTATCTTGAGCATGGCGCGTTCTGGGCGATCATCGTGCTGGGTGCGATCATGCTGCTTTCGGCGAAGTTCCACATTCCCGAAACGATCACCGGGCTGATCGGCGCGATCCTGATCGGGCTGTCGCTGTGGTGGTCGGTGCGCCACAATCGGCGGCTGGAGACCAAGCATCGTTCCGACGCCGCGAAAAAGGCCGCCTCGAAGCGCAGCCCGGGCAAATCAGTCAGTTGAGGCAAGCCGCGTCGCCAGCGGGGCGGCGATGACCAGCTGAGCCAGATGATAGAGCAGGATCGGCAGCAGTACGACCCCGGCCACGGCCGGCGGGAACAGCACCGTCGCCAGTGGCGCGCCCATCGCGATGCTTTTCTGCGCGCCGGCAAACAGCATGGAGATCCGGTTCGGCCGGTCGAGCCTGAGCGCGCCGCCGAGCAGCCATGCGCCGCCGTGCGCGGCAACCAGTAACACGGCCGTGCCCCCCGTCAGCCAGAGCCAGCCGGGGCTGTCGACCCTGGCCCAGAAGCGCTGCTCGACCGCGCCCGAAAACGCGACATAGACCGCGATGGCGATCGAGCCGCGATCGAACGCGGTCGCCAGCTGGCGATGCTCGCGCACCCAGATGCCCAACCAGCCCTGTGCGATCTGGCCGAGCATGAACGGCAGCAGGAGGATCCCGGCGACCTTGATCAGCCCGTCGGTGTGGAGCCCACCGCCTTGCCCGCCCGCCAGCCACGAAAACAGCGGCGCGGTGACGAACACCCCCAGCACGTTGAGCAAGGCCGCCGCGACCACCGAACTCGCCACGTTGCCGCGCGCCAGCGACGAATAGGCGGTCGCCGACTGGACGGTCGATGGCAGGCAGCCGAGGTAGAGGAACCCGAGCGCCAGCAAGGGCGGCATCCAGCCGCTGCCCAGTTGCCACACCACCCACCCCGCGAAGGCCATCACGCCGAAGCACCATGCGACCAGCGGATAAAGCAGCCGGTGATTGGTCAGCCCCGCAAGGACTTCATGCCGGGGCAGACGCAAGCCATTGAGGAAGAACAGCAGGAACACCGCAGCGTTCGAAACGAACTGCGCGACATCGTGCCAAGCCCCCTGCACCGGCAGCACGAAGGCCAGCAGGATCGCGACTACCAGCAGCCGCACCATCGGATCGATCTTGCTCAGCACGCCGTTCATTCCCCTCCGTTTGCCCAGAACTTGTCGAAGCCTGTCCAAAGCGCCTGCCGTGGCCGGCAGTCGAAGGGGCTGTCGTTGACGTCGTGCCGCATTCGCAAGGTCAAGAACAAGGACAATCCATCGGCAGGCTCAGGATGGGCAGAGTGGGGGCGCGGCTGGCCCACGTCGGCGTGCCGCGAATAGGCCCGATTTTCCTACATCCACCGCCTCTGGTAGGACGAACAGATCGATCATCAGATTCCGAATTCCGCTCATGCCGAGCCTGCCGAAACACCATCGTGTGCGCGTGCCTCTCGTAAGCGGCGGGGGCTTCGACAAGCTCGGCCTGAGCGGATTCTACTCACGCATTTGGCGCAAATCGAAATTGCCACGCACGCGTTTAAGTGTGACCTTCGTGTGACCTTAGGCCCGCGCAATTATCGCCCGGCCAGACTTACCGGCGGCGCGGGCGTGGCCGAAAAGCGCGGTGCCGGCGCGGGCTGGACCATGCCGCCATCCTCGACAAAGGTCCCGCGCGCGACGTTATGCGGATGCTTCGGCGCCTCGCGCAAACTCAGCACCGGGGCGAAGCAGATGTCGGTATCGTCCATGATCGCGCACCACTCGTCGCGGGTCTTGATCAGGATCAACGCGGTCATCCGTGCCTTGAGCGGACCCCACTGCGCGGGGTTCATTTGCTGCGCGAAATCGGGATCGCCAACCAGTCCGGTTTTCTCGAGCAGCAGCGCGTAGAATTGCGGCTCGATCGACCCCAATGAGATCCATTTGCCGTCGCTGGTTTCGTAGGTGTCATAGAAGTGCGTGCCACTGTCGAGCAGGTTGACGCCGCGTTCGTCCTGCCACTGGCCATTGCCGAGGAAGGTGTAGGTCATCGCCGAAAGCACCGCCGCGCCATCGACCATCGCCGCATCGACCACTTGCCCGACCCCGCCGCTGCGGACGTGGAGGATCGCGGCGACCACGCCGAACGCCAGCAGCATCCCGCCCCCGCCGAAATCGCCCACCGCGTTAACCGGGAACGTCGGTTTCTCACCCGCGCGGCCATAGGAATGCAGCGCGCCCGACAGCGCGATGTAGTTGATGTCGTGCCCGGCGAGCGGGGCCATCGGTCCGTCCTGACCCCACCCGGACATCCGCCCGATCACCAGCCTGGGGTTGAGCGCCAGCAGCACCTCGGGGCCCAGCCCAAGCCGCTCGATCACGCCGGGGCGATAGCCTTCGATCAGCGCGTCGGCGCTGGCCACAAGGTCTTTAAGCTGCGCGATCGCGGCAGGGTCCTTGAGGTCAAGCTCGATCCGTTCGCGGTTGCGGTTGAGGATATCGCGGTTGCCGCTATCGCCAAACCGGCCAGTCGTGCCCGGCCGCTCGACCCGGATTACCCGCGCCCCGTGATCGGCCAGCATCATCCCGCAGAACGGCCCCGGCCCGATCCCGGCCAGCTCGATCACAGTAACCCCGTCCAGTACCCCGGCCATCGCACATCCTCACCCGTTTAAGCGCTCGATGAAATTGTCTTTGGGCAAGGCTTGGACGCTTGTCGAGAGGGTTAGTGCAGCGTGGCGAGCGCCGCTTGCAGGAGCGGGTTGTCGCCGCCGATCCGCCGCGCCTGGAGCAGCAATTGCCGCGCGGCGGGTGCGTCGCTGCCAGCCGCAGCCATGGCCATACCCAGCGCCTGCGCCGCAACCGGGCTGCTCGGTTGGAGCTGCCAGGCGCGCTGGGCAGTGATCAGCGCTGCATCCTGATCGCCGCTGCGCAATTGCGCGAAGCTGAGATCGGCGAGCAGCCGCACATCGCGGTTGCCGCCGCGCGCGCGCACGTTCTCGAGCAAGGCCGCAGCCGCCCTCCAGTCGCCGGCCAGCGCCGCCATGTTCGCCGCCATCCGCGCGGCGAGGCGGCTGCCCGGAAAGGCCGCGAGGTAGCGCGCGACGACGGGCTGCGCCGCACCCGGCTGCCCGGCGCCGGCAAAGGCTTCGCCCATCCTCAGGAGCAGCAGATCGGGAAACCTGACCCGCGCGGCAAGATCATAGTGCTGGAGCGCGCTGCCCGGTGCGCCGCTGATCAATTCGACATCGCCCATCAGCGCCAAAGCATTGTCCGAACCCGGCCGCGCGCGGAGGAACTGACTTGCCGCTTGCCCCGCCGCGCCGCGATTGCCGGCAGCGAGAAGGCTGCGCACATAGGGCACGGCAAGACCTAACGCCGCGGGCTCGGCGGCGAAGCGCGAGCCGAGCACGGCGGGGCTATCCGCCTCGAAGATCGGCTGAACCGGCGGGGCTGACGGGGCCGCCGCGCGATCGAGCAAATTGGCTGCTGCGACGCGGTTGCCCTGATCCTCGTATGCTCGCCCCAGCACAGTCAGCAAGTACGGCGGAGCATCGCTGCGCTGCGCCAAAGCCCCATACCGCGCAACCAACTGGTTGTAATCGCCCGCCGCATAAAGCGCGCGCGCCAACAGCAATTGGACCCGCTGGTTGGCCGGTTGGCGGTCCGCCAGGACCGCCAGTTCATCGGCAGCGACATTCGCATTGCCCGCCTCGAGGTCGAGCAGGCCCTGCAGCAGCATCCCCGCCGGGTCTGTCGCAAGCTTGCCCTTGGTGCGGCTCAGCAACGACCGGGCGAGCTCGATCTGGCCGGCCCGCGCAGCCAGGACCGCCTGCAGGAAGAACGCTCGCGGACTGTGCGGCGCGATCTCCAGCATGTGCCGGGTTACGCCGAGCATGTCGCTCGCCCGCCCGGCTTCGCCCAGCGCAGCGGCGTACCCTCCCAGCAACGCGAGATCATTGCCATTGGCTTCGAGCGCGCGCTCGTACAGCGGGATCGCCGCGCCATAGCCCTGCGCATCGCGGACCAGCTCGGCCTTGAATTCAAGCACCCGCGGATCGTTCGGTGCGGCGGCCAGTGCGCGCTCGGCGGCATCGACCGCCTGCAATTGCTCGCCGCCGCTATAACGCATCCGGCCGATTTCGATCCACAGCTGCGGATCGGTCGGTGCTGACTTTAGCGCCTGGTCGTAAGCTTTGCCGGCCGCGCCGAGATTGCCGGCAAGGCGCTCCAGCTTGCCCAGCATCCGCCAGCCGTGCCCGGACTCGGCGGGCGAGAACTGGCCCGGCGCAAGCCATTCCCGCGCCTTGTCCATCGCGCCTTGATCGATCAGCGCCTCGCCCATTGCAGCGGCGATCTCGGGCTTGCTTGCCCCGGCCTGCGCCGCGCGTTGCAGCTCGGCTTCGGCAGCAATTCCGTCTCCGCGCGCCAACGCCTTGGTTGCCGCGGCGAAGCTGTCCCGCGCAGAGTCCGACAGTGCTTGCCCCGGTGCGCCGAGCACTATCAGCGAGGCCACCGCGGCCAGCAGGAGCGGACGCCGCGCCAACCGGGTCAGGCCTGCATGTCGTATTGCTTGAGCAGATCGTAGAGCGTCGGGCGGCTAATCCCGAGCAGCTTGGCCGAGTTCGAAATGTTGCCCTCGCTGCGCGCCAGCGCGTGGCGGATCACCCGGCGATCGGCGGTTTCGCGTGCCGACTTGAGGTTGAGCACTTGCGCCCCGGTCGAGTCCGGCGCGGCCAAGTCCAGGTCGGCCGCGCTGACCAGCTTGCTCTCGGTCATGATCACCGCCCGTTTCACACGGTTTTCCAGTTCGCGGACATTGCCCGGCCAGCCCCATTCGTCGATCGCTGCCAGCGCATCGGAGGCAAAGCCTTTCACCGCCGGGTTCATCTCTTTGGCGAACCGCGCGAGGAACGCCTTGGCGAGCAAGGCCGGATCGCCCGCGCGTTCGGCAAGGCCGGGGATGCGCACCACGATCTCGGCGAGGCGATAAAACAGGTCTTCGCGGAAGCTCCCCGCCACGATCATCGCTTCGAGATCCTGGTGCGTCGCGCAGACGATCCGGGTATCGACCGCGATCGATTTGCGCGACCCGATCCGCTCGATCACCCGTTCCTGCAGAAAGCGCAACAGCTTCACCTGGAGCGGCAGGGGAATGTCGCCGACCTCGTCCAGGAACAGCGTGCCGCCGCCGGCCATTTCGATCTTGCCCTCGGTGGTCTTGACTGCCCCGGTGAACGCTCCTTTTTCGTGCCCGAACAGCTCGCTTTCGAGCAGGTTTTCGGGAATCGCCGCGCAGTTGATCGCGACAAACGCACCACCCGCGCGGTCGCTCGCATCGTGCAGCCCCCGCGCGAGCAGCTCTTTGCCGGTCCCGCTCGCGCCGAGCAGCATCACCGAGACATTGGTGTTGGCGACCCGCTCGATCGTCCGGGCGACCTTGATCATTTCGGGCGCAGCGGTGATCATCCGCCCGAGCACGCGGTTGTCCTCGCTGCCGCGCGCCGCAAGCTGGCGGTTTTCGCCCTCGATCTGGTGCAACTGCAAAGCGCGCCGCACGATCAGCCCCAAAGCCTCGATATCGAGCGGTTTCTGGTAGAAGTCGTAAGCGCCATTGGCGATCGCCTGCAGTGCCGAGCCCCGCGCACCGTGACCCGATGCGACGATGACCTTGGTATCGGGCTTGAGCGCCATGATCGCATCGAGCACGGCAAAGCCTTCGCTCGTGCCGTCGGGATCGGGTGGCAGGCCAAGATCGAGCGTGACCACCGGCGGTTCTTCGCTGCGCAAGGCCGCGATCGCGCTGGCCTTGTCGCCGACGATGATCACCTCGAAATCGGGCCAGGCCCATTTCAACTGCGCTTGCAAGCCGGGATCGTCCTCGACGATCAGCAGCTTGGGTTTGATATCCGGCATCAGGCGACCCTCTTTTCATCCCCGGCATCTGCGGCCAGGTGTTTGATCAATTGTGCGGCATCAGCGCGCGGCAGGCGCACGGTAAACCGCGTCCCCAGCCCCTCGCGGCTTTCCACATCCAGCCGGCCCTGCATCGCCCGGACCAGCTCGCGCGCTTCGTAAGCGCCGATCCCGAAGCCGCCCTGCTTGGTCGAATCAAATGGCTTGAACAGCCGGCTGCGAACAAATTCGGGGCTCATTCCGGTTCCCGAGTCGGTCACCTCGATCAGCCCGTGAAGCCCCTCGCTGGCGACGCGCACAAACACTGGCGCGTTGGCCGGACTGGCATCGATCGCGTTCTGAACAAGGTGCAGCAGGACTTGCTCGAGCGAACCCCGCGCCGCGGCGACCTCGACCGTCTCGCGTTCCACCAAGGTGACCGGGTGGCGGCTGCGCAGCTGTTCGACCACGCCCTGCGCGACGTCGTCGGCGCGAACCGGGGCGAGCGTGGCAATGGCCGGTGCGCCATAGCGCGACAGCCGCGCCAGCAAGGCGTTGAGCTTGTCCGCCGAATTGCGCAGCGTCACCAGCATGTCGGCGCGGAACTCAGGGTTTTCGGCGTGTTGCTCAGCATTGCGCGCGAGCAGACCCATCTGGCTCGCGAGGTTTTTGATATCGTGCATCACGAAGGCGATGCGGCGGTGGAAATCGTCGAACCGCGCCGCTTCGGCCAGCGCCGCCTGCCCGGAATGTTCGGCGAGATAGCTGGCGAGCTGCTGCCCGGCGACTCGCAGCAGGTCGAAGTCCTCCCAATCGAGCGGACGGGCATGCAGCGGGCGCGCGAGCACGACCGCCCCGACCAGACGTTCGAAGTGTAGCAGCGGCACCAAAGCCCAAGCGCGCGGCTCGGCCAGCAGCCAGTCGGGCAGCGGCGGCTGGATCGCCGGATCGCACCGCCCGGCCCGCAATTCGTCGAGATCGGCAACATAAGCGCGGGCTTCGATCGCCCGGACCGACTCGGCCCCGAGCGCTTCGCCGGGAACCTGCACCATCGGCCACTCCCAGCTTGCTGCCAGCTCGAACAATCCGGCTTCCGACGGGGTCAACAGCAGTCCGCCCGGGCTATCGGTGATATCGGCTACCGCGCGGATCACGCGTTCTTCCAGACTCGCCCGGTCACCCGAATTTTCGGCGATCGTGCGGGTGAAGCGCAGCCATTCCGAGCGGTAGTCATAACGATGCTGGAACAAGTGCTTGGCCAGCGTCACGCGCAGCCAACCGCGCAGCCGCCGCGAGGGCAGCACGATCATGCTGGCGATCGCGGCCGCGGTGACGAACGCCAGTTGCAGCCATGCAGCGTAATCGCTGCCACTCAGCGCCAGCCACTGCGAGGCGGCGACCAGCGCGACCAGATAGCCGCCGATCATCAGCAGCGAGACCGACTGGAACGCCACCGTGCGCGAAGGGCGGAAGCGCGGGTTGCTGCCGTGCCCCAGACCGCTCAGCAGCAACAGCGTCGCCGTCGGCAGCCCGAGCATCCCGCGCACCGCCGCAAGCACCATCGGCGTGGTCCCGGTAAGATAACCGATCGCGTAAAGGTTGAGATCGACCGTCCAGATCAGCGCCATCGCGGTGCACGGCCACAGCAGGGTCCGCCGCGCCAGGCTCGACGCCCCGCCGTAAAGGTTGTGCAGCAGCACGAGCGCGCCGATCGCCACCAGCAAGTGGAACATCGTCAGCGTCTTGAACATCCCAGCCTGGAGGCTGCCTTGCTGCCCTTGCAGCATCAGCCACACCCAGACCGATGCCAGGAGCAACTCAACAAAGGCCAGAGCGAGCACCATTGGCCGGACCGGCCGCATTGCGGCATGGCGGCCGTCGATCGCAAACAGTCGGTAAAGCGCAAACAGCCATGCCAGATTGCGCGCCGATTCGGTCAGTGCGGTCGCAGCGCTGGCGATCCCGGTCAGCACCCCGGTGCCGGCCCACAGACCCGTCAGGGCCGCAGCGGCGATCACCGCCGCATGCGCAGGTCCGAACGACTGCCGGCGGCGATGCAGCCATCCGGCCACGCTCAGGCAGCTGATTGCGCCGATGACCCACATCGCTGAGGCCAGCGTGGACGCAATGCCATGCACGAGCTCCATCTCAGCGTGCTCCCTCGTGCCACAACACTACGCGGAGCGTCTGCAGCAGGATGAGTAGATCAAGGAACGGGGTGTAATTCTTCGCATAGTAAAGGTCGTATTCGAGCTTGTTCCGCGAATCTTCGACCGACGCCCCATAGGGGTAATTGATCTGCGCCCAGCCGGTGATGCCCGGTTTGACCATGTGCCGTTCGGCATAGAACGGCATCTGCTCTTCGAGTTCGGCGACGAATGCGGGGCGCTCGGGTCGCGGGCCGACAAAGCTCATCTCGCCCTTGAGCACCGACCAGGTCTGCGGTAGTTCGTCGATCCGGACCTTGCGAATAAATTTGCCGAGCCGGGTGACGCGCGGGTCGTCGAGGACCGCCCACTGCGCCCCGTTCGCTTCGGCATCGGTACGCATCGAGCGCAGCTTGATCACATCGAAATCCTGCCCGAACAGCCCGACGCGGGTTTGGCGGAAGAACGCCGGACCCTTGCTGTCAAGCTTCACCAACAGCGCGAACAAGACGATCACGGGCGCGGTCAGCGTGAGCAGCAGCGCGCTCACAGTGATATCGAACAGCCGCTTGGCGACACTCGAGATCGCCCGGCCCGAAGAGAACCCGTCCGAGAAGATAAGCCACGACGGATTGACCGAATCGAGATCGACCCGGCCCGTCTCGCGCTCGATGAAGCTGGAGAAGTCGTTGACGTGGACCCCGGTGGTCTTGATCCGCAGCAGGTCGGCCAGCGGCAACGAATTGCGCCGCTCCTCCAGCGCGAGCACAACTTCGCTCACCCCCAGGTTCTCGACATGCCGGGTCAGGTTATGGATCGCGCTGCGCGGGATCGCTTCGGCGACCACCGGGACGCTTTCGGTCATCAACACATACCCGACGATCACGAACCCGCTCTCGGGTTTTTCCGACAGCTGGCGCAATCGGTCGGCGCGCATCCCGGCACCAAGCACCAGCACCCGCCGCCGGAACGCCGAAGCGCCAAGGATACCGCCCACCACCAGCCGGTTGAGCACCAGCGCGAGCACCGAGCCAAGCATCGCGTAAGCCAGGGTCGAGCGCCAGAAATTGTGTCCGCCCAGCACGAAGTCGAGGAAAGTGATCGCGATGATCCCAAGCGATACTGCGACCAGCAAGCGCGCTGTCGCAAAGCGCATCGAGCGCAGCGAATCGGCGCCATAAACCCCGACCGCGATCATCGCGGTCAGCACCACTGCGGCATAGCCGATCAGCTGTCCGGCGCGGTCGTTCAGCGAACCGAGGTCCATCCCGATCTGGCTCGCACGCAGCCGCCACGATGCTTCGCCCACCGCGATCAGCAACGCGATGTCGATCAGCCCGAGCAGGATCACCGCGTGCGGAATGTAATGTTTGAACAAGCGGATCATGGTCCGGCGGCGGCCCTTAAAACAGTGTGCGTGGTCACTGCCTAAGCCGCGAAGGTGAAATGTCGGTAAATTTTACAGCATCTGGTTAACGCAAAAGTGCAATTTAAGTGCCGAAACTGAACGGGGTCAGGCCGCGGCTGCGCTCGTCGAATTGCAGCGCAGTGCCGCGCGGCGGAAGCGAGCGTTGCTGGCAATCGGGCCGATGGCACAATGCGCAACCCGGACCGGTGCGCTCGGCTTGGGCGCGGCCAAGCGAAGCGCCGCGTGCCTGTGCCAGTTGCCCGGCGAGCACTGCCTCGAGCCCCAGCACAACCACGAATTGCGCACCTTCGCCGCCGAGCGCGCCGCTGCCTTGCACCGTCCGGGCTAAAGTAAACCACTGCGAACTCTGTCCGGCGCTGTCGGTAAATTCGATGTTCTGCACGCAGATGCGCCCGGCGCGCTCGAACGCCTGGTGCGCATTCCATAGCGGGCAGCTTTGTTCGGCCTCGAGCATGACCGTCCCGCTTGCTCCGGCATAGCGCTTGGAAAACTGCCCGGCCCGGTCGAGCCGCGCCATGAAGAACGGCAAGCCGCGCTGGCCGACCCGCTGCAATGTCGTCAACCGGTGTGCCAATTGCTCGAACCCGACGTTGAAGCGGCGTTGCAGCACCGCCAAATCGTAGCCGGTGTCCTCGCAGGCGCGCATGAACCGGCTGTATGGCATCACCAAAGCGGCGGCAAAATAGCCCGCGAGGTGGCGGCGGAACATCCGCCATGCCGCCCGGTCAGCAAAGCCCGCGCCGTCGGCCAGCGCCGCGATCTCGTCGCGCTGTTCGAGCATGGCGAGCTGCACCGCGATCTGGAAATTGCGCGATGACTGGTCGAGCAGCTCCGAGAGCTGCAATTGCCGCGCGTGCAGGTCAAGCCGCCGCAGGGCATCGGGCATCACATTGGCCGGAAGCACGCGGACCGAGAGCTGGTGGCGTTGGCGGAGTCTTTCGGCCAACGCCGCGCCGATGTCGGCATTCGACAGGCGCAGCTCGTCCGACAAGGCTTCGGCGGCAACATCGAGGTCGGCGAAATGGTTGCGCCAGCGTTCGATCTCGCGGCGGACGAGGTCAGTGGGATCGCTTTCGCGGGCACCTCCAGCACTGCCTCCGCTGGCATCGAACAGGCGCGCAAAGGCCAGCGCGGCCTGCGGTGCGGCGGAGAGCCACTCGGCAATTTCGTCGCGGTCGATTGCGAGGTCGGCAAATCGCCCGTCGGCGAGCCGGCGGCGCAGGCCATCGATCCCGCCAACGGCTTCGTCCTGGCGCAGGCTGCGCGGATCGAAGTCGAATTGTTCGGCCAGTTGTACCAACAGCCGCGCTGACAACGGCCGCTGGTTGCGTTCGAGCAGGTTGAGATAACTCGGCGAAATCCCCAGCCGCACAGCCATTGCCGCCTGAGTCAGCCCTTCGCGGCGGCGCAAGCGGCGGACGGTGGGACCAGCGTGGAGTGAGGCATCGGACATGCCCTGCGTTGTCATAATATTTACAACATTGCAATCTCAACCAGCATTATCGGCGCAATCGGACAACAATTCTTGTAATTTCGATTACCGATTCGCCGGTCAGTGGACCTATCAGCATGGCAACTGCTCCCCAGGAGACCTAGCATGACCTACACCGACACCATCGCCCAGACCCGCACGACCATTGCCGACCAGCCCAGCTGGGACGGGATTAGCGCCGAGTCCGTGGCCCGCATGCGCGCTCAGAACCGCTTCCGCACCGGGCTCGACATCGCCAAGTACACTGCCGGGATCATGCGCCGCGATATGGACGCTTATGACGCCAACCCGGCCGATTACACCCAGTCGCTGGGCTGCTGGCACGGTTTCATCGGGCAGCAAAAGCTGATCTCGATCAAGAAGCACTTCGGCACCACCAAGGGCCGTTACCTGTACCTGTCGGGCTGGATGATCGCCGCGCTGCGCAGCGAATTTGGCCCGCTGCCCGATCAGTCGATGCACGAAAAGACCAGTGTTTCAGCGCTGATCGAAGAGCTCTACACTTTCCTGCGCCAAGCCGATGCGCGCGAGCTGGGCGGCCTGTTCCGCGATCTCGACGCCGCGCGCGAGGCCGGCGACGCAGTCAAGGCCAAGGCGATCGAGCACGCGATCGACAACCATGAGACCCACGTGGTCCCGATCATCGCCGATATCGACGCCGGGTTCGGCAATGCCGAGGCGACGTACTTGCTTGCCAAAAAGATGATCGAGGCCGGGGCCTGCGCACTGCAGATCGAAAACCAGGTGTCGGACGAAAAGCAGTGCGGCCACCAGGACGGCAAAGTTACCGTCCCGCACGAGGACTTCCTCGCGAAGATCCGTGCGATCCGCTACGCTTTCATGGAACTGGGCGTCGAGGACGGGATCATCGTCGCACGCACAGATTCGCTCGGCGCCGGTCTGACCAAACAGATCGCCTTCACCCGCGAAGCCGGTGATATCGGCGACCAGTACAACAGCTTCCTCGATTGTGAGGAAGTTGCGTCCGGGCAGATCGGCCACGGCGAAGTCCTGATCAGCCGCGACGGTAAGCTGCTGCGGCCCAAGCGGCTGCCTTCGAACCTCTACCAGTTCCGCACAGGGTCCGGTGAAGACCGCTGCGTGCTCGACTGCATCACCTCGCTGCAGAACGGCGCCGACCTGCTGTGGATCGAAACCGAGAAGCCGCATATCTCGCAGATTGCCGGCATGGTCGACCGCATCCGCGAAGTCATTCCCACCGCGAAGCTGGTGTACAACAATTCGCCGAGCTTCAACTGGACACTCAACTTCCGCCAGCAAGTGTTTGACGCCTGGGTAGAAACTGGCAAGGATCTGACGGCATATGATCGCGCCAAGCTGATGAGTGTGGACTACGACAGCACTGACCTTGCCGCCGAAGCCGACGAACGCATCCGCACCTTCCAGCGCGATGCCGCAGCCCGCGCCGGGATCTTCCACCACCTGATCACGCTGCCGACCTATCACACCGCAGCGCTCAGCACCGACAATCTCGCCCGCGAATACTTCGGCGACCAGGGCATGCTGGGCTACGTCAAGAACGTCCAGCGGCAGGAAATCCGCCAGGGCATTGCCTGCGTGAAGCACCAGAACATGTCCGGTTCGGACATCGGCGACGATCACAAGGAATACTTTGCCGGCGAAGCCGCGCTCAAGGCTGGTGGCAAGGACAATACGATGAACCAGTTCGCGGCGTAACGCCGCGGGGGAACCAGTTCGCGGCGTAACACGCTGCCACACTCTCCTGGGGAGGAGAAACGACGGCCGTCGGAGTGCCCCTTTCACTCCGGCGGCCGTCAATTCATTCGTAACCATAAACGCGAAGTCGGCAGTTAACCTTCGCGCCCTATAGGCTGCGCGATGCGACGCCGGTCCGCCACCACTGCGCTTTCACCACAGCTGCTCAAGCACTTCGCTGCAGCGGCGGTGGTCCTGACTGCAGTGCTCGCGGTTTTCGCCAGCGGCGAAGACTGGGGTGCACAGGCGCAAGTCAAGGCAGTCGAGGCGAAAAACCAGCTTGCGAGCGCCGAGGCAGAGAAGCTCGGCACCAAACGCGTCGCAAGCACGCTGAAAATCGCCAACGGCTCGGCCGGGGCCAGCTTTGGCGATGATGAAGGCGGCGACTTTGGCGGCAGTGGCGGTGGCTATTCGCGCCCTGCGCCGCGCCCGGGGCCCGATTTGCAACGAAGCACTGGCGCACCATG
Source organism: Sphingomonadaceae bacterium (assembly GCA_025359425.1). GTDB lineage: Bacteria > Pseudomonadota > Alphaproteobacteria > Sphingomonadales > Sphingomonadaceae > Novosphingobium. Next base: position 18,682 of record JANYGC010000033.1, read on the forward strand.
GGCCGCGTCCGCCGGTACCGGGATGCTGCCGCCGCCACCTGGCAAGCGGGCCGAGCCGGTCAAGGCCAAGCCCGCCCCCGCGAACACGCCGTCACCTGACGAGATTGCCCAGATTACCGCCAGTTCGGCGCAGCGCTCGGGCCAAGCGGGGGCCGACGATTAAACGTCAGAAGCATCCGCGCGCCAGGACTGCGTAGGTCTCAGCTCCGATCAACGCCGCGCGCCCGTAATTCGGATGATTGCAGACCAGCATCGCGATCCACTCGCCGCTTTTCCGAAGTTGGTGCCCCTGGCCCGACTCGAACGGGCACGTCTCTCAACAAACGATTTTGAGTGGGCCGAGACTACCTTAAGTATTTTATACTAAATGATATTTTCTGACAAAATCGAATTTTGTGTAAGGTTTTTTGTAGGTGTGTAAGACTTGTGTAAGGCTTTCCGACTGCAAATCGGACGCGCCTGACACGGCGACGTCTCCTTTCGCAGACCTCGATTCCGCTGTCCAGAAGCAACCGAAAATTGATCCAAGCCGAAGCGCTGGCTGTCGGTCGCTGGCGTAGTCGGACAGACTTGGCACAGCTTGGCTGGCGGGCGTCGTAACTCTCACTTGTGCAAGCCCTCTTCATCCCCGCAAGGTTCGGTTTCGGTCTGAATCGTCGCGTGGTGGATCGCGAACCTGCTTTCGAGCATTACGGTAAGCACGCGACGGATTGCCTCGGTATTGCCTCGGCCATCAACCGCGACGTGGGCGGTGAGGCTCGCGTCGTCTCCCGCCACCGACCAAAGATGAAGGTCGTGAACGCCGGTCACGCCAGCGACTTGTCCCATCGCCGCGCGGATCGCTTTCAGGTCGAACCCGCGCGGGACTCCTTGCAGGAGGATGTGCGCCGTGTCGCTGAGCAAGATCCAGGTTCGTGGCAGCACCCACAGGCCGATGGCGATGGCGACAATGGGGTCGATCCAGTTGAGCTTGGTGAAGTAGATCGCAATGGCCGCGCCGATGACGCCCAAAGAGCCGAGCATGTCAGCCCAGACTTCGAGATAGGCCCCTTTGACGTTGAGGCTGTCAGCTTTGCCCGCGGCAAGGATGCGCATCGAAATCAGGTTCACGATGAGGCCGATGCTGGCGACGATCAACATCCCGACCGATTCCACCGGCCTCGGATCGAAGAAGCGTCCTATACCCTCGAACAGCACATAGCCCGCAACCGCGAACAGCAAGATTGCGTTGAACGCGGCCGCAAGAATCTCGAAGCGGCGATAGCCGAAGGTGCGCTGATCGTCGGGCGGGCGCTGGCCAATTCTGACTGCCGCGAGCGCGATGGCGAGCGCCGCGGAATCGGTGAGCATGCGGCAATGGCATCAGCCTTGCCCTCCTCGCTGACCTCACCCCGCGAGGCCATGTCTCGGGCGCCGATCCTTCCTCGCTCATGGCCGAGCGCGCTTTTGCCCGCAATCGCGACCTCGTAATGGCAAAGCACATCGACGTTTCGATTTCTGGCGTCGAGAAGCTGCCCTATCCGGACAACAGCTTTGATAAGGTCATGAGCGTCCATGCGGTCTATTTTTGGGAAGACCTGGCTACCGCTTTTGGAGAAATCGCGCGCGCCACTAAGGCCCGTGGAATATTGGTTCTGATATTCAGAACAGATGCCAACGCACAGGCCGTGCAGAGCTTCCCAAGCGAGATATACAATCTGCGTTCGCGTGCAGAGGTCGAGCGCACATTGACGAGGGCGGGATTTTCAATCGAAAAATCGGTTGGCGACAATGCAGCAGACGGCACGCCTGCGATGCTCGTTGCGAGGGAGCGCGAGGATTCGGGCGGCGGAGGGAATGCAGCCTGATCGCCAGGATACGGTGAGAGCGGCGATTTGCCTGACGGGCGCGGCGATTATCTTCTATGGCCCCGGTCGAGCATGAACGGGACGAATGTGATGACGGAAACGCGCTCTGGCCATTGGGACAATGTTTACACAACCAAGGCTGACGACAGCGTCAGTTGGTTCGAGGCATCGCCATCATTCTCGCTGGAGCTGATCGAGGCATCCGGAATCGGTCTGGGCGCGGTGATTGACATCGGTGGCGGCGCATCCCGATTGGTCGATGCACTCGTCGCGAAGGGCCATGCCCGCGTTGCGGTGCTCGATCTGTCAAGACAGGCGCTCGAAATCGCCAAAACGAGGCTGGGCGCGAGAGCGGACGGGGTGGAGTGGATTGTTGGCGATGTGACCGAATGGGTGCCCACCAGCCGCTACGACCTCTGGCATGACCGCGCTGCGTTCCACTTCCTGACCGCTCCCGAAGATCAAACCGCCTATGCCAAAGCCCTGCATTCCGCGCTTAAGCCGGGCGGGGTCGCGATCATCGGCACATTCGCACCCGATGGTCCTGAAAAGTGCAGCGGGCTGCCGGTGGCCCGCCACGATGGGGCCAGTATCGGCCGAATTATCGGACCCGATTTCACCCTGATCGACGAACGGCACCGTAGTCACAAGACGCCCGGCGGTGCGGTGCAGGAATTCCAGTTCAGCAGTTTCAGAAAGGCGTAACCATTGTACCTCTCTCAACCAATTGACATTCGATAGGTCAACGATCGCCCCCACCCTCATGTTTCAGTAAGCCACTTTGATATGGCTCCAATACGAGCCGCGACTGGCCAAACGCACCTCACTTCAATTGACTGGCGCCTCGCTGCTGCACGGTCCCGAGGAGCCTGCTTAAGTTGCATTCCGCCTACTTGCACTAGGGTCAGGACCTGTTAAATCGCTTGCATGTGTAATGATTGGTTGATTCAATGGCAGCGTCAAGGAGGCGCTGTCGATGGATGTTCCTTTCCTGCTGAGTGAGGCGCAGATGCGCCGGATTGAGCCCTATTTCCCGTTGTCGCATGGGGTTCCAAGGGTCGATGACCGGCGGATCGTTTCAGCGATCATCTATGTCATCAAGCACGGGTTGATGTGGCGCGATGCTCCCAGCGATTACGGCCCGCACAAAACGATCTACAACCGCTTCATCCGCTGGAGCCGCCTGGGCGTGTTCAACCGCATCTTCACC
>JANYGC010000049.1 GCA_025359425.1 Sphingomonadaceae bacterium
CGGCAAAATGCATCCATTGCAAGTGGCGCAGCGCCTCAGGGGTGCCCGGCGCGGGCTGGAACCGGCCCTTGCCGTAGGTATCGAGCAGGTGCTGGATGATCGCGCCCGATTCTTCGATCACCACGCCGCCATCTTCGAGCAGCGGAGATTTGCCGAGCGGGTGAACCGCCTTCAGCTCGGGCGGGGCGAGGTTGGTCACCGCGTCGCGCTGGTAGTGCTTGATCTCATACGGCAGGCCCAGCTCCTCGAGCGCCTACAGCACCCGCTGCGAGCGGCTGTTGTTAAGATGATGGACGATTAGCGACATGGGGCAGGCTCCTGCGGGTGGACGGTGTTGGCGGCCGAACTTAGCAGACGCGGGGCGCAGCGCCAGCCCTAGGCAACCGGCAATTAGAAGGAAGCAAACCAACACTCACGTATTCAAGTGATAAACCTTGCAAGAAATTCTCCATCGAAGTAACTATTGCAACTAACGCGAGTTAGGGGGGTCATTTGTGCGCAAGGCCATTTCTACATTCACTTTGCTTTTTGGTCTCACAGCAGGCTCAGCGCTGGCCGAAACCTTGAATAATGAGAGCATTATAACGTTGGTAAAAGCAGACGTGGGCGAAGATGCGATAGTGGCGAAGATCAAACAATCTCCGGGTCAATACGAGATATCCGTTCAAGATTTGATACGTTTGAAAAAAGCTAACGTACCCAACCGGGTAATCACTGTGATGATCGAGGCCACATCGATTAAGCCAAGTGTAACAAATCTAGCAACGTCAACTGACTCTCGAGATCCAATGATACCGCACCCTCCCGGAGTATATATTCTCACAGATAGAAGTGAGGCCGCTAGGATGGTCGCGATTACACCAACGACCAGCCGTCAAACAAAGTCTGGAGGGTTCTGGAGTTATGCTCTTACAGGGGGCATACTTTCTATGAGTTTCAAAGCAATCATACCAGGCGTTCGCGCTCGCACCCAATCAACCCAGCCAAAACCAATATTTTATTTTTACTTCGAACAAAACGGTCAGCCCGTATCGAGCATGTTTGCAATGTCCGATATTATCACAGATCCAACCGCATTCGCCCTTGTACGTTTTGAAGTTAAAAAAGATCATCGAGAAAAGAAAGTTGGAAAATACAACATTACGGGCGTAAAATCAGGGTTAGCAGAAAAAGACAGGCTTCCATTTACTTACAGCTTGCTAAGACCCGGTGTTTTTGAGGTCATTCCGGTGAGAGATCTAATGCCAGGTGAATATGGTTTCGTTATAGATCAAGCAGCAAGTTCCGCCTCGAATATTGCGGGTGTCAGCAGGTTTAATACAAAGGTATTCGATTTTTCTGTCAAAGACCCAAGTGCACCATGAATTATTGCCTCACTGTCTAGCGGGTGGCTGGAGCTGGCTTAGGCACAACGGGCACTACAGCAGCTGGATTTACCACAATCGGTGCGGGCTTTGATTCGGCCGCAACTGCAGGAGTGGGAACAGTCACAGCTGTTGTTGCCGTTCGTGTGAAAACAGCTTCATCAATTTTGTCCCATGCAACCTTATAAGTTATCGGATCAAAAATTGGCTTGTCTTCGGCACTCGAACCACCCCACATTCCGGAAGTCGTCTTGGAATTTACAAAGTTCAATCGGACTCGAGCGCGACCCCCAGGCATTTGTTCAACAAAGGCGGTAACCTTTGTGTTGCCCGAACCTTTCGAACTTCCAAGAGCATCCCAAATGCTGGTCTTATTTTTCATCGGGGATGACGCGGTGATAAACCCACTTGGCAGATCGGCATTTGACAGCTGATATCCAAGATCTAGAAACACACTGACGACTGAAGCGAACAAAATTTCCTTTGTCGTTTCATATTCGTGTGACTGAAGAGCCTGTAATTCAAGCGATGTCATTTCTGGCTTCTTTTTCGCTTCCGCGGGCGTGCCACTCAGCAAAGCGACGGAAGCCGTAGCTATTACAATCTTTTTAAACATTTGAATGTCCCTCAGAAATCGCTCGTCCGACTACGAAAGTCGCTGACAATATCATTGTCATTAAACTTGATTATAAGTGTCATTGTCCGCGAAGATTGGGAAAATCCGTCAGCAGACTTACTCTGACCAGTTAGTAGTATTGTCCAATAGCTTGAAGAAGATGATGACTTTGAAACTGTCGCCATTTTTTGATAGGACCAAACCTCTTGCCCAGCCCCGTCCCGCGTAGTTATATTTGGCGATCCGAATTTTTCGAGGACTTCAGCTTTGGTAGTTAGTCCGACCTTCAGATTGAGTTGCACATTGCCTTGTGTGAATTCGCTGTTGTGTAAATTTTCGGGCCCTGGTGTTGATGCTGCACAACCGGCTAGTGCGAGCGCACCCGCTAATATCGTTCCCCGCATAGTTCCCCCTGTATTGCTTGATTCGTAAATATGTGCTGGGCTTATTGTGATTTCCGTTTCCGGTCAACTGTAAGCGCTTACTCAAAAGATTTCTTGTTATGCATGAAATGAAACCGGCGCGGGAGCTTTTCAGCGTCCGCGCCGGTTCTGTTTTTCGGAGGGCGCCCCCTTCAGGCGTCGGGGGACGAGGGGACGCCCTCCTTTCAACCCCGGCCGCGGCGCAC
>JANYGC010000067.1 GCA_025359425.1 Sphingomonadaceae bacterium
AGCGTCCGAGCTACCGCCGATACTTTCTCACCGCCATGCACAAGCCGCACCGCTTCCCGCTTGAACTCAAGCGTATAACCCGTCCTCACTCCGTCCTTCATCAGAATACCCCTTTGCTGATCCACTCATATCAGCCAAGGGCGACGTCAGGCAGGGGCAAGGTCAGACAGATCCATTAGTGAAAAAACAATCATGCAGAAAGAGTACCAAGCAAGCATGACATTGGAAAAAAACGCACGTCGTCTAAGGGCCACCTCGAAAAATAGCCCTTCCCAGCGCGATCAAAATCCGATTCAAGGATGCTGACGCAGCGAGGGACATTGCACCATGGGTCAGCCGGGATTTTTTGATTTGCAGCATCGGTATGAGGGTCTGGACGCGAAGTCTGATCCGTTGGTGGCGATTTTGGCGGCGGTGCCGTTTGAGCTGTTTCGCGTGAAGCTGAAGACGGCGCTGGTGAAGGGCGGTCTTCGCCGTTCGGAAGCTGATCGCAAGAGCGCAGCGGGCCGCAAGCCGTGGGACGAGGTGCTGATCTTCAAGGCCTTGGTGTTGCAGGCGCTTTACAATCTGTCGGATGACCAGATGGAATATCAGTTGCGCGACCGGCTGTCGTTCATGCGGTTCGTCGGGCTGGGTCTGGAAGATGCGGTGCCGGATGCCAAAACGCTCTGGCTTTACCGAGAGGCGCTGGCCAAGGCTGGGGCGGTCGAGGGGCTGTTCAATCAGTTTGACACCTACCTCAAGGCTAAGGGTTACCTTGCGATGGGCGGTCAGATCATTGACGCAACCATCGTCCCGGCTCCGCGCCAGCGCAACTCGCGCGATGACAATAGCGCAGTCAAAGCCGGGGAAACGCCAGCAGAATGGGAGGCCCACCCCGCGAAGAACCGCCAGAAAGACAAGGATGCCCGCTGGACCAAGAAGCATGGGAAGTCGCACTTCGGATACAAGAACCACATCAACATCGACCGGCGGCACAAGCTGGTCCGGCGCTACGCCGTCAGCAGCGCATCGGTGCATGACAGCCAGAAGCTGGAGGATGTGCTCGATCCCGATAACACAGCCAGCAGCGTCTGGGCTGACAGCGCCTATCGCAGCAAAGAGACCGAGGAGATGCTCGCCGAACGCGCGATGAAGAGCCATATCCACCAGCGCGGCAGCCGTAACAAGCCGCTCACGCCGCGTCAGGAAGAGGCCAACAAGGCCCGCTCAAAAGTGCGCGCACGGGTCGAGCATGTGTTTGGCACCCAGCACACCAGCATGGGCGGAAAGTTCGTCCGCACCATTGGCATCGTCCGCGCCACGGTGAAGATCGGGATGCAGAACCTGGCCTACAACATGCGGCGACTGGTGGTGCTGGAAAGGGTGGCGGCCGTCGCAACCTGATGACCAAAACAAGCCCAAGACGCCGCATCAAACCCAAACAGGACGGGATAACCCCCGGAATGATCGAGAATCCCGCCCGCAGCCGCCACCATATCGCTATAATAGCTGGAAATCGTCATTGTTCGAGGTGGCCATTGGTGTGACAAAATACATCTGAGCACGCATATGGTTCTAGTCATCACAATCTACTAATCAGAAAATCTATTCTCAAACAACACTGCTACTGCGTAATACCAACCTGCGGTGATCATGACTCACGCTGGGGATTCCCAAAGCGTTGAAAGTCTGAATCTATGGCGCCCTGTCTTGGAGGGCGTGGCGATGGGTGCAGCGATAGGATTGCGGGAGGATTTTGACGGGGCGGCCTTGCGGCGGCTAGCGCGCGGGACGAAGATCGCGAACCAGGGTCGCCGACTGCTGGCCGTGGCGGAGATTTACGACGGCAGCAGCCGCGGCGATGCGGCGCGCCTTGGCGGGGTGGGTCTGCAGATTGTGCGGGACTGGGTGATACGGTTCAATGCCGACGGTCCGGATGGACTGCTTGACGGCAAGGCGCCCGGCAAGCGTCCCCTGCTGAATGACGCCCAGCGCCGGGCGCTGGTGGAGATCATCGAGAGCGGCCCGATCCCGGCGATCCATGGAGTTGTGCGTTGGCGGCTGATCGATCTGGCCTGGTGGCTCCACGAGGAATTTGCGATCTCCCTTGATGAGACGACCGTGGGGCGGGAGTTAAGAAAGCTGGGCTATGTCAAGCTCACGGCGCGGCCCCGCCATCATGCCCAGAACGAATTTGCGATGGAGGCCTTCAAAAAGGGGGCTTTGCCGCCGCGTTGGCAAAGGTCAAAGCCCGCCTCCCGTGCGGAACACCGCTAGAAATATGGTTCCAGGACGAAGCCCGCATCGGCCAGAAAAACAAGATCACGCGGCGCTGGGCGCGGCGCGGGACACGGCCATTGGCCCCCAAGGACCAGAGGACGAAGTCGGCCTATATCTTCGGCGCGATCTGTCCCGATCTTGGCAAGGGTGCGGGGCTGGTGCTGCCATTCTGCAATACCGAAACCATGACGCTCCATCTTGCCGAGATATCGCTTGCCGTCGCGCCCGGCGCCCACGCCGTGCTGCTGATGGATCAGGCGGGATGGCATACGACCGACAAGCTGGACGTGCCCGAAAACATCAGCATCATCGCGCTGCCGTCAAAGTGCCCCGAGCTCAACCCGGTCGAAAACATCTGGCAGTTCATGCGCGACAACTGGCTCTCAAACCGGGTCTTCACATCACACGAGAACATCATCGACCATTGCTGCGAAGCGTGGAACAAGCTCATCGATCAACCGTGGCGCATCATGTCCATCGGACGCCGTCAATGGGCGCATGGGTCCTGATCAATGCAGGTTGGTATAAGTTATAAACTGTGGCTTGCCAATGGCGTCAAATGCCATCGACAAGCCACAAGAAATCCAATTTACTGAGCCAGCCTTATGGACAGCATTACGCGGATGTCTTGCCGTGTCATGGATTTGAGACCACGATTTGCTTCAACAGCAAGTTCGAGGTTGTTCTTGTTACCCAGGCGATAGGCATAGCCTACAGCAATAAGCGAACGGCGCATGCCAGCTACGCTTTCCCAGTTATAGTCAGCATAGAACCGTGCGCGACGCCCATCAGTGGCGACCCATTTTGCGCCGAGTTGATAACCGCAGCGCAAGCCTGAAGACTGCACGTCATTATCTTCGCACAGCAAACCCGGGCTGAGCAGCAAACGTGACCAAGAGCCGTAATTAGGGGATCCGGTGAGGCTAATTGGGACAGTAAAGGGAACGCTTATTCGCGTCACGTCGACTGTGCCAACTGCAAAGGCTATGTCCGAACGGTTCTCGCCGAGATAGCGTGCAGC
>JANYGC010000098.1 GCA_025359425.1 Sphingomonadaceae bacterium
AGCCGGTTTTCGTCCGGCCCCGTCCCGGGTCAAGCACCGGAGCTGTTGTCTCGTCGACATAGAGCCGCGAACCGCCGCTCTTCAGCAGCACTGCCATGCGATCCACAACCGGCGCAATCAAGGCACCGGTGCGACCCATCCAGTCGGCCAGCACCGACCGCTCGATCGGCAGTCCGAGCCTCGCCATGGCCACAGCCTGCCGGTTCAACGGCATGTGCTCGGAATGTTTGGCCATGGCGATCTGGGCCAAAAGTGCCTCGGTCGGCCAACTGCCCTCCAAAAGATGCGCCGGAGCCCTGGCTTGCACCACACCCGTCCGCCCTTTGGGGCAGGCATATTTCGGGCGGATCGTGACAATGACTTGATAGCGGGCGGGGATGAAGTCGAGGCGCTCCGTCCGGTCCTCCCCAATCCGGATCATGTCGCCGCAGCCACAAGGACAGGTGATGCTTTGGGGTTCAATGATGCGCTCGACCCTTGGAAGGTGATCGGGCAACGCCCGCGCTTTGCGCGGTGCGCGTGGGGCCGCCTTGTCCGGATCTGTCGCACTGGCAGCGATCTGCGCCTCGACCACGGCGATCTGCGCCTGGGTTTCGGCGATGGCTGTCTCAAGGTCCTCCAGAGCCAGTTCCAATTGCGCGGGGTCCAGCTTTTCCGATTTCGGCCCGAACTTCGCCTGCCGGTATTGGCCGACCTGACCCTCCAGCTTCTCGATCAGTTCCTTCAACTCGGTGATGAAGGCTTCTTTCTCGGCCACGACAGACTGCTCATGCTGGCGCGCCGCGCGCTCGACGGAGGCCTCAAACCGCGCCGCTTCCAACGCCGCCGACTGCGCGACAAAGGCCTTCACCACCTCGGGCGGAAGGTCTGGAAACTGACTGAGATCGAAGGATTGCGGCATGCCGCTTCATAGCTGATCTGCAGCCGAAAGCCCAATAAAACAACGTTAAAGCAGCTGCCTGAGTCATCCTGCCGCGGTCGGTGGAAGCACCCGCTGTGCCATCATTCGCCGCCAATCCAGCCCTTCAAATAGGGCCTCGAACTGAGCCCGCGACAGTCGCATCGTCCCGTCCTGAACCTTCGGCCAGGCAAAGTTGCCCTGCTCCAATACCTTGTAAGTCAGCACCATGCCGGTGCCGTCCCAAACCAGGATCTTGAGCCTGTCACCCCGTTTCGACCGGAAGATCACCGTGATCCCGGAATGCGGGTCAAGCTTCAACTCGGTCTGAACCATCAGCGCCAAAGCTTGATGGCCACACCGAAAGTCCACCGGTCGGGTCGCTATCAGGATCGGAAGCCGCTGTCCGGCGACAATCATCGCTGGTCCCGCAAGGCCAGCACCAGTGCCGCTGCACGTTCCACCGCCACATCGCCCGGAACCCGGATCACAATGCCAGAACCAAGCTCCACCGCCATGGTCCCGATAGAAGCCGCAACCTCGGGGACACACGGGGCAGATGCTTGCGTCAACGTCGCCACCTCGGATTCCGCAATGATGGCCACCGGAACGAAAGCGGGATCGGCAAGCCCTTCCATCTGCACCGACAACGCCGGCAACAGGTCCAGCGGCAAACTCAGCAGACCTTCACGGGCCTGTCGCCGCCAATCCGAAAGCTGATGAGCAACAACTCCGTGTCGCCGCGCGATATCCACCACCCGCACGCCGGGCTGAAGGCTCTCCGCCACAATCCGCGCCTTCAGATCCAAAGGCCAACGTCGGTTGCCACGCCGAGGCTCAACCACCTCGCACCGACCCACAAAACCATCCCCACCATCCGCCATCCCAACCTCCCAATGCATTGGGCAACTGTCTGGCAGCGAAATCAAAGTTCAGAAATATCCCAATTCAATGGGACATAGACGGCGCATACGGTTATGCTGAGATTGGGGTCGATCTCCTCCTTGTCGATCTGGGCGAAGGCTTCGACCATCATGTGGCGGAGTTGGCTCTGCCATGTGATGGCATGGATCGCCCCCGTTCGATCCGTCAGAATGGGCTTTGGCGGGTTCCTGACAACCGTCTCCGTAAGGTTCGTGGCGAAAGCGTCGAAACTCCACCTCATACCGCGATGACCACCCGGGATCACACCGTCTGTTGAGCGACAACCACCATGGCCGGCGCATTGCCTCGCCTGAATTATTCCCCAAGATAGTGCTGTTGCCTCACTAGAAATGTTCCCGGAGCAGTTTGTTCTGGGGGTGGGGCATGAGGCGGATCAGCATGGGCACGAGAGATGAGCTTCTGAAGGCTGTGGCGCAGCGATACCGTTCTTCGACGCGCGCGGAAAAAGGCCGGATCCTGACCGAGTTTGCAGAGATCTCCGGCTATCACCGCAAACATGCGGAACGGCTGTTGCGATGCGAGGATGTGGCGGTGCGGTCCCGGCCACGTCCTGAACGCCGGGTCTATGATATTGCGGTGCGAGAGGCCTTGGTGGTGCTCTGGGAAGCATCGGACCGGATCTGTGGCAAGCGGCTTAAGCCGCTGATTCCACTGCTGATCCCTGCCATGGAGCGACATGGCCATCTTGCCATGGACGAAGAGGTGAAGACGCGGCTCCTGCGGATCAGCGCGGCTACGATTGATCGGGTTCTGGCCCCGGTCCGCGCGGTCAGTTCCGGTGGAGGGCGCCGGCGAAACGCCCATTCCTCGGCCGTCCGAAAGAGCGTGCCGATCCGAACGCACGCCGACTGGAACGACCCGGTTCCGGGGTTTCTGGAAGCCGATCTGGTGGCGCATAGTGGCCCATCTTCCAGCGGCAGCTTCATCCAGACCCTTGTGATGACCGATATCGCCACCGGCTGGACCGAGTGCGCGCCCCTGCTGTTTCGCGAACAGCATCTGCTTGGCGAGGTCATGACCCAGCTGCGGACGTTGCTGCCCTTTCCCCTGCGCGGCTTTGATACGGACAACGACTCCGTCTTCATGAACGAAACGATCAGGGCATGGTGTGCCAGGTCAGAGATCGAATTCACCCGATGCCGCCCGTACCAGAAGAACGACCAAGCTCATGTCGAACAGAAGAACGGGGCGATCGTGCGACGGATGGTCGGGTATCGCCGCTATACCGGCGTTGCCATTGCCCGCGAACTGGGCCGGTTCTATCAGACCATGCGGCTCTTCGTGAATTTCTTCCAGCCGTCGTTCAAGTTGCAAGAGAAACAACGCGATGGCGCGCAGGTCACCAAACGTTACCACGCCCCGCTGACCCCGTATCAGCGCATTCTCGCGCGCCCCGAGATCGATCAGGCGACCAAGGAAAACCTCACTGCCCAGTTCAGCGCATTGGATCCGGTCGCACTGCTTGCCGAAATTCGCCAGTCACAGGCACGTTTGACCATGATGGCCGACCAAGGTCCACAAGACCCGGAGGCCGACCCCAAGGCAGACGTCGAACGCTTTCTGGACGGGCTGCGCCATGCCTGGAAGGAAGGCGAGGTGAGACCGACGTCGCAGCGCAAACCGCCTGTCATCCATGGGCGCACCGTCCCAGACCCCCTCGAGGCCATCACAACCGATCTCCGATCACTGTTCGAGCAGGATCCATCCCAATCCGG
>JANYGC010000106.1 GCA_025359425.1 Sphingomonadaceae bacterium
GCCTTCGATCGCACCCTTGCGGTATTGGCCGGTGACGGTTTCAGTGTGCGCAACCTTGCGCAGCGCGCGCAGCACCTTGACCTTTTCGTCCTGGATCGGGGTAGCGTCATAGCTCGTCGGCGGCTCCATCGCGACCAGCGCGAGCAGCTGCAGCATATGGTTCTGGACCATGTCGCGCAGTGCCCCGGCCCCGTCGTAATAACCGACCCGGCTTTCGAGGCCCACCGTCTCGGCGATGGTGATCTGGACGTGATCGATATGCGCCGCGTTCCACAGCGGTTCGAACATGATGTTGGCAAAGCGCAGCGCCAGCAGGTTCTGCACGGTCTCCTTGCCAAGGTAGTGGTCGATCCGGAAAATCCGGTCCTCGCTGAACGCGGCGGCGACCGCATCGTTAATCTCGCGGCTGGTCGCAAGGCTGGTACCGAGCGGTTTTTCCAGACCGATCCGAACTTTGTCGCCGGTCAAACCAGCCTTGGTCAGCCCGGCGATGGTCGGTTCGAACAGGCTCGGCGCGGTCGACAGGAAGATCGCCATGCCTTTGTCGGCAGTCCCGATCTCATCCGACAGCTTGGTGAAGTGATCGGCCTGAGTTGCATCGAGCACCTGGTATTTAAGCCGCGGCAGGAAGCTGTCGATCGCGTGTTTGCGGAAATCGGGGAGGTACTTCTCGAGCGCCACGCGCGCGAAGGCCTGATAGCTGGCGTCATCGTATTCGGAGCGGGCGGTGCCGATGATCGTCAGCTCGGGCGCGATCAGCTTGTCATCGTGCAGCGCGCACAGCGAGGGCAGCAGCATGCGCTGGGCAAGATCGCCCGTCGCGCCGAACAGCAGTAGCCGGTCTGCAGTGAAGCTCATGCCAAAAGACTCCGCTGCCCGGACCGGACCTGTGTCCGGGCTGGGGCGGGGTTAGCAGCAGGGGCGGGAGCACGCCAGTGCGGCGCGCCCCCAATCAGGCGCGCTGGCGGTGTGAATACGTCTGCGAAACCCGCGCCTTGCGCCGCTGCGGCAAGCGCACCGGCGGCGCGACATCGACTGGCAGCACGATTGCGCGGGGATGGTATTCCTCGCTTGGCAGGGCTTTGCCGAACAGCCAGCCCTGAACCATGCGGCAGCCTTGCGCCTTCAGCTGGTCAAGCTGCTCGGGCTCTTCGACCCCTTCGGCCAGCGTGCACATCCCCAGTGCATTGGCGAGCCCGATAATCGAGGCGACGATCGCGCGCGATTCCTGACGGGTCGAGAGGCTGGAAATGAAGCTGCGGTCGATCTTGATCTTGTCGAACGGGAAGCTCAGCAGATAGTTCAGCGAGGCATAACCGGTGCCGAAATCGTCGAGCGCGATCTTGAGCCCGAGCGCCTGCATCCGGCACAGGATGTCGATATTGGCTTCGGTATCGCCCAGCAGCACGCCCTCGGTAATCTCGAATTCGACCCGCCCCGGCGCGATGCCGCTATCGCCCAGCGCGTTGACGATCACCGGCAGCAGATTGGGGCTGGAGAACTGCACCGGCGAGAGGTTGATCGCGATCACTTCCTCGCCCGGCCAGGTTGCCGCTTCGGCAAAGGCGGTGCGGATCACCCATTCGCCGATCGGCACGATCAGCCCGGTTTCCTCGGCGATGGGGATAAACACGTCGGGCGCGACCAGCCCGCGGATCGGGTGCTGCCAGCGCAGCAGCGCCTCGTAGCCGGTCTTGGCCTCGCTCGCGACGTCGACCAGCGGCTGGAGGAACATGCGCAGCTCACCGCGCGAGACCGCGTGACGCAAGTCGCGCGCCAGCGTGTGGCGCTCGTGCAGCCGCTCGTCCATGCCGGGCTCGAACATCTCCCAGTCGCCGCGTCCGCCGGTCTTGGCCGCGCCCAGCGCGATGTCGGCATAGCTTTGCAGCTGGGCCTGCTGATCGGTGTGGAACGGCGCCAGCGCGATCCCCAGGCTGATTGCGCAGGGCAGTTCGGTGCCTTCGACCATCACAGGTTCGCTGAGCGCCAAAGTCAGCAATTCAGCCAGCCGCACGGCATGGTCGCAGGCATCGCCGCCGCTGACCGCAATGGCAAATTCGTCACTCCCCAGCCGCGCCACGATCGGCTGGCTTCCGCCAAGGCCGCTGCCTGTCACGACCGAGGTCAGCCGCGCCGCAAACAGCCGCAGGAACGTGTCACCCACCGGGTGGCCGTGCACGTCGTTGATGCTCTTGAAGTGATCGATATCGAGCAGCAGCAGCGCGATATGGTCGCCGTCCTGGTGGTTGTTGAACAGGCACGACAAGGTCTGGTTGAACTGGGTGCGGTTGGGCAGCCCGGTCAGCGCATCGAAATGCGCCATCTGCTGCGCGCGCTGTTCGGCCTGGCGCAGCTCGGTCACGTCGGAGATCACTCCGCGGTAATGCACGCCGTCGTCCGAATGGCTCGGGCGGCCGCTGATCGACCACCAGCGCGGCTCAGCTTCGCCAAGGCCGTCGAGCGCGACCACCAGCGAGCGCAACGAACGCCCGCCGGACAGCGCCTGCGCGAGCTCGTCGCAGCTCGCACCGGGCGCGAACAGCGTGGCCAGCTGGCGCCCGGCAAGCTGTTCGGCGGGTTCGCCGGCAGCTTGGGCAAAGCGCCGCGAAACATTGGTCAGCCGCAATTGGGCATTGAGCTCGAACAGCCAGTCGAACCCGCTTTCCTCGTATTCGTTGAGCAACAGCTTGACCGTGCGCGCGGCGCTGTGGAGATCGCGGTCGGACAGGATGCGGGTGACGAACAGATCGTGCGCGGTATAGGCC
Source organism: Sphingomonadaceae bacterium (assembly GCA_025359425.1). Classification (GTDB taxonomy): domain Bacteria; phylum Pseudomonadota; class Alphaproteobacteria; order Sphingomonadales; family Sphingomonadaceae; genus Novosphingobium. The sequence continues at coordinate 2,766 of JANYGC010000106.1, forward strand.
ATGCGGATCAGCAGACCGCTGGCACCCGTAAGTACGGCAATCGTCGCCAGCGCGGTCAGGCTGCCCACTTGGCCAAGCCCGACCGCGAGGCCAAGGGCCTGAGTCGCGACATAAGCGAAGGCGGCGCGGGGCAGGGTCCGCACGGTGTAGGCCGCGGCGGCGATCTGACAGACCGTGCAAACCGCCAGCAGCAGCTGCACCGGCGGCGAGCAGTACGGCAGCCAGAGCCCGCACAAAATCCCGAAAGTCAGCCCAAGCCACAGGGAATTCCACCAGAATGCCGACATGATTTTGGCCGCTCGCCGCCGCCGCCGGCCGCGCTCGATCCCTTCGGCGAGCCACAGCCGGTGCAGGCAGGCAGCAAAAATCGAGCTGGCGAACAGGGCAATATAGATCGCGGGAATCTGGCCGATCAGGGCCATCACAACGACGCCTGCATTCAAAAGCGTGCCCAGCACGATGGAACGCACCATGCGGATATGCGCAGAAATAAGCCGATTATCGACCCAATCGCGCAATTCTGCCGGGATGACGACGCGGAGCGCCGCCTGCTTGCTGACCATCGATGTGTTACCGGACCCTGTTTTCTAGTGAGCGGGACATAGCCCGCCCCCGTTAATTTTGTGTGAGGTGCGCTGGGCTTGGCAGTGCCGATCCGAGCTCGGGCTTTACCGGGACGCCGCGTTGCGCCTAGACCAGCGCGAACAGGAGAATCGTCCATGCGCCCAGTTTTCGTGCCCGTAATCCTTGCGCTGCTCGCCGGCGTTGCCGCCCCCAACCTTGCCGCGCGTACTGCCAAAATGGCCGGGCATCCGGTTGCCGAGGCGCAGACGCTCGACCTCGCCAAGCAGCTGATCGCGCTTCGTTCGGTCCAGGGCGAAAGCAACCGCACCGGCGCTGCGCTGCAAGTGGTCAAGGGCGCGCTGGTCGCGGGCGGCTGGAAAGACAGCGAAGTGACGATCACTCCGCTGGACGACACCGCTTACCTGATCGCCACCTGGCCGGGCAGCGATCCATCGCTCAAGCCGCTGGTGATCTCGGGCCACATGGACGTGGTCGAGGCCAAGCCGGCCGACTGGGAGCGCGATCCGTTCACCCCGGTGGTCGAAAACGGCTACCTGTTCGGGCGCGGTGCCAGCGACATGAAATACAGCGCGGCGATGGCGGTAGCCTCGCTGATCGAGTTGCGGCGTGAGGGCTACCGGCCCAAGCGCGGCATTATTCTCGCACTGTCGGGGGATGAAGAAACTTCGATGAAGACCACCCGCGTGCTCGCTGAAAAGCTCAGCAATGCCGAGCTGGTGCTCAACATCGACGGCGGCGGCGGGCTGCGTGATGAAACGACCGACAAAGCCCTGTATCTGGCGTGGGACGGGGCTGAGAAGACCTACGTCGATTACAAGCTGGAGGTGACCAACCCCGGCGGACATAGCTCCGCGCCGCGCCCCGACAATGCCATCGTCCAGCTGGCGCAGGCGGTCGAAAAAGTCGGCGCCTACCGCTTCAAGCCCGAACAGAACCCGGTGACCAGAGCCTGGTTCGTCAAAGCCGCACAGTTTGAGGGCAACCCGGCGCTGGCCGGGGCGATGCGCGCCTATGCCGCCAACCCCGATGACGCTGCGGCGATCGCTACGCTGCGCGCCAGCCCGGCGCATGTCGGCAAAGTCAGCACCACCTGCGTGCCGACCATGCTGAGCGGCGGCCATGCCCAGAACGCGCTGCCGCAGCGCGCCACGGCGAACGTCAACTGCCGGGTCTTCCCCGGGCACAGCCGCGAAGAAGTTCGCGCCGAGCTCGAGCGCTCGATCGGCATGCCGATGGTCACGGTCACCGATGTCTCGGGCGGGGACACCACCGAATCGCCCGCCTCGGCGATGCGGCCCGATTTCGAGGGGGCGCTGACCAGAGCGGTCAAGCTCAGCTATCCGGGGATCGCAATCATCCCCAGTCAGGCCTCGGGCGCATCGGATTCGATGTGGTTCCGCGCCAAGGGGATCGACAGCTACGGGATGAGCCCGATCTTCATGAAGGATTCGGACGACTTCTCGCACGGCCTCAACGAGCGCGTGCCGCTGAGCAACACCGCGCCGGGGATCGTCTATTACCTCAGTATGCTGACCGACTTGTCGAAATAAGCGCGTCGAGTTGGGCGCGGGCGATGGCGCACGCCTCGGCCGCGCTGAACGCGCCGGGTGACAGGCTGAGTTCGAGCCACAGCCCGTCGACCAGCGCGGTTACCGCGATGGCGGTGTGGCGCAGCCGGGCGGGCGCGACCCCGCAGGCCGCCAGCAATGCTTCGAGCCGGGCGCGGAACCGGGCGTACTGCTCGTCGTGCTGGCGGGCAATGTCGGGGCGCGAGCGCACCAAGCTCCAGAATGCGATCCAGGTGGCGAGCAACTCGCCCGAAGCGATCGGCGGCGCGAAGCTGGCGGTGACGTAAGCATCGAGCCGGGCACGCGGATCGGTCCCGGCCTGCGCCAGCGCGCTATCCAGCGCGGCGCTGACCTGGGCTTCGACCTGGCCATAAGTCGCTGCGACCAGCGCGTCGATCCCGGCAAAGTAGTGGCCGACCAGTCCGGGCGATACCCCAGCTTCCAGCGCAATCGCCCGCACCGAAGTCCCCGCCGCACCATTGTGCGCCAGCACCTGCGCGCAGGCCTCGATCAGGCTCTGGCGGCGGGCATCGGGCTCCGCTCGCGTAAAAGCGCGTTCGGCCCGGGTGGAGGCTGGGATGCTCACTTGCGGGAACCTAACACTTGTTATACGATCGTCCAACAAGCAATGCGGGACTCGGCCAGTGGCGACCAATGCGTATCAGTCTCGGGCAGACATCGACGGCTTTGCGGTCGATCCCGACGCCGACTTTTCGCTGCCCGGCTGGACGTACCGCGACCCTGAATTCTTCGCCGCCGAGATGGAGCGGGTCATCCGTCCGTCGTGGCAAATCGTCTGCCACGTCAACGAGATTGCCCAGCCAGGGGAGTACCGCACGCTCGATTATCTCGGCGAGAGTGTAATTGTGATCCGGGGTCAGGACGACAAGGTTCGCGCCTTCACCAACGTCTGCCGCCACCGCGCGATGCGCCTGCTCCAAGGCCCGGCGGGCTGCGCCCGCAAGATCGTCTGCCCCTACCACGCCTGGACTTATGAGCCGGACGGACGATTGAGCGGAGTGCCGCACAAAGCCGAATACCCAGCTCTCAACATTGCTGAAAGTGGTCTAACCCCGGTAGCGCTCGAGCAATGGCGCGGGTTCGTGTTTGTTTGCCTCGAGCCTGGCCCCTTCCCGACCCCGGCCGAAATGATGGCTCCGTTCGAAGCCGAGGTCGCGCCCCTCAGGTTCGAAGCCATGCAATCGATGGGCGCGGTCCGTCACCGCCCGCGCGACGTGAACTGGAAAAACGTCGGCGACAATTATTCGGACAACCTTCACATCCCGGTGGCGCACGACGGGCTGACCCGGCTGGTCGGCAAGAGCTACCGGATCGAGGCGCACGGCTGGGCCGACCGGCTGCTAGGCGACGTAACCGCTGGCGACAAACACAACTTCTGGGAACGGTTCTACACCAAGCATCTCCCGCGCGTGCAACACCTCCCCGAAGCCGCGCAGGGGCGCTGGCTCTATTACAAGCTGTGGCCCAACATGGCGTTCGACATCTACGCCGACCAGATCGATTTCATGCAGTGGATCCCGACCTCGCCGACCACCTGCCTGCTGCGCGAAGTCGCCTATTGCCTGCCCGATGATCGGCGAGAAATGAAGCTCGCGCGTTATGCCAACTGGCGGATCAACCGCGTGGTCAATGCCGAGGATACCTGGCTGATCGGGCAGGTCCAGCAGGGCATGGCCAGCCGCAGCTATACCGCCGGGCCGATTGCCACCAGCGAGGTCTGCCTGCGCAGTTTTGCGCGCAAGATCCGCACCCTGATTCCCGAAGCCCGCCTCGGCCATGCGCCCACGCCAGGCTGGAGCAAAGCATGACCAAAACCTACGACGCATTGATCATCGGCGGGGGGCACAACGGCCTCGTCTGCGCGTTCTATCTCGCCAAAGCGGGGATGCGGGTGCGGGTGCTCGAACGGCGGCATATCGTCGGCGGCGCGGCGGTGACCGAAGAATTTCACCCCGGCTTCCGCAATTCGACCGCGAGCTATACCGTTAGCTTGCTGCGGCCCAAGGTGATCGCCGATATGCGGCTGCACGACTATGGCTACCGCGTAATCGAGCGGACGATCTCCAACTTCTTCCCGTTCGCCGACGATTACATCAAGCTGGGCGGCGGGGCTGGCCGGACCGAGGCGGAGTTCGCGCGGTTCTCCCAGAAGGATGCCGCGGCATACCCCAGATACGACGCCGCGCTGGAAAAGGTCGCCAATGTCTTGCGCGACCTCAGCCTGAAAATCCCGCCCAACGTCGGCGGCGGAGTTTCGTCAATGCTCGCAGCGGCCAAACAGGGCTGGCCGATGGCGCAGCTCGATATCGAAGTGCAGCGCGACCTGCTCGACATGTTCACCAAGTCGGCGCGGTCGTTTCTCGATGGCTGGTTCGAGCATGATTATGTGCAGAGCGCCTTTGCCTTCGACGCGGTGGTCGGCAACTACGCCGGGGTCTCGACCCCCGGATCGGCTTATGTGCTGCTTCACCATGTGTTCGGCGAGGTCAACGGCAAGCTGGGCGCATGGGGCCATGCGGTCGGCGGGATGGGCGCGATTACGCAGGCGATGGCGCGGTCCTGCGAGGATGCCGGGGTCGAGATCAGCCTTGAAGCGCCGGTGGCGCAAGTGCTGGTCGATGGCGGCAAGGTGTCGGGGGTGCGGCTGGAAAGCGGCGAGGAGATCGCGGCGAGCATCGTCGCCTCGAACGCCGGGCCGGCGCTGCTGTACCCGCAGCTGATCGATCCGAGCGATCTGGATGACGATTTCAAGCGCCGCATCAAAGGCTTCAAGACTTGCTCGGGGACTTTCCGGATGAATGTCGCGCTGTCTGAATTGCCTTCGTTCAGCGTGCTGCCGGGCAAGGAACGGGCCGAGCATCACACCGCCGGGATCATCATCGCACCGGGCATGGATTACATGGACCAGGCGTTTTACGATGCCGAGCAGCATGGCTGGTCGAAGAAGCCGATCGTCGAGATCAAGCTCCCCTCAACCGTCGATGACAGCCTCGCCCCGCCGGGACAGCATGTCGCCAGCCTGTTCTGCCAGCAGTTCGATCCCAAGGTCGATTGGGACAAGCATCGCGAGGCGGTTGCGGACCTGATCATCGATACCGTCGACGACCATGCGCCCAATTTCAAGGCGAGCGTGATCGCCACCCAGATCCACTCGCCGCTCGATCTGGAACGCAAGTTCGGGCTGATCGGCGGCGATATCATGCACGGCAACATGGGGCTCGACCAGCTGTGGGCGGCGCGCCCGGTGCTCGGCCACGGCGATTATCGCGGGCCGATCAAGGGGCTCTATATGTGCGGCGCGGGCACCCATCCGGGCGGCGGCGTGACCGGCGCGCCGGGGCACAATGCGGCGGCGGCGATCCTCAGCGACCGGCCGTTGCTGCGGAAGATCCTGCGGTCGTGAGCGAAGCCCGGCGCGCGAGCCAGTAGAGCGGCAACGCTGCGAGCATCAGGGCGACGCTCAGCGCCACCGCCTGAATTCCCGCACCGTAGAGAATCGCCAGCGTAAACAGCAACCCGATTAACGCCGTCGGTCGCTGCACCCCAATGCGCAGCGCGGCGAGGCAGGCAAAGGCGTAAATCAGCACCCCCGAAGCAGCAGTGAGCGTTAGCATGAAGTCCATCAGCCCCGCGCCGTTGTTCCACCCGCCGATCAGCAGCAATGTGATCGTCAGCGCGCTCGCCAGCACCATCGGCACCACCGCGATGTCGCGCTTGCTGGTCCGCGCCAGCCATGCCGGCAGCAGTCCGGCGCGGGCCAGGGTTAGCGGCACTTCGCCTTGTAGCATGATCCACACCGCCAGTCCGCCGACGGTCGAAATCACCGCAAATACCGCGACTGCGTGCCCGGCCCAGCCGCCCCAGTACGTGCCGATGAACAACGCGATCGGGGCGTTGGAGGCGGTGACGGTGGCGACCGGCAGCCCAAAGACCACGCCTGAACAGACCACTGCGAAGATCAGGCAGCTGACCAGCACCCCGGTCATCGTCGCGCGCGGCACGTTGCGTTCGGGATCGCGCACCCGCTGCGCCGCAATGCTCGCCGTTTCGAACCCGGTGATGGCCACAAAAGCGAACGTGGTGGCGGTGAACAGGCTTGCCGCCGCGAAGGGGGCGTGGACTTCTTGCCGGAATGCGTCGCCGCCCTGCATGAGCAGCACCGCGACGATTCCCATTATCGCGACCAGCGGGATCAGCTTGAGTGCAACGGTGATGACCTGAAATCGACCCGAAGTCTTGAAGCCCGCGAGGCCGAGGCAGGTCAGCGCCACAATCAGCAGGGATGCCGCCAGCGCAATTCGAAACGGGCTTGCGGCGATCGGCGGCCACAGCTCCGAAGCATAACGCGCGGAAGTCAGCGCGATGTAGGCATTGGCGCACCAGTAACTGACCCAGGCTCCCCAGCCGCACAGCACCCCCAACACCGGCCCCAATGTCTCGCCGATAACCGCAAGCAAGCCCGGTTCTTCGGGCCGCGCTTCGGCGATGGCCGAAAACACCCGGGCGATCACGATCGCTCCCACGCCGCCGATCAGCCACGCCCACACTCCGGTCCAGCCGAACACTGCCATCTGGCTCGGCAGCACGAAAATGCCCGCGCCGATGACCCCGCCGATGACCAGCGCGGTGGCTGTCCAGAACCCGAACGGGCGCTCTTCGATTTCCTCGGCCATGCACTGGTCCCCGCTGCGGGACAGAAACCACCACAATTCAAGCAGGAGAGCCAGCAAAACCGACATGTCTGGCCCTTGGCGCAGAAGTTAGGCTAGGGACACGCCATGGCAACCGTCACCACTCGCAGCTGGCTCTCGCGGCTCGGTCAGTACCACCCCCGGCTGGTCGAGGCGGCGCTGGCGATGAACGCCAATGATCTGCCGCGCGCCGAGCCATTGCTGCGCGCGCAGCTTAAGGAGTTCCCGTTCGACGTCGCGTCGATCCGGTTGTTCGCCGAACTGGCCGGGCGGATCGGGCGGTACAAGGACAGCGAAAACCTGCTGCGCCGCGCGCTCGATCTGTCGCCTTCGTTCACTGCCGCGCGGGCCAATCTGGCCTTGGTGCTCTACCGCCAGAACCGTCCCGAAGAGGCGATTGCCGAGCTGAACAAGGTCGCCGCAGAAGAGCCCGACCATCAGGGCCGCGCCAACCTGCAAGCCGCCGCGCTGGGCCGGATCGGCGAGTTCGAAGAGGCGCTCGGGCTCTACGAACAGGTCCTCGCCACGGCCGCGCGCCAGCCGCGCATCTGGATGAGCTATGGGCACATGCTCAAAACCGTCGGGCGCAGCGCCGATGGCATCGCGGCCTACCGCAAGGCGATCGAACTGATGCCCGAACTGGGCGAGGCATGGTGGAGCCTCGCCAACCTCAAGACGGTGCGGTTCAGCGACGACGACATTACCGCCATGGAAGCGGCCCTGGCCCGCGGCGGCATCACGGAGGAAGACCGGTTCCACCTCGACTTTGCGCTGGGCAAAGCGCTCGAAGATCGCGGGCAGGCGGAACCGGCGTTTGCGCATTACGACGCGGGCAACGCGCTGCGCCGCCAGTCGCTCGACTATTCGGCCGCCGACACCAGCCGCTTCGTCGACAAGCTGATCGAGGTGGCCAGCGCCGAGTTCATGGCCGCGCGGTCAGGGCAGGGCTGCGACGCGCCCGATCCGATCTTCGTGCTCGGCATGCCGCGCGCCGGCTCGACTTTGGTCGAGCAGATCCTGGCCAGCCACAGCCAGATCGAGGGCACCAGCGAATTGCCAGACATGCCGGTGCTGGCGCGGCGCGATCCGCGCTATCCGGTCAACCTGCCGGAATTGCCGGCCGGTGAACTGCGCGCGCTGGGCGAGGAATACCTCCAGCGCACCCGCATCCAGCGCAAGACGAACCGGCCACTGTTCATCGACAAGTTGCCCAACAACTGGGCACACGCGGCGTTCATCCGGCTGATCCTGCCGAACGCCAAGATCATCGACGCGCGGCGCCATCCGCTGGGGTGCTGTTTTTCCAACTTCAAGCAGCACTTCGCGCGCGGTCAGGCGTTCAGCTACAGCCTTGACGACATGGGCCGCTATTACGCCGACTATGTGCGGGCGATGGCGCATCTCGACCAGGTCCAGCCCGGCGCAGTCCACCGCGTCATCTATGAGAACATGGTCGACGACACCGAGACCGAAGTGCGCCGCCTGCTGGCTTATTGCGGGGTGGAGTTCGAGGCGGCCTGCCTGTCATTCCACGAAACCGAGCGCGCGGTGCGCACCGCCAGTTCCGAACAGGTCCGCCAGCCGATCTTCCGCGAAGGGACCGAGGCATGGAAGGCGTTCGATCCCTACCTCGATCCCTTGCGCGCGGCGCTGGGACCAGTCCTCGACTGTTATCCGGACGCCCCGGCGTCGTTGTAATTGTGTCACGCCTCACCGGCGTTGTGTCATTTATTAATGTGGGGGCTTGACGCTCGGGCGGTCAGGAATCAGGCTGGCGTATCTAAAAGCAAAATACGGGGGCGGGTACCATGTCAAAATTTTCGCGCAGTCGCATCGCATGTTTCCTCGCCTCGAGTGCGCTTTATGCGGCCCCGGCTTTCGCGCAGGACACCGCGCCCGCCGACGATGCCACCGTCACCGATCCCGAAATCATCGTCACCGCGCAAAAGCGCAGCGAAAACATGCAGAATGTGCCGATCTCGATCCAGGCGCTGGGCACCAAGAAGCTCGACGAGCTCAACATCTCGAACTTTCAGACCTATTCGCAGCAGCTCCCATCGATCTCGGCGCAGTCGGGCGGAACACCGGGCACCAACATCATCTACATGCGCGGCGTCGCCAGCGGCGGCGACGGCAACCACTCGGGCTCGCTGCCCTCGGTCGGGGTGTACCTCGATGAACAGCCGGTCTCGACGATCGGCGGCAACCTCGACGTCCACATCTACGACATTGCCCGGATCGAAAGCCTGTCGGGCCCGCAAGGCACGCTGTACGGCGCCTCATCCGAAGCCGGGACGATCCGGATCATCACCAACAAGCCGTCGACCGCCGGGTTCGAAGGCCGGGTCGATTTGGAGCTGGGCCACGTCCAGCACGGCGACTGGGGCGGCAAGCTGGAAGGCATGCTCAACTTCCCGCTGAACGACATGATGGCACTGCGCCTCGTCGGGTTCTACCAGCACGATGCCGGGTTCATCGACAATGTGCGCGGCCGGCGGACCTTCTGCGGGACGACGCTGTTTGCACCAGGTGATGGCGATGGTGGCGGCGGTGGGCCGATCGGCTGCGTCAAGGACGGCATCTCGGTCGACAACGCGGCCTTCGTTGCCGACAATATCAATTCGACCGACACTTACGGCGGCCGCGCCGCGCTCAAGGTCGATCTCAATGACAGCTGGACGGTCACGCCGGCAGTGATGTTCCAGCAGACCGACAGCCACGGCTCTTACGCCTACGATCCTTCGGTCGGCGATCTCAAGTACCAGCATTTCTTCCCCGATTACCGCAAGGACAAGTTCATCCAGGCGGCGCTGACGATCGAGGGCAAGCTGGGCAATTGGGACGTGACCTATGCCGGGGCCTACCTCGACCGCAAGGCTAACGCGGTCAGCGATTATACCGACTATGCGGAATCATACGATTCCTACTACGAGTCGGTCGGCGGGCTAGCCTATTACTTCGCTTATCAGGATGCCGCCGGCAACACGATCGACCCGCGCCAGAAGGTCGTCGGGTCCGACCACTTCAAGAAGTTCAGCCAGGAGCTGCGGCTGTCTTCGCCGCAGAGCAATCCGATCCGGTTCGTCGGCGGACTGTTCTACCAGTACCAGTCGAACGACATTCATCAGGATTACCAGATTGCAGGTCTGGCCCCCAACCTGTCGGTCAACGGCAACCCCGGCACGCTGTGGCTGACCCAGCAGCACCGCATCGACCGCGACTATGCGGCGTTCGGCGAGGTTAGCTGGGACATCGCCCCGACCTTGACGGTCACGGCGGGCGGGCGGCTGTTCCGCTATGACAACACGCTGATCGGGTTTTTCGGGTTCGGCCGCAACCCGGGCGGCAATTTCACCGCCAGCCCGCCCAATGCGGCCTACAGTTCGAAGACCGGGGTAATCCAGTGCTTTACCACCACCGGGGTGCGGCTGACCACGGTCAAGGGCACACCGGGCGTAGCGCTGGCACCCGGGGTTGTGCCGGGCAGTCCGTGCACCAATCTGGGGGTCTATTCGGGCGGGACGATCAACCCGGTTCAGGCCAAGGGCGACGGCGCGACCTACCGCTTCAACCTCAGCTGGAAGCCGGCCAAGGGCGTGCTGCTCTATGGCACCGTCAGTCGCGGGTTCCGCCCCGGCGGGATCAACCGGCGTGGTGATTTCGGTCCTTACGAGCCCGATTACCTGGTCAACTACGAACTCGGTTTCAAGACCACGCTGGCCGACGGGGTGATCCGTCTGAATGGTGCGATCTACCAGCAAGACTGGAAGGGCTTCCAGTTCAGCTATCTTGGGCCCAACAGCTTCACGGTCATCACCAACGGCCCGAACGCGCGCATCCGGGGCTTCGACATGGATGTCGCGGTCAACGCCGGGCCGCTCAGCCTGACGATGGCGGGCGCCTATACCGACGCCAAGATCCAGCAGAACCTGTGCCATGCAACCGATCCGACTTTTGCCTGCACCAGCGGCGGCAATTCGATCGATGCGCCGGCCGGCACGCGCCTGCCGATCACGCCCAAATGGAAGATGAGCGGCACCGCGCGCTATACGATCCCGATGGGCGATGCGAAAAGCTATGTGCAGCTCAACGGCAGCTACCAGGGCTCGGCCCCGTCTGACCTGCGCATCGCCAACAATGCGCTGCAGGGCAATCTCAAGGCGTTCGGGACGGTCAACTTTGCGATGGGCACCGACTGGAGCAAGTATTCGCTTGAGCTGTTTGTCGCCAACGTGCTCAACGAACGCGGCGATCTGTCGCGGTTCGTCCAGTGCGGGCTGTGCACCAGGGTTTATACCGTGCCAATCACTCCGCGGACGATCGGGCTGCGGCTCGGCGCGAAGTTCTAGGCAGGTGGGGCTGGGTCTGCGCCGGGCACGGTGCAGACCTCGGCCCACCGCGCGCCGATCAGTTCGGCGAGCCGCCAGGGCGCGATTTCGACTGAACTGGTGCGCGATCCCGCCGCGGGGAATACCGTCGGATAGGCCAGCAGCGAACGATCGGCGATGATCGGCAGCGGCTGCGCGAGTCCGAACGGGCAGACCCCGCCGACTGCGTGGCCGGTTGCGGCCAGCGTCGCCTCGGCATCGAGCATCCGCGGCCGTCCGCCCAGCTCAGCCTTCCAGCGCGCGTTATCGAGCCGGGCATCGCCGCGCGCGACGACCAGCACGATCTCTTCGCCCACCCGCAGCGCCAGCGTCTTGGCAATCCGGCCGGGCTCGACCCCGATGACTTCGGCGGCTTCGGCAACGGTGGCGGTCGAGCGGCTGTGCTCGATCAGCTTGAGGTCGGGGGCATGCTCGGCGAGCCAGGTGAGCACGCTTTCGGCGCTCATTCGCCGTCTCCAAACCGCTCCATCCGGAATGCGGCGCTGAGGTATTCGTCGGCGGCGGCTTTGAGCTTGGGCTCCTTGGCGAAGGCCTCGGCGGGGAGCGGGGCAATCCCCAGCGCTTCCATCAGGCACCACAGCGCGAACCGGCGGCCGGGCTCGCGTTCCACCCCGAACCCGATCTTGAGCTGACCGATCGCGCGGTCGTATTCGTCCTCGTTCAGCTGCGAGGGATCGTCGGTGCCGAAGAAGTGCCGCAGGAGTGTGTCGAGTTCCATTGCTCAGCCCAGCCAGCCGAGCAGTAGCACCGCATAAAGCACCGCCCCGCCAGCCACGCCCGCCGCGACGTAGCCGGGCCACTTGCGGCCACCACTGCGCCGTTCCCACACCAGCGGCACGTCGGGCAAAGGCGGGGCTTCGGGCGCACCGCCCTTCGCTGGAAAGCTGTCTTCGAGTCGGCGCACCAGCTCTGGAATCCGCATGAGCGTCTGGGCATCTTCGCGCAGCCGCTCGGCAATCGCGGCTTCGGGGCCCAATTCGTCGCGGATCCAGCCCTTCACAAAGGGCCCGGAGGTATCCCACATGTTGATCGCCGGATCGAGCTGCGTGGCGAGGCCCTCGACCATCACCATGGTCTTTTGCAGCAGCAGCAGGTGCGGCTGGGTCTGCATGTCGAAATCGCGGGTGATCGCGAACAGCCCGTCAAGCATCTGCCCGACCGACAGCTCGCTCACCGGCTTGCCGCGCATCGGTTCGCCCACCGCGCGCAGTGCGGTCGCGAATTCGTCAACCGAATGGTACGAGGGGACGTACTGCGCCTCGAAATGAATTTCGGCGACGCGGCGGTAATTGCCCGTCGTCAGGCCATAGAGGATTTCGGCGAGCCAGACCCGCGCGCGCCGGTCGATCCGGCCCATGATCCCGAAGTCGATCGCCGCGATGGTGCCGTCACGGTCCACGAACAGATTACCCTGGTGCATGTCGGCGTGGAAAAACCCGGCGCTGATCGCCTGCGTGAGGAAGGCGAGCACCAGCCGCTTGGCGAGCGCCGGCCGGTCAATCCCGGCGGCGTCCAGGGCGGCCATGTCGCTGATCTTGGTGCCGTCGATCCAGTCGATCGTCATCACCCGGCCGTTGGTCCGGTCCCAGTCGATCCCGGGCAGCCGGTAACCTTCGAACCCGGCCATCGCCTCGGCCAGTTCGGACGAGGACGCGGCCTCACGCCGCAGGTCGAGCTCGCGCGCGGTCCAGCGTTTGAAGTTGGCGATCACCAGCCGCGGGCGCAGCCGCGAAGCCTCACCGCCGAGCGCTTCAAGGTGCGCCGCCGCCCATTCGTAAGTGTCGATATCGCGCGCCAGCTTCTCGCGAATGCCGGGGCGCATCACCTTGACCGCCACCACGCGGCCTTCGAGCGTCACTGCCTTGTGGACCTGCGCGATCGAGGCCGAGCCGACCGGGGTCTCGTCAATGCTGGCGTAAAGCGCCTCGAGCGGCTTGGCAAAGCTCGCCTCGATCTCGCGCCGGATCAGCGCGAAGGATACGGGCGGCAAATCGTCCTGCAGCGACAGCAAGTTGCGCGCCGCATCCTCGCCGACCAGATCGGGGCGGGTGGCGAGCGCCTGGCCCAGCTTGATCGCGGCTGGACCGATTGCGGCAAAAGCCCCGGCGTAGTCCGGTTCGCGCGGCTGCACCGCTCCGAACCGGGCGATCCGGCACAGTCGGCGCACCTGCGGCGGAGTGTTGATGTCCTGCTCGATCCCGCGCAGCGCACCATGCCGGGCCAGGATCCGGCCCCAGCGCAGCAATCTGAATACATGGGTGCTGGGACGGGTCAGATCTTCCACCCCGAGTGGATCGCCACGACACCGCCGAGGATCGGCTCGACCTTGGTCCGGGTGAACCCGGCAGCGCGGATCATCTGCTCGAATTCGGGCATCGCCGGGAACTTGCGGATCGATTCAATCAGGTAGCGATAGCTGTCGCCGTCGCCCGCAATGGCTTCGCCGAGGCGTGGCACCAGCTTGTGCGAATAGAGGTCGTAGGCTTCCTTGAAGCCGGGCCACTGGGTGGTCGAGAATTCAAGGCAGTAGAACCGCCCGCCATGCTTCAGCACCCGGTGCGCTTCGGCCAGTGCCGCGTCGATCCGGGTCACGTTGCGGATCCCGAAAGCGATGGTGTAGGCATCGAAGAAGCGGTCGGGGAAACTCAGTTCCTCGGCGTTCTGGCGCGACCAGACCAGTTCGTCGAAGCCCCGATCCATCGCCCGCTCGATCCCGACGTCGAGCATGTCCTGGTTGATGTCGGAAACGGTGACCGCCGCGCCGTCCTTGGCCATGCGAAAGGCGATGTCGCCAGTGCCGCCAGCCATGTCGAGAATTGCCTCGCCCGCGCGCGGTTTGACCCGCCGCACGAACTTGTCCTTCCACAGCCGGTGCATCCCCACCGACATGGGGTCGTTCATCACGTCGTACTTCTTCGCCACCGAAGAAAAGACCGCGCCAACGCGCTCGGTCTTTTCTTCGGGCGAGACTTCTTCGTAACCGAAGGATACCTGCTCATTCATGCCGCGCGCCTTAGCGATATGCGCGGCGCGGGGCCAGAAAAAGCGTGTGCAGGATTGGTCAGTTTGCCGGCGGCGCGAACATGTGCGGCGCCAGATGCGCGAGAAAGTCCTGCTTGCCGATCTCGACGCCCTCGGCGCGCAGGATCGCATAGACCATGCTGGCGTGGAAATAGAAGTTGGGCTGCACGAAACCGGTGAGGTAGGTGGTCCCGTCGAACTTTATGCCGCCGCCGTTGGGAAAGGTCATCACGACCTCGCGAGTGCCGCCGGCATCGTAAGCTGCAACATCGACCGACTGCAGGTAGGCAATAGTTTTGTCGCAGCGCTGCTTGAGTTCGGCAAAGCTGGCTTCGGTATCGGGCATGGCCGGGCCGTCGGTGCCGGTCAGCCGCGCTGCGGCACCCTTGGCGGTGTCCGAAACGATCTGGACCTGACGGGCCAGCGCGAACATGTCGGGAGCCAGCTTGGCTTCGATCAGCGCCGCCTCGTCTTTTTGTCCGCCGGCCTTGTCGAGCCAGTTCTTGATGTTGGTCAGCATGGCGATGAAGCCCGGAACCGATGACTGGTAGAGGGTATAAGACACGGCAATTCTCTCCCGATTGTTGTGCGTTGGGCGCGTCCTAGCAGGACCGATTTGCGTGGCAATCCGAAACGGACCATAGGTTGGGACAATGCCTGAATTACCCGAAGTCGAAACCACCGTGCGCGGCCTCGCGCGCTATCTCGATGGCGCGCAGCTCGCCCGGGTGACGCTCCACCGGGCCGGTCTGCGCCGCCCGTTTCCTGCCGGGCTGGTCCAGCACCTGACCGGCGCGGAGGTCACCGGGCTGGGGCGGCGCGCCAAGTACGGCCTGATCCACACCAATCGCGGCCAGACCATGGTGTTCCACCTCGGCATGTCGGGGCGCTGGCGGATCGAGCCCGACGAGATCGGCAAGCACGACCATCTGGTGATCGAAACCGGCAGCGGTTACCGCCTGTCATTGTGCGACCCGCGCCGGTTCGGCTCGGTCGACCTGATCGATAGCGCCACGCTCGAGCTGTGGCCGACTTTCGCCGCGCTTGGGCCCGAGCCGCTGGGCGATGATTTTTCACACCTCCACCTTAAGGCCGCGCTGGCGGGGCGCAGCGCGGCGATCAAGCTGATGCTGCTCGATCAGCGGATCGTCGCCGGGCTGGGCAATATCTACGTCTGCGAGGCGCTGTTCCGTGCCGGCATCAATCCGCGCAAGGCGGCGGGCAAGGTCACCCGTCCGGCGCTTGCGCGGCTGGTCCCGGCAATCAAGGCGGTGCTGGCCGAAGCGATCGAGGCCGGCGGGTCGACCCTGCGCGACTATGCCCAGCCCGATGGTCAACTGGGCTACTTCTCCAAACGCTTCGATGTCTATGATCGCGCAGGCCAGCCGTGCACCAGGTGCGGGACCCCGATCGGGCGGATCGTCCAGGGCGGGCGCAGCACCTGGTCCTGCGCGCAGTGCCAAAAGTAACGGCAATGCTTGACGATTCGGGGCCTCGCGGTTAAGGGCCGCGCTTCCTGCGGGGCGACTCCGGTCGATCCCCCGCAAAACAGCACGAGATTCAAGGAAGAACATGGCCAATACGCCGCAAGCCAAAAAGCGCATCCGCCGCAATGACCGCCGCGCCGAAATCAACGGCAACCGCCTCGGCCGCATCCGTACCTTCGTCAAGAAGGTCGAAGCGGCGCTCGACGGCGGCGACAAGACGGCTGCGGCCGAAGCGCTCAAAGCCGCGCAGCCAGAACTGGCCCGCGGCGTGGCGCGCGGCGTGCTGCACAAGAACACTGCATCGCGCAAATTTTCGCGACTGACCAAGCGAGTCGCTGCGCTGGGCTGACGGCCACACCGATTCGCGCCTTCGGGAATGCGGATCGGGAGCACGTATGCAGAACGAAAATGGTTAAGGGCCGGGGCGATTGCCACCGGCCTTTTTCTTTGTCCGCCCGGTACCGCAGCGGCACAGGCCCTAAGACTATGGATTCCCGCGATTCGCATTTCTACGGATCTGGCATTTTGAATAAAATATAGTAAAAACAGAATGTTAGTGCGCGGCCATAGGCTTTCAGCGCCTCGCTTGGAGTCAAGGGCCTTTATTTCAGTTTTTTTACAGCAAGCGCCTTGCGCACATCACACAACCGTTCATAAATCCATCCACGGTCTTGAAAGCGCCAATCGCCTTCCGGTCCTCACAAAAAATACTGCTTTAGCAGGCCGGGGATTCGGGCATCCGGCGTTCGGAGGGGTGCGCTTTGCGCCTCTGGTGTTGAATGGTGGATTCGGGGGCGAATCGTGTGACGGTAATCGCAACTGGCGAAGTGCAATTGCAGCCTTCCGCCAATGGTAAATCGGAAGAGGATCGCTTGCGCGACGAGCACGAAGCGATGGACCTCGCGGCAGACTGGTCCGATATCAGCCAGGGCCTGCGCAAGGATCTTGGCCAGCAGCTCCACAGCCAGTGGATCAAGCCAGTCCAGCTGGGCGGATTCTGCAAGGAAACCGGCACCCTCGACCTGCATCTTCCCACCGAATTTTCCGCCAACTGGGTCGCCGACCGGTTCTCCGACCGCTTGTCGCTCGCCTGGAAGATCGCCCGTCCCGATATCCGCCACGTCCGCATCTCGGTCCAGCCCGGGCGCCGCGCGCCGCAGGGGCTGCGCTTCGGGCGCGACGACAGCGGGCGCCGCGGCAATGGCGAAGCGGCTGCGCAGCCGGGCGATGCCCTGGGGATGAGCGCTGCCGAGCTTGGCGGGCTGGGTCCCAACGGCCTCGGCATGGCGTCGATCGGGCTCGATCCTTCGCTGACCTTTGCCACGTTCGTGTCGGGTTCGGCCAATGTGCTCGCCAGCAACGCCGCGCAGCGCATGGCCGCGACCGAGACCCCGCAGTTCGCGCCGCTCTATCTCAAGGCGGCGACCGGCCAGGGCAAGACGCACCTGCTCCACGCGATCGGCCACGCTTATTTGCTGGCGCACCCGCGGGCGCGGATCTTCTATTGCTCGGCCGAGCGCTTCATGGTCGAATTCGTCCAGGCCTTGCGCCAGAACCAGACGATCGAGTTCAAGACCCGGCTGCGCGGCTTCGACCTGCTGCTGGTTGACGACATTCAGTTCATCATCGGCAAGGCTTCGGCGCAGGAAGAACTGCTCTATACAATCGACGCGCTGCTGGCCGAGGGCAAGCGGCTGGTGTTCGCCGCCGACCGCGCCCCGCAAGCGCTCGACGGGGTCGAACAGCGGCTGCTGTCGCGGCTGTCGATGGGGCTGGTGGCGGATATCCAGCCCGCCGATATCGAGCTGCGCCGCACGATCCTCGAGCACCGGCTCCAGCGCTTTTCGCCCACGCATGTTCCCGCGGACGTGGTCGAATTCCTCGCCCGGACGATCAACCGCAATGTGCGCGAGCTGGTCGGCGGGCTCAACAAGCTGATCGCCTATGCCCAGCTGACCGGGCAGGCGGTCTCGCTCCAGCTCGCCGAAGAACAGCTCACCGATATCCTCTCGGCCAACCGCCGCCGGATCACGATCGACGAGATCCAGCGGACCGTGTGCCAGTTCTACCGGGTCGACCGCACCGAAATGTCATCGAAGCGCCGGGCCCGCGCCGTCGTCCGCCCGCGCCAGGTTGCGATGTACCTCGCCAAAGTGCTGACCCCGCGCTCCTACCCCGAGATCGGGCGTAAGTTCGGCGGGCGCGATCACTCGACCGTGATCCACGCGGTGCGCCTGATCGAAGACCTGCGCACCCGCGATGCCGATATGGACGGCGATGTGCGCAGCCTGCTCAGGCAGCTGGAAAGCTGATCGTAAAGCAATCGGATGAGCAGGGCTGACCGCCTCGAACGGCTCGACAGCCAACGATTGGCAAGCGAAATTGAGTTTGCGGATCTGCTGATCACAGCTCTGCGCGAGACAGCCAAGGGTTCGTGGGGTCTGTTCGGCCACAATTCGGACAAATGGACCCGCAAGCTGTGGGAGCCGCAAGTAAGCGAGTTGGTTGAACGAGGCGAACACATCGATGTTCAGCGCACCGCACTGGGCCTTGAGCCGTTTGCATTGTTCGCTGAGTTCCTGGCATCGCGCGGACCCGTCGCCTCGAACGCTCCAGGAGAGCCCAAACAGGCCAAAGCGTGGCTCGTGAAATTGGGCGTAGATCAACAGTAGGCTCAAGCGGCCAAGTCGATCAATCCAGCGGCAATGCAGGGATTTTCCACGCTGATGGCACAGCGCTGTGCACCGCTTACCCGCAACTTACGCCGTCAGTCCCCCATCGACCACCAGCTCGCTCCCGGTCGTAAACGCCGCGCGGTCAGAGGCGAGGAACACCACGGCGTCGGCGACGTTCTGTGGCGCGCCCAGGTGGCCGAGCGGATGCATTGCTGCAACCTGCGCCAGCACTTCGTTATCGCCGATGCCCTGGGCAAGCGCGAAGTCGTCGACCAGCTTGCGGCCCATCTGGGTGTCGATCACCCCCGGATGGACCGAGTTGACCCTTATCCGTGCGGCGGCAAGCTCCTTGGCGCAGCCCTTGGTGAACAGCCGCACCGCGCCTTTGGTTGAGTTGTAGCAGGTCGCCCCCGCCGCGCCTTCGATCCCGGCGACCGAGGACAAGTTGACGATCGCGGTGCCGCCGCGCCACAAGTGCGCACGTTCAGCGAGCAAGGGAATCGCGGCGCGGGTGCCGAGGAACACCCCTTCGACATTGACCGCGTGGAGCCGCCGCCAATCGTCCAGCGTGGTTTCGGTGATCGGCTTGAACAACCACAGCCCGGCATTGTTGACCAGGATGTCCAGCCCGCCTGCTTCGGACTTGATCCACGTCATGGTCGCGGCCCAGTCGGCCTCGCTGCTGACGTCCTGGGCGCGGGCGATCCCGCCGATTTCGGCTGCGAGCGCGTCGGGTGCAGCCAGGTCGGTCACCGCAACCGTGGCCCCGGCTGCCGCCAGTGCGCGCGCTGTTGCAGCGCCCAGGCCCGTCGCCGCGCCGGTTACCAGCGCGATGCGCCCATCAAGATCACCCATCGGTTTTGCTCCTTTTCAAGCCGCCGCCACCGCCGCACTCAGCTGTTCCTTGAGCTCCCGCCGCAGGAACTTGCCGCTGGCGTTGCGCGGCAATGCTTCGCTGAGGAACCAGACGTAGCGCGGCACTTTGTGCTTGGCCATCACGCTCAGGCAGTGCTGGCGCAGCTCGGTTTCGTCGAGCGCGTCGCCCGGCTTGACCACCACCGCCACGCCAACCTCCTCGCCGAGCCGTTCGTCCGCAACCCCGAACACGCAGCATTCGGCCACCGCGGCATGGCGGTAGATGCCGGCCTCGACCTCGCTGCAGAACACGTTTTCGCCGCCGCGCAGGACCATGTCCTTCTTGCGGTCGACGATGTAGATGAACCCGTCCGCGTCGATCCGCGCGACGTCGCCGGTGTGCAGCCAGCCGCCATCGGTGATTGCCGCAGCGGTGGCATCGGGCCGGTTGATGTAGCCTTTGATCACCGACGAGCCCTTGACCCACAGCTCGCCGATTTCGCCTTGCGCCACCGTGGTGCCGTCATCGTCGACGCATTTCACCTCGAAGTTGGGCATTGCAGGGCCGGCGCTGTCGGGCTTGGCGACGAAGAAATCGCCGGTCACCGAGGTGATGATCCCGCAGGTTTCGGTCATACCATAGCCGGTGGTCGGCCGGGCAGTTTTGATCTGGCTGTCGATCTTGAGCACCAGATCGGGCGGAACCTGCGCGCCGCCGCCCGATAGCCCGGTCAGGGTCGAGGTGTCGGTCGTGGCAAAGTCGGGATGATTGATGATCTCGCGGCTCATCACCGGCACCCCGCTGATCCCGGTGATGCCGTGCTGTTCGACCAACTTGAGCGCCGCGCCGGCGTCCCATTTGTACATCAGCACGATCGCGCCGCCGGCCGCGGTGGTCAGGTAAGCGCCGCAATTGTTGGCGGTGACGTGGAATAAAGGCGTGGTCAGCAGGGTTACCGCGGGCGGCGGATCGAGCGGGGCGGCAACGCCCGTCGCGCGCTCCACCGCGAGCGCCTGCGCGGTGGTCGAATAGACCATGTTGAGCAGGTTGGCGACGCAGCCGCGGTGCGTGAGCTGCGCGCCCTTGGGAAACCCGGTGGTGCCCGAGGTATAGAAGATGCAGGCGTCGGCATCGGGATCGACCACGACATCGGGCATCGCGCCGCCATGCGCGAGCACTTCGCTCCAATCGGTTACACCCGGCTGCGGTCCGGCGAGCCGCACCCCGACCAGTTTGACCCCGTCGGCCAGCCCCGGAGTCTCGGCCAACCGCGCCAGCCGCTCGGCATCGGCGAACAAGACCTTGGGGGAAGCATCGTGCATCGCGAAGGCCATCTCCTCGCCGTTCCACCACGCGTTCATGCCCACCGCCGCGACCCCGACCGAGACGCAGGCCCAGTAGATCAGCATCCATTCGGGGTAGTTGCGCATCGCAATCCCGACCCGGTCGCCCGGCTGGATACCTTGCGCAAACAGCCACGCGGCGACCGCATTGACCGCCTCGTGCGCCTGCGCATAGGTCATCACTTCGTCGCCGTAGATCAGGTACGGTCGCTCGGCGAAGACCGTGCTGGCTTGCCACACTTCGCGCACCGACGGCGGCGCGTTCTTGAACACGCGCAGTGTGTTGCCCAGCACCTCGGCTTCGGTAATCTCGAACTGGCCGCCTGGGCCGGTCAATTCTTCGCGCACGCGGCGCAGCTCGGCGTAATGCATTGCTCATCCCGTTGTTGTTCTTAATTGACCGATTAACTGCCGCAGTCCGCCGCCTTCGGCAAGAACCTTCCTTCCCGACTGCACAGTTTCCCCCTAAAGCGCAGCTCATGCCGCTGCCGCCCGACCGCCTGACGCGCTTTGCCCGCCATATTGTGCTGCCCGAACTGGGCGGGGCGGGGCAAGTCGCGCTGGCGCGCGCGCATATTGCGCTGGTCGGGTTGGGCGGGATCGGTTCGCCCGCGCTGCAATATCTCGCTGCTGCGGGAATCGGTTCGTTGACCCTGATCGACCGCGATGTGGTCGATGTCTCGAACCTCCAGCGCCAGACAATCTACCGCGAGGCCGACGTGGGCCGCCTCAAGGCCGAGCTTGCCGCAGAATGGGTCAGCCAGTTCGACGGGGCCCTCAAGGTCTGCGTTCGCGCCGGAACGATGGGGGCGGATAGCGCGGCGCAGTACCTTGAAGGTGCTGACCTTGTGCTCGACGGATGTGACAATTTCGCGACCCGGCTGATCGTGTCGGACACCTGCACCGCGCTCGGCATCCCGTTGACCAGCGCCGCGATCGGCCGCTTCCAGGGTCAGGTCGCCAACTTCGCCGGACACTTGCCCGGGCAGGCCTGCTACCGCTGTTTCGTCGGCGATGCCTTCGATGCCGAGGACTGCGACAGCTGTGCCGAGGACGGCGTATTGGGCGCGATGGCCGGGATGATCGGGGCCTTCGCCGCCATGCAAGCGATTCGCGTCCTGCTCAGGGGCAAAGCCGCACTGGGCGATCCGCAATGGGGCCAGTTGCATCTGTTCGAAGGGCTGGTGCCGAGCCTGCGGACCATGCGGATTGCCAAGGATCCCGAGTGCCGAGGCTGCGGGGATCAGTAACTCGCGCCGTCGATCAAGCGGCGCGGCAGGGCTTGCCACAGTTCGGGTTCGAACATCCTCAGGTTGATCGCCAGCCTGGGGTAGTTGGGATCGACCGGCGTCCAATGCGTGGTGCAGCCGCAGGTGCCGCAATGCCAGGTGTCGAGCATGCAGTCGCCCTGGCGGTAGGCCACGCTCGCGCCTGCGGTCGTCACCATCGCGGGGGTGGTGTGGTGCCACAGCCCGCCGATCCTGCGGCACAGCGAGCAGTTACAATCGCCCGCATCGGGCGGGGTTTCGCGCAAGACCAGCCGCACCGCGCCGCAGTGGCAGCTGCCGTGATGTTCGCTCACGCCAGCATCTCCTCCACCCATTGCGGGACCAGTGCGCTCGCTGGGCCAAGCCGGGTTTCGTGGAACATGCCCGATCCCTGGCTCCGCTCAAGGTTGAGCTCGAGCGTTTCGGTGCCGAGCTCGACCGCGTTCTGGACGAACCCCGCCGCAGGATAGACCGCACCCGAAGTGCCGATCGAGACGAACAGGTCGCAGGTCCGCAGCGCCGCGTAGATTTCGTCCATCCGGTACGGCATTTCGCCGAACCAGACCACGTCGGGACGCAAGGTGCGCGCGGCGCAGACCGGGCAAGGCGGGCGCTCGATCAAGGAGGCTGTCAACGGACTGCGCACGTCGCAGCTGCTGCACCAGGCGGTGAGGTGCTCGCCGTGCATGTGCAGCACCCGGCGTGCTCCGGCGCGCTCGTGGAGGTCATCGACGTTCTGCGTGACAATCAGGAGTTCACCCGCCCATTCCGCATCGAGCTGGGCCAAGGCGAAATGGGCGGGGTTCGGCTCTTTGGTCTGGATCGCCGCGCGGCGCCTGTCGTAGAACCGCAGCACCAGTTCGGGATCGCGCGCGAAACCTTCCGGCGTGGCGACATCCTCGACCCGGTGTTGTTCCCACAGGCTCGGCCCGCCATTGGCGCCCGCCCGGAACGTGTCGATCCCGCTTTCCGCCGATATGCCCGCGCCGGTCAGGATCACAATGTTGCGGATTTTGCTCATGTCGCTCATGAAGCATGCCGGACACGGGGACGGCAATGGCAAGAATCGGCATTATCGGCAGCGCGGGGCGCATGGGGGCGGCGCTGGTCGAGGCGATTGGCGCGGCGGGCGAGGTCCATGCCGGCGGGGTTGATCAGGGCGACGATCTGGCCGCGCTGGCGGCAAGCTGCGACGTGCTGGTCGATTTCTCCTCGTCCGCTGCGCTCGAAGCCAACCTTGACGCGGCGGGGGCGGCTGGGGTTCCGATCGTGGTCGGCACCACCGGGCTGGCAGAGCGCCACCTGTGGCTGTGCGATGCGGCAGCGGAGAAGATCGCGGTGCTGCAGACCGGCAACACCTCGCTCGGGGTGACGCTGCTCGCGCACCTGGTCCGCGAGGCGGCCGAGCGGCTGGGCGCGGACTGGGATATCGAGATCAGCGAGACGCACCACCGGATGAAGGTCGACGCGCCATCGGGCACCGCGCTGTTGCTGGGGGAAGCGGCGGCGCAAGGCCGCGGAATTTCGCTGGAAGGCCACAGCGCGCGCGGCCGTGACGGCATCACCGGCGCGCGCAAGTCTGGCGACATCGGCTTTGCAAGTCTGCGCGGCGGCAGCGTGGCGGGCGATCACACCGTGCAGTTCCTCGGGACAAGCGAGCGGCTGAGCCTGTCGCACATGGCCGAGAACCGCAGCATCTTCGCCAAGGGCGCGGTCCGCGCAGCGCAGTGGTTGGTCGGCAAAGCACCCGGGCGTTACGAAATGGCGCAGGTGCTGGGGCTTTGAACAAGAAGGCCAACTGGCAAAAGGACCGGGCGACCTCGTTTTACCGTGCCGGAGCCTTGCTTGCGGTTGGCGTCGCGGTCATCGGGTTTTTCCTCACTTACCTGCAGCCCATCGCGCAGGGGCGCTTTTCCGGTCCAAGCTGGTCGCACATCCATGGCAGCCTGCTTGGCGGATGGTTGATCCTGATTGTTGCGCAGACATGGCTGGTGGGCAAGAGTTTGCAGGTGCATCGAAAACTGGGCTGGGCTGCCCTGGCGCTCGCTCCGGCGATTACCGCCAGCACCTTTGCCATCGCGGTGGAGGCGGCGCACCGGGATGTCGCGGCAGGTGGCGGGGCAAGCGCCGTCTCAGCTGTGCTGGGCAGTCTCACGTCCGCAACGATATTCCTGCTGCTGGTGCTTGCCGCAATCGCGTTGCGGCGGCGGCCGCAATGGCACAAGCGGATCATGTTTGTGGCCACCGTGGCGATCCTGTGGCCGGCGTGGTTCCGTTGGCGTCACTTTCTGCCCGCAATAGCACGCCCGGACATCAGCCTTGGCCTGATCCTTGCCTATGCACCGATCTTCATCGCGATGGCCCGTGACAGACTGCAGTTCGGGGCGGTCCATCCGGCCTTTTGGTGGGTTGGGCTCCCATTAGTTGCCGAACAAAGCCTCGAGGTACTCGCTTTCGATACGCCTGCGTGGCGTACGGTAGCACAGACGCTGTTTGCGGCGCTGTCATGAACCGCGCCCAGATATTCGAATTCTTCCGCCGTCTTGCCGAGGATAATCCCGCGCCTGAGACCGAGTTGCTCTTCGGCAATACCTACCAGTTGTTGGTCGCCGTGGTGCTCTCGGCGCAGGCGACCGATGTCGGGGTGAACAAGGCGACCAGGGCGCTGTTCCAGATGGTCAAGACCCCGCAAGCGATGGTCGAGCTGGGTGTGGAAGGCCTCAAGGCGCACATCAAAACCATCGGGCTGTTCAACACCAAGGCCAAGAACGTGATCGCGCTATCGGAGATTCTGCTGCGCGATTTCGCTGGCGAGGTTCCGGCGGACCGCGATGTGTTGACCACGCTCCCCGGGGTTGGCCGCAAGACTGCCAACGTGGTGATGAACTGTGCGTTCGAAGCGGAGACCTTCGCGGTCGATACGCACATCTTCCGGGTCGGCAACCGCACCGGCCTCGCCAAGGGCAAGACTCCGCTGGCGGTCGAGTTGCAGCTTGAAAAAAAGGTGCCGCAACCGTTCCGGCTTGGCGCACATCACTGGCTGATCCTGCACGGGCGCTATGTGTGCAAGGCGCGCACGCCCGAATGCTGGCGCTGCGTGGTGGCGGACCTGTGCGCGTTCAAACCGAAGAGCGAAAAGAAGTAGCGCTTCTACTGCAGCGGATCGAGATGCAGCCCCTTCTTGCCATGCTCGGGCGTTTCGCTCGGCGCTTGGGGGTCTCCGGCATCCGGGTCCATCGGCGGCTGGAGCATGCCTTCCCACTTGGTGATGACTGCGGTCGCCACCGAGTTGCCGAGCACGTTGGTCGCGGTGCGGCCCATGTCGAGGAACTGGTCGATCGCGAGCACCAGCGCGATGCCTTCGACCGGCAGGTCGAACATCGCCAGCGTTGCGGCGATCACCACCAGGCTGGCGCGCGGCACCGCAGCGATGCCCTTGGAACTGATCATCAAGGTCAGCAGGATCAGGATCTGCGTGCCGATTGACAAGTCATAGCCGTAAGCCTGCGCGATGAAGATCGTGGCGAAGCTGGCGTACATCATCGAGCCATCGAGGTTGAACGAGTAGCCGAGCGGCACCATCAGCCCCGAGATCCGGCGCGGGATGCCGAACCGGTCGAGCTGCTCGAACAGCTTGGGCATCGCCGCCTCGCTGCTGGCGGTGGAAAAGGCGATCAGCACCGGCTGGCGGACATAGCGGACCAGCGTGAACACCCGGCCGCGCAGAAACACCCAGCCAATCCCGATCAGCAGAGCCCACAGCAGCGCCAGGCTGAAATAGAATTCGCCGAGCAGCTTGGCGTAGGTTCCAAGGATGCCGAGGCCGTTTTTCGCCACGACATTGGCCAGCGCGCCGAACACCGCGAAAGGGGCAAAGCGCATGACATAGCCGGTGACCTGCAACATCAGTTCGGCCAAGGCCTCGGCGCCGCGCACCAGCGGCTTGCCCTTTTCGCCAATCGCCATGATGCCAATCCCGGCGAACAGCGAAAAGACCAGGATTTGCAGGACGTTGTTGTCCGCCATCGCCTGAATGATGTTCTTGGGGAAGATGTGTTCGATGAATTCGAACATATCGAGCTTCTTGACCTCGCCGACCGATTGCGCCGACGCGGTCAGGTCGACCCCCACACCCGGCTGGAACAGGTTGACCATCAGCAGCCCGAGGCTGATCGAGATGAAACTCGCGACGATAAACCACAGAATCGCGCGAAACCCGATCCGGCCCACCGCTGCGCTGTCGTTCATATGCGCGAGGCCCGAAACGATCGTCGCCAGCACCAGCGGGGCGACCACCATCTTGATCAGGTTCAGGAAAATGGTCGAAAGCACCTGAAAACTGCGCGCCCAGTGCTCGGTGGTCATCACGCCGGCGAGCAGGTTCTGGTTGACCAGGTAGCCGACCACGATGCCCAGTACCATGCCGCCCATGATGCAGGCGGTCAGGTGCGTGCCGAGCAGGTTTAGCGCCCTGCCGAAGATCGATCGCTTGGCGGTCATGATGGTATTTGCGCTCCCCGGTAAAACTTTGTTGCGAGGCAGCCTAACAGGGGGTGGGGGGAGGG
>JANYGC010000066.1 GCA_025359425.1 Sphingomonadaceae bacterium
GAACACGCGCTTGGTCTTGTTGTTGGCGTGGCTGACGTTGTGGCCGGTTTGACGGCTCTTGCCGGTCAGTTCGCAAATACGGGACATGGCTAAACTCGCTTGAAAATCGTTACCGTTGCTCGGTGAGAAGGCGCGCGCATACCGATTCACCCTTGCGGGGTCAAGGTATTCCCGCCAATCCGCCGGAAATGAGCCGTTGGCCAGTACCCGAACCGATGCGCGCCGCGCTGGCGCAGGCGCACGCAGGTGCAGCGGCCGGTGAAGTGCCGATCGGCGCGGTG
The DNA here is from genome assembly GCA_025359425.1 of Sphingomonadaceae bacterium. Classification (GTDB taxonomy): domain Bacteria; phylum Pseudomonadota; class Alphaproteobacteria; order Sphingomonadales; family Sphingomonadaceae; genus Novosphingobium. The sequence continues at coordinate 282 of JANYGC010000066.1, forward strand.
GTGGTCAAGGACGGCATGGTGATCGCCGCCGCGCATAATGCCCCGCGCGGGCTGAACGACCCTACCGCCCACGCCGAGGTGCTGGCGATTCGCGCCGCTGCCGCGGCGCTCGGCAACGACCGGCTCGATGGCTGCGAACTGTGGGTCACGCTCGAACCCTGCGCGATGTGTGCGGGCGCGATTGCCCATGCGCGGATCGCCCGGCTATATTACGCGGCACCCGATCCCAAAGGCGGCGCGGTCGAGCACGGCGCGCGGGTGTTCGAGCACGAGCAGTGCCTGCATCGCCCGGAGGTCTATTCCGGAATGGGTGCGGCGGAGGCAGGCGCGTTGCTGCGCAGCTTCTTCCGCGCTCTCCGTTCCTCCTGACGAAGGCCGTCTCGAAGGGCGCTAGAGCCCGCGCCAGATCTTCAGCGGCACATCGTTCTTCGGGCCGAACCCGCGCTTGTCGCAAGCCGTGGGCAGGAACTTGGCCGAATAGCACAGGTGCAATTCGCGCAGCCAGCCGCCATTACCCAGCGTCAAGCCAATCGCCTTGACCGGCCACCCAGGGTTCTGCGCGGCGAAGGCCTTGCGCAGGTCGCCGGCGGTCAGGGCAGGCTGCTTCGAGAGCCGATCGGCATCGGGCAGGCGCAATGATCGCCACAGAATGCTGCTGACCTTGAAATAGGCCGCAGGCGTGGCTGCCATGCAGCTGCCGTGCTTGGCCCATTCGTGTTCCAGCAGCCACGGCACCGGGGTCATGCACAAGTTGGCGGAAAGGTCCGCTGCGCTCGGGCGCGGGGTCAACGCGCACCATTGCGGGCTCTTGCCGCTGCCGCTCTCGGGCCACAATCCGTGGAGGACGAAGCCGAATTGCCCGATCTGGCCGTTGCATTGGTAATTGTCCGGATCGCGCGCCGCCTTGCCCCGGCAGAACTCGGGTGACCAGCTCACCGCCAGCTTATAGCCGGTGACGCGGGCGCGGTAAGTTGGACCGTCGGGCTGGGCCGCGGGCGGCAAGCTCACATTCTGTGGGGCGCGGCATTGGTAGGCCTGCGCCAACGCTGGGGTCGGGACGAAGGCAAGCAGTGCAGCAAGCGCTACATTGCTTGGCTCAACTAAAAACCGATGGATTGACAACGTCCTTGTTACCCCCGTTTGCGAACCAGCTTTTAGCTTCCGGTGTAAAGAGCACAAAGACGCCGACAACATCAAACACACTGTTCAATAGTGTCAACGCCAGTTCAACAGTGCTCAATTCGCGCGATGCGGCGACAGTGATAAAGACACTGAGCAAACTGAGACCGACCAAAATGGTATAGATCCAACGCATTCCCTTACTGGCACGGAGTGATATTGCGAACCAGACCACCAACGCGACGGCAAAAGTGATCACGTAGGTTGTGGTAGTGACCGCGCCTGATACGTCAGGGTTGCCGGGCTGGAGAGCCATCTGAATGCCGGTCAGAACGAGCGAAAGACCGTAAAGCCAATCAAAATATACGAGGGACCGAGGCCGCATTGCGCGCTCCTTTTCAAACGCCATTCTCGGGAGCGTAGGTTTCTTTTGGTTAAAAAATCTATAACGGCGTAAAATCCAGGCCGATGTCGGCGGCGGGCGCGCTCTGGGTGAGGCGGCCGACCGAGACATAGGTAACTCCGGTGGCGGCGATCGCAGCGATGGTGTCTAGCCTGACCCCGCCCGAAGCTTCGCTCGGGACGCGCCCGGCGATCAGCGCCACTGCGGCGCGCAGTTCATCGGGGGTCATGTTGTCGAGCAGGAGGTGGCTCGCCCCGGCGCTCAGGGCCGCTTCGATCTGGTCGATCCGGTCAACCTCGCAGATGATGCTCTGCACCCCGGCCTCGCGGGCGCGGCGGACGGCTTCAGCGACCCCGCCGGCGACCAATACGTGATTATCCTTGATCATCGCGGCGTCCCACAGCCCCATCCGGTGGTTCTGCGCGCCGCCCATCCGGACCGCGTACTTCTCGAGGTGGCGCAGTCCGGGGATGGTCTTGCGGGTATCGAGCAAGGTTGCCTGCCCCCCCATAGCGTCCACGTAGGAGCGGGTTAGCGTGGCAATACCCGACAGGTGCTGGACGGTGTTGAGCGCAGAACGCTCGGCAGTCAGCATCGCGCGGGCATTGCCGGTGATGCGCATCAGGTCGGTACCTGCGCCAACTTGCGCGCCCTCCTCCACCAGCAGCGCAATTTCCATCTCCGGATCGAGCGCGCGGAAGAACGCCGCCGCGATCGGCAGCCCCGCGACGGTAATCGCATCGCGGCTGTCCATCAGCCCGGCAAAGCGCATATCCGCTGGGATCACGCTCTCGCTGGTAACATCGTGCCCGCCGCCGGGGAGGCCGACACCAAGGTCTTCGTCGAGCGTGGCCTTGACGAATGCAGCGAGGTCGAAGGCGGGGAGAGTTAAAGTCATTGCCCTCATGTCGCGAGATTTGGCGGGTGGTGCAATAGGGTGTTCACACGAAGACACAAAGGACACGAAGATGTCACTCCAAGCCGAAGGCTTGTGCCTACCTTCAAGGTAACGGCGTGGATTGGTCATGCGGCTTCGCCGCTAGCAGACCTCTTCGTGCTCTTCGTGTCTTCGTGTGAACCAATCAGTGCACGAACCGCGCGACCACGTCGCGGTACGAGCGGCTGACTTTCACATCGGCCCCGCTGTCGAGCACCAGGAAGCATTCGCCGTTGGTGTGCGGTTTGACCTGCCGGACCTGGTTGAGGTTGACGATCCAGCTGCGGTGGACGCGCTGGAACACGCGCGGGTCGAGCCGGCGTTCGAGGTCTTTCATCGTTTCGCGCAGGATCAGGCTGTTGTCGGCGGTGTAAATGCACATGTAATCGCCCGCCGCCTCGATCCGCTCGATCGAATCGACGTCGACCCGGAATATCTGCCCGCGATCCTTGATATTGATCAGTTTTTCATAGCGCGCGGCGTGATCGGGTTCGTCGGATACGGCGTCCATCGCATCGGGGGCCACTTCGGCCAGCACGTTTTTGAGCTTCTCCGCCTCGCCCGCCGCACCCTTTTCAGCCAGACGGGTGCGCACCCGCTCCATCGTGTCGGCCAGCTTGTCCTCATCGACCGGCTTCATCAGGTAGTTGACCGCATTGGCCTCGAACGCGCGCACCGCGTGCTCCTGGTAAGCGGTGACGAACACGATCAGTGGCGGTTCGAGTTCCATGACGCCTTTGACCACCGAAAACCCGTCGAATCCGGGCATCTGGATATCGAGGAAGACCAGGTCGGGCTTTTCGGTCTTGATCTTGCGGATCGCCTCGCGCCCGTTCGAGCAGGTGTCGATGATCTCGACGTCGGGGAATTTTTCGAGCCGCAACGTCAGGCCCTGGATCGCCAGTTTCTCATCGTCGACGAGGATCGTGCGAATGGTCATGTGTTCTTGTCCTAAAAATCAGCCCGCCAGCGCCGGACGCTTGTCGGGTTCCAGAGCGGTGCCCGGTTGCTCGCGGCGTTCGAAGGGAAGCTCGATCAGCACGGTAAATCCGCCTTCGGGGGGCTCCATCGTTTCGAACCGATGGTGCTCACCGTAAGCTTGGCCAAGCCGATCGCGGATGTTTGCCAGTCCCACCCCCGTGGATACGGGTTCGCCGCCGTCGAAAGTCACGCCGCTCAACCTGTTGCTGGCAGCGCCCGATTGCAATCCCGGACCGGTATCGGAGACGGTGATGCGAAGGTTCTGGCCGACGAGCTGTGTCGCGATGGTGATTTCCGCGCCCGCTTCCTGCGGCCCGACGGCGTATTTTATCGCATTTTCAACCAGGGGCTGGAGCAGCAGCGAAGGCAGCAGCGCGCGTTCGGTCTCGGGATCGATCCTGAACCGCGTGCGCAACCGCTCCTCGAACCGCATCCGCTCGATCTCGAGATAGAGCTTCAGTGTCTCGACCTCTTGCGCCACGGTGACCCGACCGGCCGGCTCGTTGACCAGAGTATAGCGCAGGAAACTGGAGAGCCGGCTGAGCATCGCATTGGCTGGCTCGGTCTGCTTGAGCAGCACCAGCGTCGAAATCGAATTGAGCGTGTTGAACAGGAAGTGCGGGTTCAGCTGATACCGCAGCATCGCCAGCTGGGCGGAGGTTGCCTGGTTTTCCAGCTGGATCATCTGATCGTTCTGTTCCTCGATCTGGAGGAAGAAATTGATCATGTAATAGAGCGCCGACCACGCCAGCAGCAGCGTCGCATCGAGGTAGAACAGCCCGATCACCCGCCCGAAATCGAGCCCGCCATCGCCGTTGTAGAGCGCGTTGACCCACGCATCGATGAACGCATAGAGCCCGACCGCGAGAGTCAGGACCAGCGAGGTCACACCCCAGGTGATGATTGGACGGCGATTTATCAGCGTGCGGTAAACCACTGACAGGATCAGCGTGATCGACAGGCCGGTGATGGTCGAGATCAGCACCAGCACCAGGAACGACAGCTCCTTGGCGTTGGCCAGCCCCGACATCGTGCGCAGCAGCAGCGCGCCGCCCCACCCGGCCATCTGGAGCCGCCAGAACGCCTGGTTCTTGTTCGCGAAGAACGGGATCGGGCGGAAGGGCAGCACAGCCATAACCGGGACTTAGCAGAAATTGGCGGGATGGTGCGAGTGCATTACGATCCGCGCGCGGCAGCGATGGCTTGAGCCAGCGCCTGACGCCCGACCGCGCCAATGATCAGGCGTTTGCCCACAACCCAGCTGGGGGTGCCGTTGATCTGCAGCTTGCGCGCAAATTCGAGGTTGCCGGCGATCTCGGCATTGACCCGGGGATCGGCGACGATCTTGCGCGCGCGGTCAAGATCGAGCCCGGCGGCGCGCGCGGCGGCCTGGACGCTGGCGGGGTCGGTGCGTCCGGCGGCGAAAATCGCCTTGTGGAACGCGGGATATTTGCCCTGCTCGGCCGCGGCGAGGCCCCAGCGCGCCGCGTCGGGGCTGGTCGGAGCGATGATCGGCAACTCGCGCACGACCACGCGCAAGTCGGGGTTGGCGGCGATCAGGGCTTCGACATCGGCCACGCTGCCGCGGCAGTAAGTGCAGGCAAAATCGGTAAATTCGACCAAAGTCACCTTGCCATTGGGGTTACCCAGCACCGCGCCCGGCCAGGGCCGCACCACCTGGTCGGCGATTTCGGCGAGCTGACGTTCGCTGCCCTGGCTCTTGAGCGCGTCGGCGGCTTCGATCAGCACCTCGGGATGGCTGACGATATAATCGTGCACACGCTTGTCGAAGTCGCCCGGTGCCGTGCTGCCGCTGCGCCCGCCGAACGTCCAGCCGGCGCCGACCCCGGCGAGGAGCAAGGCTGCGCCGGCGAGCGCGAAGAACAGGGGCGAGCGAGGGTGCGGGTCAGCCATAGGCCGGAGCGCTACTTGCGTTTCTTCTTTTGTTCAATCGCGGCGCGCGCCTGCATCGCGATATCTTGCGCGCGCAGGTAATCGGGCGAGCCCTTGGGCAGCGCCGCCTGCGCCGCCTCGGCGCTGTTCAGGGCCTGCGGATAGTTGAGTTCGAGCACCTGCTGCTCGGCCGAGGCGAGCCGGGCGCGTGCCATGTCGCCGCGCTGGCCATAGATCACGCCCAGCTCGTACCAGGCGAACGGATTTTCACGGTCGCGCGCGACCGCCGCCTTCAAGACCCGCTCGGCTTCGGGCAATTGCGCCGGATCTTCGGTGGCGAGCAGCGCGTGGCCGAAGGTGGTCGCGATCAGCGGCTGGTTGGCGGTCAGCTCGGTTGCTTTGCGCAGCGGGGCCAGGGCCTCTTGCGGATGCCCTGATTCGAGCAGGATCTGGCCCTTTAGCTCGAGGAAATAGGGATCGTTGGGCGCGCCTGCGAGCAGCGCGTCGGCCTCGGCCATCGCTTTGTCGAGGTAGGCTTCCTTGTGCCAGGCATAAGCCCGGGCATAGCGCGCGGGCACGCTTTTATCGCTTTCGGGATAGATCTGCAGCGTGCGCCCCGGCTCGTCGACATAGCCGATCAGCTTGGCTTTAACCCGCTGGAAACGCACTTCGATCGCGGCATCGGCGGGACGGTTCCACGCCGGATCGGCCTGGTAGGTATCCTGCAGTGTCGCAATCCGATCGGAAGTCATCGGGTGAGTCGAATAAAACTCGCTATCGGCATTGCGGGTGTAGCCGTGGCGGTATTCAAGGTTCTGCAATTTCTTGAAGAAGCTGATTGAACCGCGCCCAGAAATCCCGGATTTCGAAAGGTACGAAGCGCCGGCGGCGTCGGCACTCGATTCCTGTTCGCGACTGAACGCGAAATACTTGCCCATCGCGGCCTGCTGCCCGGCCATGATCACGCCCATCGCGGCCTCGCCCGAGCCCGCCGCCGCGGCGAGCCCGCCAAGGATCAGCGAGAGGATGCTGATCCCGGTTGCCGCCTTGCTGCCGCCGTCGTTGATCGCGTGGCCGCCGGTGATGTGGCCGAGTTCGTGGGCGATCACCGCCTGCACTTCGGCGGCATTTTCGGCGGTTTCGATCAAGCCTTCGTTGATGAACACGATCTGCCCGCCGGCGACGAAAGCATTGATCGAACGATCGCCAACCAGCACCACATCGACATTGCGCGGATCGAGCCCGGCGGCGCTGACCAGCGGCGTGGCAAGGTCGTGGAGCAGCGCTTCGGTCTCGGCATCACGCAGGATCGATTGCGCCATCGCCGCCTGGCTGGTCAGCGTGAAAATCAGCAGCGCGGCCGTGCAGCGGGCCAGAAGGCGGGGGATCGTGCGCATTGCTTGCCGTCCTAGCGCGAGTGCGGCTGAACCGGGGGTGAAGCTGGCTTCAGCTGGCCCGTGTTTGGCTGGCACTGCGCGGCTAGGAACGCGAGCACCGGATCCAGCACCCGGCGGTCGCGACTGAACGGCGCGGCCATCATCATGACCGTACCGCCATGATCGACTCCGTTCAACACCACCGGCCGGGTCGGCAGTCCGGCCTCGGTCAAGGCCTTGGCCAGGGCGATGCTGTTGCGCGGCTTGACCGTGGTGTCGGCAGCGCCGGTGATCAACAGGACATGCGGCGCATCGCCGCGGACGAAGTGGATCGGCTGGGTCAGCACCGGGTCGGGCGCATCGCCGAACGCATGCCGCGTCGAATCCGAAGTGAACGGGTAGAAGTCGTATGGCCCGGACAGTCCGATCACGCCCTTGATAAAACCATCGGGCACCCCGGCGCGGCCCAGCCATTGCCGCTCGAGGCCCAGCATCATGACGTTGTAGGCCCCCGCCGAATGGCCCATCAACACCACCTGGCCGGTGTCGCCGCCATACTGCGCAATATGAGTGCGGGTCCAGGCGACGGCGGTTGCACCGTCCTCGATCATGTGCGGGAACTTGCCGGGGCCGCCCAGCCGGTAGCCGGGCAGCACCACGACATAGCCCTCGCGCGCCAACGTCCGGCCGATGAACCGGTAGTCGCGTGGATCACCGAAGGCCCAGCTGCCGCCGTGGATGAAAATGACCACCGGCCGCGGGCGCGCTGAAGGCTGGTCGGGGACGATGACCGCGATCCGCTGCTGCGCGTCGGCCCCGTAAGGCCCGTCAGCCAGTGCGATCCGGTAGCCCGCATTGCCGCCGAACTGGCGGTCGCCCCAGTCGAGCAGCGCCACGGCGTTGTTGGCCAGAGCCCAGCGCCAGAGGTTGAACATAACCAGCGCGATCAGCGCGAGCGCGATCAAGGTCCAACCCATCTTGCCGATTTTCTTTCGCCCCGCCGCCATCGCCCGAGCCTATCCGCGAACGCCCGAAGGCGCCACGCCTTTCAGCGCAACGCCCTCCGGGGGTGATATTGATCGGACCTAAACGAGCTTGCGTGCGGCGCGTTCGAGCAAGGGCACATCGTCCGCCACTTCGCCGAGCAGCACCACTTCGCCACTGGGCAGGCGGCGCGCGACCAGCAGGGTGAATTCGCTGCCTTCGCTGGCCACGGTATCGAGCGGGAAATGATCGAGCTGGCGCAGCTTCTTGGCCAGCGCTTCGCGCGGGGCATCGCGCAGCGGAGCGGCGACCTGGCCGCTGTCCTCGCGCTTGAGTCGGCGTTCTTCGGTGACCACGCCCTTGAGCCCGCCGGGGGCCGAGCGCAGGTATTCGCCGAGCGCGCCCTGCGGCAGGCCGAGCCGCTGGGCATGGCTCAGCGCGGTGGCGAATTCGGTCAGGCGGGTCTTGTCGTAATCGGCGCCGAACACCAGCTTGACCACCGGGGTCATCGGCGCGCGGTCCTGCACGGTCAGTCCCGAATCGGTCACCAGTTCGGCGAAATCCTCGGGCGCATCGTGCGCCGCGAGCGAGAAGTCGTAAGCCTTGCCGATCGCAGCGTAAAGCGCGTGGCGGGTGCGGTCTTCGCTGCCGCGCGCGGCCTCGGCCAGTTCGCGCGCCGAGGCGAGCCAATCAGCCAGTTCCATGTCGGCTTCCGCAATGCTCGACAGTTCGAGCCCATCGTCTTCGGCCAGCGTGTCGAGTTCGAGCGGGGCAAAGGCCGGCGCGGGGAACTCGGCTGCATCAGGCGCGTCGCCGGCTAGTGAAGTGAGATCGAGCACGCCGTCGTCGTCATCGGCAATGGCATCGGTCAGTTCGAGCGGAGCCCAGTCGTCGTCACCGAAGACCGGCGGTACGGGGTCGATCAGCTCGGCGGGTTCATCGCTCCAGTCGGTCACCGGCAGATCGCGCTGCAACCCGGCGATGGGGGCAATTTCCAAGGCCTGGTCGATCTCGTGGAGCAGTTCGTCGGTGGTCTGCTGGTCGGCCAGTTCCTTCCAGTTGATCACCCCGTAGATAAAGTCGATCGTATCGTCGTCGCTCGAAAACGGCAGCAGGATCCCACGGTAGAGGATCGTCTGCTCGCGCTGGTTGACGAATTCGGCTTCGAACCCGATCGGTGCCTGGTTGGCGAGGATCTGCATGTAGTGGTCGGTGATCCGAGACAACAGCGAGCGTGCAGGGACATCGGCGAGCGCGTGGATTTCGCCGTCGGTGCCGCATTCCTTGGCGAGCTTTTCGCCGAGGAACTGGATCGCCGGGTTTTCGATCCCGCCAGTGAAGTCGAGCAGCACGCTGTACGGCCCGAAATCGGGCAGGGCCGTGGGATCGAGGTCCTCGATCGAGGGAAAATTGCGGTTGTCGAGCAGGCTCGCCCAGTGGTTGTAGGCGCGCACCTGCATGCGGCGCTCGTCCTGCCCGACCGGGCTGGGCGGCGCTTCGCGCGGGGCCTCTTCCTCGCCGAATTCGACCTCGGGCCAGTCTTCGCCAGACTCGCTATTGTCAGAAAATAGGCCGCGATAGGTGTCCATGCAAAGTCCCCGGTTTCCCTTCGAAGCCCGGTTTGGCGCAACATGGTAAATTAAGCGTTAAGTTGCGCGGTGTTGCTTCCGCGTCAACGCAACCAACGGTCACGCGCTGACCCGGCCCTCGTCTTTCGCGGGCATCGGCGCGAGCCAGCGCACCAGCGGCGCGAGGACCAGCAGCAGCCCTGCCGCGCAGCGGATCGCGCCGGGCACCGTAAGCACATCGGCGAGCACCCCCAGTGCATAGGCGCCCAGCGCCATCCCGCCGAAAGTGACCGACTGGTAAATCGCCATGCACCGCCCGAGGATCGCCTCGGGCGAGCGCAATTGCATCGCGACGTTGAGGCTGGTCAGCGCGGCGACCCAGCTGCCCCCCGCCAGCAATCCCGCCGCCAACGCCGGGGCAAGCGTCTGGGCTGAGGCCAGCGGGAACAGCGCCAAGGCGAACAGGACCGAGGCAGTGCCGACCACGGCCTCGCTGCCGAACCGCCGGCGTAACGGCGCGACCCACAGCGCGGTCATGATCGAGCCCAGCCCGAACGCGCCCAGGAGCAGGCCATAGTCGAGCTCGCTGCCATGGATCCGGCTGCGGACCACGACGGGCAGCAGCGCGAGGAACCCGACCCCGCCAAACCCGAAGGCGAACCCGCGCACCAGCACCCGGCGGACCGGACTGGACGCGGCGCAGAACCTTATGCCGGTGGCAATCGAGGCGAGCATCGGCTGGCGGATGCGGCTCGGCTGCTCGGGATGCCAGCGCATCAGCACGACCATCAGCGCGACGAAACTCAGCGCATTCAGCGCAAAGGCCAGCGCCGGGCTGGTCAGCGCGATCAATATGCCGCCCAGCGCAGGCCCGACACTGCGCGCCAGGTTGAACGCGATGGTGTTGAGCGAAATCGCTTGCGACAAGTCACCGGGGCCGACCTGCATCCGCACCGAGGCTTGCCACGCCGGCCCGTTCAGTGCGGTGCCGCACCCGACCAGCAGGGTAAAGCCGAGCAGCGACCACGGTCCGATCGCGCCGCTCCACGCCAAAGCGGCAAGCAGTGCCGAGGCCACCAGCATCAACCACTGCGCCGCAAGCATGACCAGCCGCCGGTCGTAATTGTCGGCAATTGCGCCGGCGAACATGCCCAGCAGCATCACCGGAGTGGTGGTCGAAGCCTGGACCAGCGAGATCAGCTGGTGCGAGCTGGTCAGGTCGGTCATCAGCCACGAGGCCCCAACCGACTGGATCATCGAGCCGATGTTCGAGGCGAAGTTGGCGATCCAGATCGCGCGGAAGGCCGGGAAGCGGAACGGGGCAAGCGGGCGGCCCGGGGCAGTCAGCCCGGTCTTGGGCGGAGGAGTGACGGGGGAAGGTCCGGTCGCGATCACCAGCCAGCGGTTAGGCGCAAGGCGCGGCTCCGGTCAACTCTCCCAGCGCGGCGCGAACTGGGGATCGACCAGACCCAGGTGCCGGCGCAGCGCAGCGCGCGCGAGCCGCTTGGTCATGGCCTTGCGCCGCGCCGCGGCGAGCGGCACGGTCGCCGCCGCGCGGAGGATCTCGGCGTCATAGCCATCAGCCACGATCACCCCGCAGCGCTCGGGCCGGAAGCCGGGGAGCTCGATGCAGGCGCGGTCAAGCTGCGGGGCGAGGCCCCAGTAGAACCGGTCGCAATAGTCGAGATATTCATGCCACTTCGCATCGCCCAGCAGATCACCGCGCGCGACCTTGATCTCGACAATGATCAAATGCCCCTTGGCGTCGATCCCCATCAGGTCGGCGCGCCGTCCGCTCAGCAGCGGCATTTCGGGCAGGCACCAGATATCGTTCTGGGCAAACAGACGGCAAATGCCCCGCGCGACCGCCGCCGCCGCGGGTGACGCGAGTTCGCGCGGTTGGGAATCGGGCAGTGGCTGGACGGCGGACATCGCCGCACTCTAGGAACAGACCACGAACCTTGCAATGGTTTGGATTGCGGCGCTCAGCTCATCCGGCGCGCGGTATGAACCCCTGGTGGTGGCACCAAAGCCAAAAGCCCGGCGCGGGCGGCCTGGAATTCCTGCCACAACGCCAGGGCCGGGACCGCCGGGCCCGCACCGCGGGCGTGAACCGCGAGCAGTGCGGCGAGGCCCGGCTGCATGACCGCCGAGAGGTCGTCGATACCTTGCTCGGCCAGCTCGCGCCGCCAGCCACCGGTATCGCGCATCACCGCGGGGAAATTGCGGATCTCGGCCCGGGTCGGCTCGGCGGCGAGCCCGGCGAGCATGCCGACCACGTTCACCGCATCGTGCAGCGCCGACCACTTCATGCTCATCGCGCTGGCCGAAGCCTGCCCGAATTCGGCGCGGCCCGAGGTGGGCAGCGTGCCGGTCCCGGCTGGGGTGAAGCTGGAGTGCATGTTCATGGCTGAGCCTATAGCGCCGCTTCGCTTGCCAAATTGCTAACCCGCGGGGCGCCCCGCAAACAAACCCACTGGCGCTGGCGCGATCTCGCTGCTAACCGCCGCAGCCACGCATCCGTAGCTCAGCTGGATAGAGTACTGCCCTCCGAAGGCAGGGGTCACAGGTTCGAATCCTGTCGGGTGCACCACGTTCTGCATTTAAGCTTCCTTTTCCAAGGTGTTGCGCTCGTGAATGGCTAACTGTTCGCGAAGGTAAGCCATCAGCATCGCGCCAGCCTTGTCCGCCATCAGCGGTTGATCGGCGGCGGCGGTGTAGCGGGAGACCTCGCTGTCGGTCGTATGGCCGGTCCAGGCTTTGATCTGTTGATTGCTGCACCCAGCTTCCGCGAAGCGACGTGCCGCCGCTTTGCGCAACCCATGGGCGGAGCAGCGTGGGAGGCCCGCCTCATCGCACCACTGGCGGAACTTGTTCCCGAAGCCTTTGACCGAATACGGCTTGCCGTGCTCGCTCAGCAGGAAGACTAGATCGCTTGGCCGAGCTGCAATGATTGACTGCGCGAGCGCGGGTAGGATTGGGAGCGAAACGATAGCGCCTGTCTTTTGCTGTGTCACATGCAACCGGTTGTCCCGGACGTGCTGCGGCCCCATCACTCGGGCATCGCCGCCGCGCTGGCCAGTCCACAACATCAAGTCGAGTGCCAGCCGCGCTTTCTTTCCGATAGGGTGTCGCGTTTCAAACTGCGAGATTTCGCTCTCAGTCCAGGTATGAAAGCCGGTGGTGTCCACCTTGTAAGGCTTCGTTCCCAGCACCGGGTTTTCGCCTGCCAACTCTTGGCGTTTGGCAAAGTCCATCAGCGCTCGAAGGCGCTTGCGCAGCATGTTTGCAGATGTTCGGTGGGGGAGCCTTTCGGCCATCATTTCCTCGACATGACGGGTTTTCAGGTCGCGAACGTTGGCGCTGCCGTATTTCTTTCGCCAACGCTCAAGGACGCCACGATAGATCGCGCGTGTCCGATCACTTGGATCGAGAAAGTCGGCCGAGCGGTAATACCGTAGAATTAGGTCATCGAAGGTGCCAGCAACGACACGCCCGGCTCCAGGCTCGATAGCGGGGGCCGCCAAGCCATCCATGCAAGCCTTGTATTCCTGCCGGAAGCCTTCGGTCCCAGGCGCGCACTTGAACAGGTATTGCTTAAAGCCCTTCCGCCGAAAACGGTAGCGGGCCTTGCCGTGACGATCAGCGTATTCGGACACCCAGCTAGGTAACCAACGCTTAGCCACGTGCCGCTCGTAGTATGGCGTCGAAGCTGTTTGGCCCGTGCATGGGGCTATCATCGAAGCTCAATTCGATCTCGCCTGACCCTGGGCTAATTCGGCAGCGGCTCGGCGTCAGCCCGGCTTGGCGAGCCCCCTTAATCGCTTTTGTCAGATCAGCTTGTTTAAACGTCGAAGCAGAGGTCATGCTAATTCGTACCACTGCCGATAACGGAGGCCGAACTTGGACGTTCGGCCAGATGGAGGCTCAGTTTTTGCCCAAGCGATTTGAGATCGAGCACCGTCACTATTGGCTCAATTATGGAAGACAACTCCGTTAATGTATCGACCAGTTGCGCTTCCGGGCTTGACCCACTTAAGAGCACGTAGCGAGATTTTCGCTGGGATACGGGACCGTCTAGCCACGCGCGATAAGAGCCTTCATCGGACCATGAACTTGGTTCGTCCAAAGCGTATCCCATCAAAGCACAAGCGTAACGCTCGGCAATGACACTAATGCGCTTGGGCCCAAAGCCATGTGCCACCAATGTGGATTGCAGGAAGAGCTGCGCGACCTCATTCAGGCGAAGCGTCCGCTTTTCACCTTCGGGAGCGAGGCCTCGCCTGCGCAAATCACGCAATGCGACTGGTTTTAATCCGCACAGCCGCTCCAGAGAGGCTGGTGTCCACGTTTTGTGTACGGCGAGTCGGATGGGTCGCTTTGGCATACCGTGGTATCTAACACGGTTCTGAAGCGTGTCAAATCCCACGCTTAATTGCGAAAGTCTGATTGCGATGCTGTCATCAACCGCGATTTGAAGGAAAACGGCCGTGGGGCGGGCGGGCCTGAGGCAAGCGGTCTTCTTCCAGACCATGGTAAATCGGCCCGTGCCTTGCAACTACGCCGCTGGCTGCGCCAAGCGTTGCCGAGCTTGGCGTCCAGACCGAGGCGGGCGAGGACCGCCAGCCATCATAGCTCAGGCTGCCCGCATTTGATCTGACCCTCCCTTCTAAAGGATGGTACGAGTGGTGACTGCAAAGCACTTGCAGCACGCGGTCATCTGTCCATGAAATTCCGGTTTGGAAAACTGCAAACCCGGGCTGGGATAACCCTCTCGGTCATAAACGCAGGCAGGCTCCAGTTGTACTCGCTAAGGAAGTTTCCGGCATTATGTAGCAAGCGCACCAATACTTAGGCGTTGGTCACTGGCCGTGGTGGCCGTTGTCACCATTTGCGGTGCGCTAGGTGGCTGTGGGCGGGCAATCGTTCCGCTCCTTCAAGAGCAAGTCGATTTTTTCGGCATAGTTGTTGGGGACACTCAAGCTACAAATTCCGTCCTGGAACCTGCCGCTAGACGTATACATTTCAACCTTCGGTCTGAGATTGAAAGTCCGAGTGGAGCACCGCCAATCATCGTGGCCCACGATGCGATACCGGCAAACCACAACAAGGTTGATTTCGGATTTGTCGGGAAGTGGTCCAGTCAGTTCCGCAATTATCTCGGTGCTCATTGGGGCCGAGTTTGGGAACACAATGCATTCGGCATCGGTGAACTTGACGGGGGCGATCTCGTCGAGGCTAGGCAGAACGAATTCGCGCGGGTCGCCAAGGACCAAAAAACCTTTGCAATAGGCCTTGATAGCAGGCGAGTCGCCGTGGTTCTCAAGGATATTGTCAAAGTAGAATTCCAGTTTTTCGGCATTCAGCCAGAATTTTCCAGTTTCAGATACGGTGACGCTAAGCCAAGCCCGGCTCGCATCCCGAGAGATCGCGTTAGCTCTGCGAGTCAGGAACAAGGTCCAAACAATGAGTACAGTTCCAACGGCGCTCAGAATGGCAGCAAGCCACGAAGGCACTATTTGTTTTTCGGTGGCATTGGCAGCTCTTATTTGGGCATCCAGATCGCGAGCATCGTGCTTGTCGCTTTCAGTCTCTCGGCCCTCACTAGCTTTTGCCTGTTCCGGGCTTTCGAAAATGGTGACAGCAAGCGGCTTTGGTTTCCCGTCGGGGCCGCGAGTGGGTTGTGCGGTTTGTTCTTTTGGGGCAGGGCTTGCGCTGGGAACCCCTTGAGCGCGTGGGGCCTGGCCCCCTAGGACTAGTCCAATCGCAACGAAGAGGAGCCGATAGCCTCTAAGCATTGGATCAGGAACACCGCTGTGAATTTGCCACGGCTCAGCTTGTTCCTGATATTTGGCTCAGAGTCCACCACACCGACAGCGGCGAGCTTTTCGACTAGCTGACCGTAGGACACATTGCGGCGCTTCAGCTCACCCTTGAGCAGTCCCTCGGCCTTCGCTTTCCATATGCAAGGCAGTGATATCAAGTTCACTAGACAGGCGGATCGTCCAGCCGCATGCGCTCGACGCGCAGCTTGGCGTTCTGCCTCTTGTGGATCGACTGCCACTGCCATTTGTCGCGGTTGAGGGTGGCCCAGGCATTGCCGAACTTGAAGTCGTGGAGCACCCCTGGCGCAAACGTGAGGCCCTTGCACTTCAGGCGTCCGTCGATCCAGTCGACCTTGCCATACAAGTGGTGTGTTGGGTGGTGGCTACAATAGTCTTGAAGCACGCCGTCATCGGACCAGCTTACCCCGTCATCGAACATCACGAAGCCGCACGGGATCCCGAACAGCTTACCGTCGGCATCGAGAACCGCCACGGGCTCTCCGAACATGAAGTCGGTCAGGAAGGTGCTCATCCTTCGCCCTTTAATCGGTTATCTGCCCGGGCATGACTTGCACGCACGTGTGGCGGGAGCCGCGGTTAGTTTCCTAATAGTTTTGCCTTTTGAGCTTCGAACTCGGCGCTAGTGATAATGCCGTCCTGGCGGAGCTTCGCTAGCTTCGCGAGTTCGTCTGCCACGGACCCTTGGAACGGCAGTGCCGGAGCCTGGGATAGCGCTTTTGGCAGCGGGACCGAAGGTAAGTTTCGGC
>JANYGC010000108.1 GCA_025359425.1 Sphingomonadaceae bacterium
CAACACCAGCCCGCTCCCCCGGCCCGGCCACCCTCAGGGTAACCTTAAATGGGTGGCCGGGCCGGGGGAGCGGGCTGGTGTTGCTCCCGCGTCAGCGGGACAAAGATCGTGGCTGAGGTCGTCGCGCTGGTCGATTACGGCGCGGGCAATCTCCACTCGGTGGCAAACGCGCTGAAGGCCGCCGGGGCGGATGGCGTTACGGTAACTTCCGACCCGATGGTGGTCCGCGCCGCCGACCGCATCGTCCTGCCCGGCGTTGGCAGTTTCAAGGCCTGCGCCGAGGGGCTGCGGGCGATTTCGGGCCTGGAAGAGGCGCTGAGCGAGCGGGTGCGCGTCGGCGGCGCGCCGTTCCTCGGGATTTGCGTGGGGATGCAATTGCTCGCCAACTTCGGCGTCGAGCATGGCACGACCGCCGGGCTCGGCTGGATCTGCGGCGAGGTTCATGCGATCGAACGCACGGATCCTGCGATCAAGATCCCCCACATGGGCTGGAACGATGTCGAACTGACCCCGCACAGCGCGTTGATCGAACCGGGCGAGGCCTATTTCCTCCACTCGTACCATTTCGTCCCCGACAACCCGCAGCACATCGCGGCGATGACCGACCACGGCGGCGGGCTGGTCGCGGCGGTGGCGAAGGACACGATTGTCGGGGTGCAGTTTCACCCGGAGAAAAGCCAGGGTTACGGGCTGGCTTTGCTGGCGGAATTTCTGGAGTGGCGGCCGTGATCGTCTTCCCCGCGATTGACCTCAAGGGCGGCCAGGTCGTCCGCCTGGCCGAGGGCGATATGGCGCGCGCGACGGTCTATGGCGACGATCCGGCGGCGCAGGCCACGCTGTTTGCCGAAGCCGGATCGCAGTTCCTTCATGTGGTCGATCTCGACGGATCGTTCGCGGGCCGGGCCGAGAACCGCGACGCGGTCGATGCGATTATCGAGGTGTTCCCCGGGCATATCCAATTGGGCGGCGGGATCCGCACCGCGCAGGCGGTCGAAGGCTGGTTCAACGTCGGGGTTGCCCGCGTGGTGATGGGCACCGCCGCGCTCAAGGACCCGCAATTCGTGCGTGACATGGCGCGCGATTGGCCGGGCGGGATTGTGGTCGCGGTCGACGCCAAGGACGGTATGGTCGCGACCGAAGGCTGGTCGGAGGTGTCCGACGTGCCGGTGGTCGACATGGCCCGCCGGTTCGAGGATGCGGGGGTGGCGAGCCTGCTGTTCACCGACATCGGCCGCGACGGGATGCTCAAGGGCTGCAACATCGACGCCACGCTCGACCTGGCGCGGCGGGTTGACCTTCCGGTGATCGCGTCGGGCGGGGTCAAGGGACTGGATGATATCCGGATGCTGGCGCTCCACGCGGATGAAGGGATCGAGGGCGTGATCACCGGGCGGGCGCTGTATGACGGGCGGCTCGATCTGGCCGCTGCAATTGCGATGGCGGAGCGGGCGTGACCGTCCGCATCCGCGTCATTCCCTGCCTCGATGTGCGCGATGGGCGCGTTGTGAAAGGCGTGAACTTCATCGACCTCAAGGACGCCGGCGATCCGGTCGAACAGGCACGCACCTATGATGCCGCCGGTGCCGACGAACTGTGCTTTCTCGACATCAGCGCCAGCCACGAAGGGCGCGGGACCTTGCTCGAGGTGGTGCGGCGCACCGCCGAAGTGTGCTTCATGCCGCTGACCGTGGGCGGCGGGGTGCGTTCGGTGGAAGATGCCCGCGCCCTCTTGCTCGCCGGGGCCGACAAGGTTGCGGTCAATTCCGCTGCAGTCGAGCGGCCCGAACTGGTCGGCGATATCGCGCAGAAGATGGGCAGCCAGTGCGTGGTCGCCTCGGTCGATGCGCGCAAGACGGCTTCGGGGTGGGAAATCTTCACCCACGGCGGGCGCACGGGGACCGGGATCGACGCCATCGCGCACGCCATTCGCCTGGCCCAGCTGGGTGCGGGCGAATTGCTGGTTACCTCGATGGACGGCGATGGCACCCGCGCCGGTTACGACCTCGAACTCACCCGCACCATCGCCGACGCGGTCTCGGTGCCGGTGATCGCCAGCGGCGGGGTCGGCAGCCTGGCGCACTTGGTCGAAGGCGTGACGATAGGCCATGCCAGCGCGGTGCTCGCCGCCTCGATCTTCCACTTCGGCCAGCACTCGATCGGCGAAGCCCACGCCGCGCTGCGCGCTGCCGGACTGCCCGCCCGCGCCTGAGCGTAAGCTGCTGAAACATAACAGTCCCGTCATGGGACGCCGCCGTCGACTCGGTTGCGGCCGGGCGCCGGCGAGTGCAGGTGGTGGCCATGGGCAAGGCGGCAATCAATCTGGCAATCACGGTAGCGGCGGCTCTGGCTGCAAGCCCGGCCTTGGCCAGCGGCGGGGTGCCCATTCCCGAGCCGACCGACCTGACCTTGCTGGCCTTGGGGGTGGCGGGGGTGATCATCGGCCGCCGCGGTGCCAAGCGCCCTCCCCCCCAAGACTGACTTGACCCGCGCGGCCCCGCGCCGCATTCCGCAGGTATGGACACTTTATCCCGCCTTGCCGCGACCATCGCCGCGCGCCGCGACGCCGACCCGGAAACCAGCTGGGTGGCCAAGCTTAACCAGCGGGGGGTGCCGGTGATTGCGCGCAAGCTGGGCGAAGAGGCCGTCGAAGCCGTTGTGGCCGCGCTCTCAGGCAGCCGCGAGGACCTGGTCGGCGAGTCGGCGGATGTGCTGTTCCACCTGCTCGTCCTGCTCGACGCCAAGGGCGTGCCGCTTGAAGACGTGCTGGCTGAACTCGACCGCCGCGAAGGCACCAGCGGGATCGCCGAAAAAGCTGCGCGCTGATGCCGATCGACGCCACCCTGCCGTATGACGACCAGAACATCTTCGCGAAGATCCTGCGCAGCGAAATTCCGAACCGCACGGTTTACGAAGACGAATGGGCGCTGGCCTTCCACGATATCGCCCCGCAAGCGCCGGTGCATGTGCTGGTGATCCCCAAGGGTGCTTACGTCAGTTGGGACGATTTCTCGGCCTCGGCGAGCGCGGCGGAGATCGCCGGATTTGTCCGAGCGGTCGGCACGGTAGCGCGTGATCTCGGGCTGGTGGAACCGGGTTACCGCTTGCTCGCCAATGTCGGGCAGCATGGGCATCAGGAGGTCCCGCACCTCCACATCCACCTGTTCGGCGGCCGCCCGCTCGGCCCGATGCTGGCACGGTAAGGCCGCAAGCCCCTTGCCTCGCGAGTCCCGCAGTTGCTAAGGCCGCGGCTGCATGACGTCATTTCCGGACCCCCCCAGCGGCAGAATCGAAGGCCCGTTGCACCGTTTCGCGGTGCGCGCCTATTTTGAGGACACCGACTTGTCCGGGGTGGTCTATCACGCCAATTACCTGCGCTGGTTCGAGCGAGCGCGGTCGGACTTCGTGCGGCTGCTGGGGATCGACCAGCGCGCGGCGAACGAGGCCGGGCACGGCGCCTTTGCCGTCGCCGAACTCAATATCCGTTACCTCGCTCCCGCCAAGCTCGACGATGCCGTGCTGATCGAGACCCGCTGTGAAGAGTTGCGCGCCGCATCATGCCGGATGCATCAGACCGCCGCGCTGATGGGCGGAAAGCTACTCGCCGAAGCGCGCCTGCGGGTCGGCTTTGTCGCCCCCGATGGCCGCCCGCGCCGGATGCCCGATAGCTGGCGCGCGGCCTTTGCGACAATATTGCCCGAAGGAACCTCATGACGATTCTCGCCCTGCTCGCCGCCGCCGCGACCCCGTCCGTGACCTCGGCTCATCTCAACCCGGTGCGGCTGTTCCTCGATGCTGACATCGTCGTGCAAGTCGTAATGGCCGGGCTGTTGCTCGCCTCGGTCTGGGTTTGGACCATCATAGTCTCGTTCAGCCTGCGCTATGCTGGCATCCGCAAGCGCTGCGACGTTTATGAGCGCGATTTCTGGAAGGCGAGCGACATCGACGCGTTCCAGGCCGAGCGCGGTAAAGGAGATGTGCCGGTTGCCCAAGTCGCCGCTGCTGGCTTGGCCGAATGGCGGCGCTCGACCGGCGGCAAGACTTTGGACAAGGACGGCACCCGTCAGCGGCTGGCGCAGGCGATGGACAGCGCGATTGCCCAAGAGGCCGAACGGCTGGCGGAGCGGCTCAACTTCCTCGCCACGGTTGGCGCGGTCGCGCCATTTGTTGGCCTGTTCGGCACGGTCTGGGGGATCATGAATTCGTTTTACCAGATCGGCCAGCAGCAGAATTCATCGCTCGCAGTGGTCGCGCCGGGGATTTCCGAGGCGCTGTTCGCCACCGCGATCGGGCTGTTCGCGGCCATTCCCGCGGTGATTGCCTACAACCGTTTCTCGCACCGGGTCGACCAGCTCGAAGCCCGGCTGCAACGCTTCGCCGACCGCTTCCACGCCAGCCTCAGCCGCGAGCTGGAGGGGCAGTGATGGAGGTGCAACGCAATCCTCCCCCCTTGGGGGAGGTGCCGAGCGAAGCGAGGCGGTGGGGGCATTCAGAGCTGCGCCTGCATCAGGCCCCCACCGTCAGCGCTGCGCGCTGCCACCTCCCCCAACGGGGGAGGATTTAGCATGGCCTTCGTCCCCTCACGCCGCCGCTCCCGCCGGGGCCGCGCGCCGATGGCGGAGATCAACGTCACTCCGCTGGTCGACGTGATGCTGGTGCTGCTGATCATCTTCATGGTCACCGCGCCGCTGCTGAGCGCCGGGGTCCCGGTCGATCTGCCCGACAGCCGGGCCAAGGCGCTGGGGCAGGATGCGCGCGCGGTGACGATCTCGATGCCCGCGGACGGCAAGGTATTCCTCGACCAGAGCGAAGTCGCGCCAGGCGAACTGGCCGACCGCCTCGCCGGGCTTCCGCGCGAATCCGCCGGAAAGCCGCCGCTGGTCACCCTGCGCGCCGACAAGGGCCTGGAGTACGGGCGGGTCATGGCAGTGATGGGCGAGCTCAACCGCGCCGGGTTCAATGCGATCTCGCTGGTCACCAACGGTTCAGTGAAAGCGCCCTAGGCCGGTGGGAATGGCGCAATCCTCCCCATTCGCGCGGCTCCGCGGCGAAGAGCGCATCGGTCTTGGCATGGCGCTGGCGGCGCATCTGGCGCTTGTCGCCGCGCTGCTCTGGCACCCGCCCGTGCCCGCGCCTTTGCCCGAACCCGCGCGGATGACCGTAACCCTGGCCGAAGACGCGGCACCCGCCGAAACCGCGCCCGAAGCGGCTCAGCCCGCGCCCGCAGTCGCGCCGATCCTGGCTGTAGAACCCGCGCTGCCCGAGCCCCGGCCGGTTATCCCGCCCGTCGCCCAGCCCGTACCCAGGCCGGTGCCGCAGCCGCTGGTCAAAGCCATCCCGGCACTGCGCCCGGCTCCGCTGCCCGCCGCGCGTGCCGCGACCAAGCCCCAGCCAGCCGTCCAGCCCAAGCCGGCTCCCGCTACATCTGCCGACACACGCCCGCGCCGCCGCCCCGATAACCCGGTCGGCGGCTCGCTGCTGGGCAGCGATTTCCTCAAGGGTGTGCCTGCCGCGCGCGCCACCGGC
>JANYGC010000009.1 GCA_025359425.1 Sphingomonadaceae bacterium
CAATAATTCTTTGTCTTATTTCTCTCTCGTCCTGTGAGGGACATGAATACTGTGACAATAAAATCGCAGAACGCAAGGCAATCCAGTACGTTGATAGTACATTTCGGCCAGATACCTCCAAGGTTTTTAAGCATTCGATTGATGAATATCATAGCAGTATGAAATTTACATTTGAAAATAAAGAACCATCTATTGGCGGAGCCATAGTAGTCATAATGCGAAAATCTGACTGTACAGTTCAAGATGTGAAAATAACCCAGTAGTAATATCTCTTGCAATTCCGCAATTCCGGGGACACAATACTTAATTCGGGACAAAATTCCGGGGACAAAAATTCGGGGACACAATACTTAATTCGGTCGCGCCCCGCTCAGACGCTCCCGCCTCGCTCTGACCTTTCCTACATATCCGCAATCTGCCACGCTCTTGCCAACCTGATCCCTTTGGCAGGCGCAGGACAAGCATTCTCAGCTCCGACCTTTTTCGTCGTCCCCTTTCCCATTTCGGGCCGCACAGCCCGCCGCATCGCCATGATTTTGGTGTGACCTTCGTGTGACCTTGCAACAATTCTGGAGACAATTCTGGAACACAATACTTAAGCCGGCCGCACCCGCACTCAGATGCTCCCTTTTCGCTCCCTGGATCGCGGCGCGGGAGGCGCAATTGGGTCGTTCCTTGCTGCAGCGGCGAGTGTCCGGGGTAAAGCGGCAGCGGAATTCCGGGGAATTCCGGGGACACAATACTTAATTCGATCGCGCCTTCGCTCAGACGCTCAAGGTAAAGCTCTAGGATGGGGACGGAGGAGCTATTTAGTATTGTGTCCCCGAAATTGTGTCCCCGAAATTGTCCCCGAAATTGATGGTCGACACCGGGCTCCACGCCAAGCGCTGGAGCCGCGATCATGCGATCACCTGGTTCTCCGAGACTAACGGCTCGGGGCTGTCCTCGGTTACTCCCGAGGTTGATCGCTACTGCGCCTGGCCGGGGCAGGCCTGCGACTACAAGATGGGCCACACCGAGATCCTCGCCCAGCGCGAGCGCGCCAGGCAGGCGCTCGGCGCGGCCTACGATCTGCGCGATTTCGACGATGCGGTGGTGACCGGCGGCAATGTCCCGCTCGATGTGCTGGGCGACACTGTCTCGCGCTATATTGCGGCGAAGTCTGCGCGCTGATTCAGCACTGTAACGGTCATGCAGACGTGCTAGACCAAGCCCGGCAGGGGGCGTGCCCAGCGGCAACGAGTCGCCGCAACCAAGGAGCTATCCGATGTCGATATTCAGCAAGATCAAGGACGCAATCTTCGGCCATAAAGCCGAAGCCGCGCCTGCGCCCACCGCCGAAACCCCGGCCATCCCGATGAACGACGCCGCCCCCGCGCCCGCCGCGCCGGTCGATATCGCTGCCGCGCTCGGTGCGATGAACGGCGCTGACAACCTCAACTGGCGCACCTCGGTGGTCGATCTGCTGAAGTTGGTCGGGATCGACGCGAGCTACGAAAACCGCAAGGCGCTCGCGCACGAACTGGGCAATGCCGACTATGCGGGCTCGGCCGAAGACAACATCGCGCTGCAGAAGCAGGTGATGAAGGCGCTCGCCGACAACGGCGGCATGGTCCCGGCCGAACTGCTCGACTGAGCTTTTCGCGCACGAGAAACAAAGGCCCGGCCGCCGAAGGGTGCGCCGGGTTTTTTCCATCAGGACCCCGACCTTGCATTAGATAGCACTCAGTGCTACATCGAGCCATGCTCGATCCCGCCCATCCGCGCGCCTTCAAGTCGGCGTGGTTTGCCAGGGCGGCGAAGAAGGCCAAAATTTCGGATCCAATCCTGTGCAAGGCGATTGCGCAAGTGATCGCGGGCCAGGCAGACGATCTGGGCGGCGGCGTGTTTAAAAAACGCCTATCGAATAACCAGTACCGTTCGATCATCCTGGCGCGCGGTGGGGATTTTTGGGTCTATGAGTTTTTGTTCGCCAAGCAGGACAAGGCCAACCTCGATGAGGATGAACTGAAAGTCTACCGAGCTATCGCCAAGCAATATGGCAAAATGACCGGTGAAACAGCGCAACGCCAGATAGATGACGGACAGTGGATCGAAATCTGCAATGACCCGCTGAAGCACTGATCTGGGGATTTGAATTGGAGCAAGGATTGTGATCAAGCGTATTTACAAAAGCGATGCCATGGAGGCCGCCCACCTCTCCGCCCAGTCGCTTTACCGCATCGGCGTGATCGACAAGGCAACTATGCGCGAGTTCGATGAGGACTGCCTCTCGGCAACACCCGCGTTCGCGCCCAAGGATATCAAAAAGCTGCGTGAATCAAACAAGGTCAGCCAGCCGGTGTTCGCGCGCTATCTCAACACCAGCGAGTCCACCGTCGAGAAGTGGGAAACCGGAGCCAAGCGCCCCAGCGGCATGGCGCTGAAACTGCTTTCCATTGTCCAGAAGCACGGCTTGCAGATGCTGGCTTGAGCCCAATAAAAAGGGCCGTGACGCATCCCGTGTCACGGCCCTTTTTTGTGATTGAGATTGGCGCTTACTTCTTCCCGAACAGCCCCTTGGCCATCCCGACGATATCGTTCAGCGGGTTGCCGTCGCCGTCCTTGTCGAGGCTGCCGAGCAGGCCCGAGGCGATCGGGCTGTCCTTGAGCAGCTGGGCATATTGCCCGAGCGAACCCTCGCCGCCGATCTGGTCAACGATTTGGCTCAGCACCCCGGCATCGAGGCCGGTCTTGGCGGCCGCGCCCGCAATCGTATCGCCGGGTTCTTCATGCGACTGGCCCAGCGCGGCGATCGCCTTTTCGGCCATTTCGGGCGAGAGGCCGAGCTTGGTCGCCAGATTGCCGACGTCGGCGTGCTGACCGACCTGGCCCATGATGCTGTCGAAAATACCCATGCTGACGACTCCTCGGTGCGGAAAGCGCCAAGCTAAGCCCAGCAGCGGCACTAAGAAAGCTAAATCGGGATTTATTCCGGCCTTATCAAGCTGCTTTGGGCGCGGATTCGAGCACCGATTGATCGACGTGAGCTTCGAACTGGGCGAAATTCTCGATGAATTTGCCGACCAGATCTTGCGCGGTTTGATCGTAAGCGTCCCCGTCGGCCCAGGCCGCGCGCGGATCGAGCAGTTTGCTGTCAACCCCGGGGACCGCGACCGGCACGTCGAAGCCGAAGTTTGGATCCTTCTTGAATTCGGCATTGTTCAGGCTGCCGTCGAGCGCGGCATTAAGCAGCGCCCGGGTCGCCTTGATCGGCATGCGCTTGATGCCCGGATCGGTCGCCTGGCCGCCGGACCAGCCGGTGTTGACCAGCCAGCACTGTGCCCCGCCCTCGGCGATCCGCTTTTTCAGCAGGTTGCCGTAAACGCTGGGGTGGCGCGGCATGAAGGCGGCGCCGAAGCAGGTGCTGAAGGTTGCCGTCGGTTCGGTCACGCCGATTTCGGTCCCGGCGACCTTGGCGGTGTAACCCGAGAGGAAGTGATACATCGCCTGGTCCGGCGTGAGCCGGGCAATCGGCGGCAGCACCCCGAAGGCGTCGGCGGTGAGCAGGATGATGTTCGACGGCGGCGGGCCGAGGTTTTCCTTGCTGGTGTTCGGAATGAACTCGATCGGATAGGCGCCGCGGGTGTTCTCGGTCTTGCTGGCGTCGGTGAAATCGAGCTCGCGCGTATCTTCGTCGATCGTGACGTTTTCCAGGATCGTGCCGAACATCTTGGTGGTCGCGTAAATCTCCGGCTCGCCCTCGGCCGAGAGATTGATCATCTTGGCGTAGCAGCCGCCTTCAAAGTTGAACACCGCTTCATCCGACCAGCCGTGCTCGTCGTCGCCGATCAGCGTGCGGCTGGCGTCGGCCGAAAGCGTGGTCTTGCCGGTGCCAGACAGGCCGAAGAAGATCGCGCTCTTGCCGTCGGCACCGATGTTGGCCGAACAATGCATCGGCATCACGCCCTGCGCCGGCAGCAGGAAGTTGAGCAGGCCGAACACGCCCTTCTTCATTTCGCCCGAATATTCGGTGTTGCCGATGAGGATCAGCTTCTCGGTCAGATTGACCGCGATCACCGTATCGCTGCGGCAGCCGTGGCGCACCGGGTCGGCCTTGAAGCTGGGCAGGTTGATGATCGTGTATTCGGGCGCAAAGCTGGCCAGCTCCGCAGCCGTCGGCCGCACCAGCAAGGTACGGATAAACAGGTTATGCCAGGCCATCTGGGTGATCACGCGCACATTGACGCGATATTCGGGCTGGCTCCCGCCGAACAGGTCGGCGACGTAAAGTTCGTTCTGGTTTTTGATGGCAGCGAGAAAATCGGCCTTCAGGTTCGCCCAGTGCTCGCCTCCCATCGGTTGATTGATCGGGCCCCAGTTGATCGTGCTTTCGGTGATTGCGTCACGGACGACGAATTTGTCCTTCACGCTGCGTCCAGTGAACTTGCCGGTATCGACCAGCAGCGCACCGTCCTTCGTCAGCTTGCCTTCGCCCTTGTTCAGCGCATGCTCGACCAGCGGCGCGGTGCCGAGGTTGGCGTGAATCGCCGCCGAGGTGACGATGCCCTGCGCGGCAAGCGGATGCGAAAGCGTAGCGGTCAATGCAATCTCCGTCAGTTTCCGGTTACCGCGCCGCGCTGCTTGCGGGCTCGATCACATACGAATGCGCCGGAGGTGTTCGGCGCGCATAGTCGCTGCAGGTGATTCCGTCAAATTGCTCGATTAGGGTCAAACTCCTGTTTCATTTCAATATACTAAGTCCACAATCCGGCGCGATTGCGCTGCCCCCCGTTCCGCGCTACCCCATTGCTCCCGTCAGGCAGCCAGCAAAGCGCGTCCCATCGCACCCATGGCCGACAGTCCCGCACCATCCCCCGAACATCCCGCACCGCAAGTCATCGCGCTGGTCGACGACGATCGCAACATCCTGACCACGGTCTCGATCGGCTTGCAGGCCGAAGGTTTCATCACCCGGGTCTATTCTGACGGGGTCGCGGCATTGAAGGCGTTGCTCGAAAATCCGCCCGACCTTGCCGTCTGCGATATCAAGATGCCGAGCATGGACGGGCTGCAACTGCTGCAAAAGCTGCGCGAAAAGAGCGCGCTGCCGGTGATCTTCCTGACCAGCAAGGACGAGGAGCCCGACGAAGCGCTCGGCCTTGCGCTGGGCGCGGACGACTACATTACCAAGCCGTTCAGCCAGCGGCTGCTGGTTGCCCGCATCCGTGCGATCCTGCGCCGCAGCGAGCTGGCGCGCGGCGATGCGGCGGCGGATGCCGAGAGCGCCCCAAGCGAGGAACTGGCGCGCGGGCGGCTGGTCATGGACCCGGCGCGGCACCAGGTCACCTGGCAAGGCGAGCCGGTCTCGCTGACCGTCACCGAGTTCCTGCTGCTCGAGGCACTGGCCAGCCGCCCCGGGGTGATCAAGAACCGCAACCAGCTGATGGACGCGGCCTATTCGAACGACGTGTTCGTCGACGACCGCACGATCGACAGTCACATCAAGCGGCTGCGGCGCAAATTCCGCGCGGTCGATCCGCAGTTCTCAGCGATCGAGACACTCTACGGCGCGGGGTATTCGTTCACCGATGCCTGACACCGTAACGCTGCCGGTGCGCCAGCGCCGCCTCTACTGGACGCGGCGCACCTCGCTCACCGCGCGCATTCTGGCGGTCAACATCATTGCGCTGGGACTGATGGCGGGGAGCCTGTTCTACCTCGATTCGTACCGCAAGCAGCTGGTCGCCGAACGCTTCAAGCTGGCCAGCGCCGAGGCCGAGATCGCCGCCGCCGGGCTCGCCCAGACCAACCCGCGCGAACGCGCCGCGATGGCCGCGCAGATAGGCACCGACCAGCACCTGCGGCTGCGGGTCTATGGCGCCGACGGGCAGCTCACGCTCGATAGTTTCAAGGTCGCCGGACCCAGCTTTGTGTTCGCCGATCCGCAGGCCGATCCGTGGTATCTGAATGCCGCGCGGGTGCTCGACCGCTCGATGAACTGGACGCTCGGCACGCCGCCGATTCCGCCATACACCCAGCCCGCGATCGATGCAGCGACCAGCTGGCCCGAAGTGGGCGACGCGAGCCGCACGCACAGCACCATCGTGATGGAACGCTCGGCCCCCGACGAAAGCCCGGTGATCACCGCCGCGACCCCGATCGGCACCGCGGGCGAATTGCTGCTGACCACCCGCAATGCGCCCGACATCACCCAGGCCGTGCGCGATGCGCGGCAGACGCTGGCGATCGTGCTGGGGGTGACGCTGCTGATCTCGATCCAGCTGTCGCTGTTCCTCGCGCGCACCATCGTCAAGCCGCTGCGCGCGCTGGTCCGCGCGGCGGTGCGGGTGCGGCTCGGACGTGACCGTGCGGTCGAAGTGCCGCGCCTGCCTGAGCGCCGCGACGAGATCGGGCTGCTGGCGCGCGCGCTATCCGACATGACCGGGGCGCTGCGCAGCCGGATCGATGCGGTCGAGACTTTCGCCGCCGACGTGGCGCACGAGATCAAGAACCCACTCGCCAGTCTGCGCAGCGCGCTCGAAAGCCTTGAGAAGGTCAAGGATGACGAACTGCGCACCAAGCTCACCGCCATCGCCGCGCATGACGTCCAGCGGATCGACCGGCTGGTCACCGAAATCGCCGAAGCGAGCCGGATCGACGCGCAGCTCAGCCGCACCCCGTTCGACGAGGTCGATCTGATGACGCTCGCCGAAACGCTCGTCCGCGCCCGCGCCGAGCGCGGCGATGCCGGACCCTGCACCGTGCGGGTCGAACCGCAGGACGCCGGGCCGTGGGTGGTCCCGGGCGATCCTGCCCGGCTCGAACGCGTGCTGGTCAATCTGCTCGACAACGCCTGTTCGTTCTCTCCGCCCGGCGGCGCGGTGGTGCTCGGCGTGGCGCGGCATCCCGAGCATGTCGAGCTGACCGTCACCGACGAGGGCCCGGGCATACCGCCCGAAGCGCGCGACAAAATCTTCGACCGCTTCCACTCGCTGCGCCCCGATACCGAACAATTCGGTAATCATTCGGGCCTCGGCCTCGCGATCGCCCGGACGATCGCCGAGGCGCACGATGGGACCCTGGTGTCGACCGACCGGCCCGACGGGAAGCCGGGCGCGTGCCTGGTGCTGGAGCTGCCAACGGTGGAGGAGGAGGGTTCGTGACCGGATTGCTCCACCCGGCCACCTGCGTCGCGATCGGCAATCGCGCGGTGCTGATCGAAGGTCCGCCCGGCTCGGGCAAGTCCAGCCTTGCGCTCGCGCTGATCGATCGCGGTGCGGTTTTGGTCGGCGATGACGGGGTCAGCCTCATCGCGCGCGGTGGCCACCTCTACGCCAGCCCGCCGCCGAACATCGCCGGACTGCTCGAGGTCAGAAACCTCGGGCTGTTGCCGTTTCGCACTACCAGCAACGTGCCGGTGGCGCTGGTCATTGTGCTCGATACCATGGCCCCGCGCTATCTCGAGGCTGCCGAAGCCGCCGAACGCAAAGGTGTGCCATTGCCGCTGATCGAACTGTGGCCGTCGGAAAATGCGCCCGCCCGCAAGGTCGAACTCGCGCTCGAGCGCTATGGCCTGGCCTGACCAACCGTCCCCGCCGGGGACAGCCCGGTCCCACCCCTTCACATTGCGTCCTTCCAGCGCCATTTATGTTGCACCGCAATGACCGAGTCTTCCGCTCCAGCACCCCCCCAAGCACCGCAGCGTTTGCTGCTCGTTACCGGGCTGCTCGGCGCGGGCA
Organism: Sphingomonadaceae bacterium; assembly: GCA_025359425.1. Taxonomy (GTDB): domain Bacteria; phylum Pseudomonadota; class Alphaproteobacteria; order Sphingomonadales; family Sphingomonadaceae; genus Novosphingobium. The sequence goes on from JANYGC010000009.1 coordinate 7,722, forward strand.
AGACCACCGCGTTGAAAGTGCTGGAAGACCTTGGCTGGGAGGTGATCGACAACTTCCCGGTGCGTCTGCTCGGCCGGCTGATCGACAGCGCCGATGCGCCGGCCGCCGACACCCCGCTGGCGATCGGATTCGATTCGCGCACGCGCGGCTTCGATCCCAACAAAGTCATCGCGCTGGTCAAAAAGCTGACCGGACGCGCCGACCTCGAGATTACCACACTGTTCCTCGATTGCGCCGGAACCGAGCTGGAGCGGCGCTATAACGAGACCCGCCGCCGCCACCCGCTGGCGCAGGACCTGCCCGCCGCCAGCGGGATTTCGGCCGAGCGCGAGCTGATGGAGCCGCTGCGGCGCTGGGCCGACCTGGTGATCTCGACCACCCAGTTCAGCAGCAACGACCTGCAGCAGGCGATCCGCGAGCGGTTTGGCGATAGCGCGGTGCGCGGCATGACCGTGTCGGTCAGCAGCTTCGGCTTTTCGCGCGGGATGCCGCCGATCGCCGATCTGGTGTTCGACATGCGCTTTCTCGACAATCCGCACTGGGACCCGGTGCTGCGCCTGCAAACCGGGCAGGATGAGGCCGTGGCCGCCCACATCCGCCAGGACCCCGCGTGGTTCGAGGCATTCGCCCGGATCCGCGACCTCGTGCTGCTGCTGCTGCCGCGCTATCAGGCGCAAGGCAAAGCTTATGTGAACGTGGCCTTCGGCTGCACCGGCGGGCGCCACCGCTCGGTGTTTGCCGCCGAACAATTGGCGGCGGCGCTGACCGCGGCGGGCTATACCCCCAGCGTCCTCCACCGCAACCTGTCGGCCCGCGCGGCTGATCTGGTCGAGGGGAAACCGGATGCCGTTGTGGGACTTACCTGACGCCATGACAGGAAATCCATTGACCGCGCTGCGCGCAATCGTCATGGCCCTGCGCCACCGCCGGGCGCGAGTCGCCTGCCCCCGGCCATGGAGCGCTGCCCGGACATGATCGGCCTGATCCTGGTTACTCACGGCAAGCTGGCCGAGGAATTCGTCTCGGCGATGACTCACGTCGTGGGCACGCAAGATGCGGTCGTTGCGATCAGCATCGGCCCCGAAGACAACATGGAAAGGCGCCGCACCGATATCGGCAATGCGGTCAAGCAAGTGGACAGCGGTGGCGGGGTCATCATCCTGACCGACCTGTTCGGCGGCACCCCGTCGAACCTGGCGATCTCGCTGATGCAGCGCGGCAAGGTGGAGGTGATCGCGGGCATCAATCTGCCGATGCTGATCCGGCTGGCCAAGGCGCGCTGCTGCATGCCGCTGGAACAGGCCGTCGTCGCCGCGCGCGATGCCGGGCGCAGCTACATCACCATCGCGTCGGAATTTCTGGGCCAGGACGCCTGAGACGTTAGATGGGGACACATGTGAGCGAGCACCGGGAAACTGTCGAGATCGTCAACAACCGGGGCCTGCACGCACGCGCCAGCGCCAAATTCGTCAACGCCGTCGCCAAGCTGGGTGACGGGCTGCACGTCCGGGTCGAAAAGGACGGCAACGACGCCGAAGGCGCCTCGATCCTCGGGCTGATGATGCTCGGCGCAGCCAAGGGCGATTCGATCGACATCATGGTTTCGGGCGAGGGTGCGGATTTGGCGCTGCTCAAGCTGGTCGGGCTGGTCAAGGACGGCTTCGGCGAGGATTGACGATGCGCGCGGGCTTCGACAGGCTCAGCCTGAGCGGACCTTGCTATATTCGCTACACCCGCTCAGCCTGAGCCTGTCGAAGGCCACGCGCCACGGAGCCCCACCCATGCGCCGCACCATCACCGGATTTTCCAACCCGACGGTCAAATTCCTGCGCAGCCTGCGCGAGAAAAAACACCGCAAGGCTTCGGGCAAGTTCCTTGCGGAGGGGCTGCGGCTGCTGACCGATGCGCGCGCCTGCGGCCACCTGCCTGAAATTCTAGTGATGGCGACGGGACGCGATCCGCATCCCTTGATCGACGCGCTGGAAGCCGACGTGCTCGCGGCCGGCGGCGAGGTGCTCGAAATGGGCGCGGACTTGCTCGCCAAGGTGACCGGCAAGGACAATCCGCAAGCGGTCGCGGGCGTGTTCGCCGAGTTTGATACCGGGCTGGCGCAAATCGAGCGCGGCAGCGCGAAGATCTGGCTCGTGGCGCAAGCGCTGCGCGATCCGGGCAACCTTGGCACGATGCTGCGCACCGGCGACGCGGTGGGCGCAGGCGGGCTCATCCTGCTTGACGATTGCGCCGATCCGTTCTCGGTCGAAGCGGTGCGCGCGAGCATGGGCGCGGTGTTTACCCAGCAGATCGCCCAAGCCCGGTGGGACGAGTTCGTGCCGTGGCTGCGCAGCGGAGACGGCCAGCTGGTCGCGGCCAGCCTGCGCGATGCGGTTCCCTATCGCGGCGCGGCTTATGCGGCCCCGTGCTTCCTGCTGGTCGGCAACGAATCGCGCGGACTGCCCGAAGATTACGAATTGGCCTGCGACCTGCGCGTGACGATGCCGATGAAGGGGCGTGCCGACAGCCTCAACGCGGCCGTCGCGGCGGCTGTGCTGGGATATGAGGCGTTGGCGGCGCTGGGCTGATCCGTTCAGTTTCCAATCATGCTGGCCATGGCAGCGTGCCCAGCATGATAAACCGCACCGCCCTGTTCGCCCTGAGCGCGCTCGCTGCGCCGCTGCTCGCCGCCTGCACCACCGCCGGAGCCGCGCCGGGCGTGATTGCGGGAACCAGCTGGTCGTTCGTGCTGATCGACGGGCAGAAACCCGTCTCAAGCCGTGCCGCGCTGACCATCAACGCAAAGTCGCTCGCGGCCGATGCCGGCTGCAACGGCATGGGCAGCGACCTGACAATCGAGCCTGGGCGGCTGATAACCGGCCCGATTATCTCGACCCAGATGTACTGCGACGGGGTGATGGCGCAGGAAAAGGCCGTCAGCGCGCTGCTCGGCGCTTCGCCGCAGTACAGGGTGGATGACGATACGCTTACGCTCACCGCTCCGGGGCATTCGGCGAAGTTGGCGCGCAAGCGTTAGCCACCCCCTTATCACCCTTACCACGCTAACCCGTTCGCCCCGAGCGAAGTCGAGGGGAGGTTCGAGCGGAGCCGAGAACCTGCCACCTCAGTGTCAAACGAGAGGTTGGCCGCCTCGGCTGCGCTCGGCGGGTCCCTCGACTGCGCTCGGGACGAACGGGGATTGTTTACTCTGCGGCCGCGGCCTCGCCCGCATCACCTGGCAGCAACAACGCCGCGTCCTCGCTGCCCGAATGGCGCGGCAGGCTGTCGATCACCGGGACTTCCTCGATCTCGCGCTTGCCGATGGCGATGCCTTTGTCCTTGAGCCGGCGGCCCGAAGTCAGCACGTTGCGTTCGAAGCTGCCGACGAAATCGTTATACTTGCGCACCGCGCGGTCGAGCCCGGCCCCCACCCCCTTGAGGTGATCGGCCGCCACCGCCAGCCGGTCGTACAGCTCCGCCCCCGCCTTGCCGATCTCGATTGCTTCGCGTGCCAGCTGGTCCTGCTGCCAGACCATCGCGACGGTCCGGGCAATCGCCACCAGATTGGTCGGAGTGGCCAGCAAGACCTTGTTATGGAACGCGAAGTCCCACAGGTCGGGATCGGATTCGAGCGCGGCGGCGACGAAATGCTCGCCCGGCACAAACATCACCACATAGTCCGGCGCTTCGTCGAACTGGCTCTGGTAAGACTTCGCCCCGAGCGTCTGGACGTGGCCGCGCATCGCGCGCGCATGCAGATCGAGGTTGCGCTTGCGGGTCTCATCGTCATTCGCCTCGAACGCCGCCTGATAGTGGTTAAGCGAAACCTTGGCATCGATCACCAGCATTTTCTGGCCGGGAATGCGGACAATCGCATCGGGGCGCAGCCGTCCCTCGTCGGTTTCAAGCGAGTGTTCGAGATTGAAATCGGTGTGCTGCGACAGCCCGCATTGTTCGAGCACATTCTGCAGCGCGCGCTCACCCCAGCGGCCCCTTGCTTTGGGAGCATTCGTCAGCGAATTGCCCAGCCGCGCCGCCTCACGCTTGACCTCTTCCTGGCCCTTGCGCACTTCCTCGATCACCCCGGCCAGCTGGCTGAACCCCTCGACCCGCTGCTTTTCGAGCGTGGTGACCTGCTCTTCATAAGCCTTCAGCCGCTGATCGACCGGCGCGAGCAGCGACTTCAGCCGCTCGGCGCTTTTCTCTTCGGACTGGGTGAACCGCTCCTGCGCGCGGGCGAGCAGAGTTTCCTGCGCCTGCGCCAAAATCTTCGCGCCTGCCGCCTGGAACTCGGCCTTCAGGCTCTCTTGCGCGACTAGCAGCCCAGCCTTCTGCTCCTCAAAATTGGCGGCGTTGGCTGCAAGCGTCGCCAGTTTAATCTGGGCATCGCCCAGTTCCGCGATCGACCGACGGAACTGCGCGTCGAGGACCTTACCTTGCGCCTCGCTGCCCGCAAGCCGCGCGCGCAAATCGGCCGAAGGGCGCGAGCCGAGCAGCCAGCCTAGGCCAAGCCCGGCGGCAAGCGCCAACAGCAGAACGATGAATGTGGTTGCAGTCATGGCAACACGCTAACCGGAACGGAGCGGGAACGCCAGCCCTCTCTTTATGTTCTCAATCGGAGCGAAGGTTTTCACGCGGAGGCGCGGAGAAGCGGAGAATATTTTCCCTTTCTTCTCCGCCTCTCCGCGCCTCCGCGTGAACCAAATTCAAGCCGCCTTGCGCAGCTTTTCGAGCTTCTTGAGCACCATCTGCCGCTTGAGCCGCGAGAGGTGATCGATGAACAGCACCCCTTCGAGGTGGTCCATCTCGTGCTGCAGGCAGGTCGCGAGCAGTCCGTCGATATCTTCCTCGTGGATATTGCCCTCAAGGTCCTGCCAGCGTGCGCGGATGCGGGCCGGGCGTTCGACATCGGCGTAGATTTCGGGGACCGACAGGCAGCCTTCGGAATAGACCGCGTGGTCTTCCGACGGATCGAGGATCACGGGATTGATGAACACCTGCGGCTCGCGCTTGACCGGCTGATGGCTGTGGCTGTGCCCACCGTGTGCAGTACACTCCTCAGGCGCGGCATCCTCGTCCTCGGGCTGGAGGTCAATCGTCAGCACCCGCAGCGGCACGCCGACCTGCACCGCAGCCAGCCCGATTCCGGGGGCTTCGTACATCGTCTCGAACATATCGGCGACCAGCGCGCGCAAATCGTCATCGAACGCGGTGACCGGCGCGGAGATCTGCTTGAGGCGCGGATCGGGGACTTCGAGAATTTCACGTAATGCCATGCAGGGGCACATAGTGAGGAGTTGCGCGGGGTTCAACCGCCGGATTCTTTTGGTGAACAAACTATCCCATCGGCCGCCGCGCGCGCAGCGCCTGCGCCAGAGTTCCCTCATCGAGGTAATCGAGCTCACCGCCCACGGGCAGCCCATGCGCCAGTTGGGTCAGCCGGATCGGATAGGTCTCGAGCCGCTCGGCAATGTAGTGCGCGGTGGTCTGGCCTTCGAGCGTGGCGTTCATCGCCAGCACCACCTCGTCGATCCCGCCGTGCGAAACCCGCTCGATCAGCTTGCCGATGCTCAGGTCCTCGGGCCGCACCCCGTCGAGCGCGGAGAGCCGCCCGCCGAGCACGTGATAACGCCCGGCAAACAGCCGCGACCGATCGAGCGCCCACAGATCGGCGACGTCCTCGACCACGCACAGCGAGCGCTGATCGCGGCGCGGATCGGCGCAGATGCCGCAGGGGTCCGAGGTGTCGACATTGCCGCAGGTCTGGCACTCGACCAGCCCTTCGCGCACCGCCTCGAGCGCGCCGAGCAGCTGCACCAGCGCCCCCTCGCGGCGCTTGATCAGCCACAACACCGCACGCCGCGCCGAGCGCGGGCCGAGGCCGGGCAGCTTGGCCAAGGCGGCGGTGAGCGTTTCGATTTCGACGGAAGCCATATCCCTCCTTTACCGCTCAGGCTGAGCTTGTCGAAGCCCTGTCCTTCCCTTTTCCGCCATCAAGGCTAAGGACAGCCCTTCGATACTTCGACAGGCTCAGCACTCAGGGCGGCGGGAGTTCAAATTGCGCATCGTCTTCATGGGAACCCCGGCATTCGCCGTCCCCGCGCTGCTGGCGCTGGTCGAGGCGGGGCACGAGGTCGCAGCCGTCTATACCCAGCCGCCGCGCCCGGCGGGCCGGGGCAAGCAGCTGATGCCATCACCGGTGCAGCGCGAGGCTGAGCGGCTGGGGATCGCGGTTCGCGCGCCGCGCACCTTGCGCGATCTGGAGGCGCAGGCTGATTTCGCCGCGCTGGAGGCCGACCTCGCCGTGGTCGCTGCCTACGGCCTGATCCTGCCGCAACCGGTGCTTGATGCGCCAACCCATGGCTGCCTCAACATCCACGCCTCGCTGCTGCCGCGCTGGCGCGGCGCGGCGCCGATCCACCGCGCGATCCTGGCGGGCGATCCGGTGACGGGCGTGACGATCATGCAGATGGAGGCCGGGCTCGACACCGGGCCGATGCTGGCGGCGGCGCGCACCCCGGTGGAGGACAAGACCGGCGGCGAGCTGACCGCCGAGCTCGCTGAACTGGGCGCGCGGCTGCTGATCGAGGTGCTGGCCGACTTGCCCGGCCACGCTCCTGCCCCGCAACCCGATCTCGGCGTGACTTACGCCGCCAAGATCGACAAGGCCGAGACCCGGATCGACTTCGCCCGCGCGGCGGAACTGATCGAGCGCCATGTCCGTGCCTTTGCTCCGGCGCCCGGCGCGTGGTTCGAGCTGGACGGCGAACGCTACCGCATCCTGTCAGCGCAAGTCGTCGCGCGTGAAGGTGCGGCGGGGACCACCCTCGACGACCAGCTGACCATCGCCTGCGGCCACGGCGCGCTGCTTCCGACGATGATCCAACGCGCCGGGCGTCCGGCGATGACGGCGGCAGAATTGCTGCGCGGGCGCGCAGTGCCGGCTGGGACGAAGCTGGGCTGATGGTGGCGCGCGGGCCTCGACAGGCTCAGCCCGAGCGGGTTTTGGATGTGATCCCCAAGTCCGCTCAGCGTGAGCCTGTCGAAGGCCACGCGCAAGGCCCCGCCCAATGACCCGCTTCGCGCTCACCATCGAATTCGACGGCACCCCGTTCATGGGGCTCCAGCGTCAGCCCAATGGCCCGACCGTGCAAGGCGCGATCGAAGCCGCCATCTTTGCGGTAACCGGTGAGGCGGCCACGCTCCACGGCGCAGGCCGCACCGACGCCGGGGTCCACGCGCTCGGCATGCGGGTGCACTTCGATATTGCCAAGGTGATCACGCCGTTCCGGCTGATGCAGGCGCTCAATGCGCTGATCCGTCCCGCCCCGATTGCCGTGCTGAACTGCGTGGAAGTGCCGGACGACTGGCACGCGCGGTTTTCCTGCACCGGGCGCGAATACCTGTACCGCATCGCCAATCGCCGCGCGCCGTTGACGCTCGAGCGGAATCGCGCCTGGCATCTGACCCAGCTCCTCGATGCGCCATTGATGCACCGCGCCGCGCAAATTCTGGTCGGGAGCCACGATTTCACCACCTTCCGCGCGGCGCATTGCCAGTCGGCCAGCCCGGTCAAGACGCTCGACCGGCTGACGGTGCGGCGTGAGGGAGGCCATGTGCTGATCGAAGCCGCCGCGCGCAGCTTCCTCCACCACCAGGTGCGCTCGATGGTCGGGTGTCTGGCCATGGTCGGCATGGGCAAGTGGAGCGAGGCGGACCTGTCCGATGCGCTCGCCGCGCGCGACCGCCAGCGGCTCGGCTTCAATGCGCCCCCGCACGGGCTATATTTCGTCCGTGCGCTTTACCCCGGCGAATGAATCCCTAAGTTGCAATCTGCAACGCCACAACGGCGCAACAGATTGAGGACATAACCATGACTTACACCGGCAAGCAGCTCACCACCCAGCTCGACGCTGACGGCACGCTGACGCTCCAGCTGAACGACAAAACCTGGGACGAGCCCAAGGCCGGACAAGTGCTGGTCAAGGTCGAGGCCAGCCCGATCAATCCATCGGATCTGGGCCTGTTGCTGGCTTCGGCCGATACCGAAAACGCTCAGTATTCGCCGGGCAAGATCATCGCCAAGATGCCTGACAACGCCACCCGCGCAATGAAGGCGCGCCACGGCATGGCGATGCCGGCGGGTAATGAAGCCGCTGGCACAGTGGTTGCCGCCGGTGCCGGTGCCGAAGCCCTGCTGGGCAAGCGCGTCGCGTGCGTCCCGGGCAGCGCTTACGCCAACTACGCCTATGCCGACGCTGCGATGTGCATGCCGGTCGAGGCAAGCGCGGCGCAGGCCGCATCGAGCTTCGTCAATCCGATGACCGCGCTGGGCTTTGTCGAGACGATGAAACTGGAAGGCTTCACCGGGATCGTCCACGCCGCTGCGGCGTCGAACCTGGGTCAGATGCTGGTCAAGATCTGCCTCGAAGACGGCGTCCCGCTGGTCAACATCGTGCGCAGCGAAGAACAGGTCAAGCTGCTCAAAGACCTCGGCGCAACGCACGTGCTCAATATGACCGATGCCGATTTCATGCCCAGGCTGATCGACGCGATCGCTGAAACCAAGGCGATGCTGGGCTTCGATCCGATCGGCGGCGGGACGCTGGCGGGCCAGATCCTCACCGCGATGGAAGCCGCCGCCAGCCGCGGCGCTGCGTTCAGCCGTTACGGATCGAGCGAGGCCAAGAAGGTCTACATTTACGGCGCGCTCGATATCGGGCCGACGATCCTCAATCGTGCGTTCGGGCTGACCTGGGACCTGGCGGGCTGGCTGCTTACCCCATTCATGGCCAAAGCCGGGATGGAAGTGGTCGGCCGCATGCGGGCGCGCGTCGCCAAGGACCTGACCACCACTTTCGCCAGCTATTACAAGGCCGAAGTATCGCTCGAAGGGATGCTGACCAAGGCAGCCGTCAGCGAATACAACGCGCGGCGGACTGGCGAGAAGTATCTGGTGGTGCCAGCGGACTGAGAAATCGGGAACCGCAGGGCCGGAAAATCGTTTTGAGGGGAGCCACGCAAATGCGCGCGGCTCCCCTTTCAAAAACGAGGACCCAGCGCCATGGCGACCGCCGCGAAACCTGCCGACAAGAATTTTACCGACGTCGCCACCTTGCGGGCGCAGGCGCGCAAGCACATCGAAGACGGTGCGGTCACCAAGACCTATCCCGCCGACCGTGAGCTGATTGTCGGCAAGCTGCAGGAATCGCTCGCCACCGAATGGGTCTGCGTGCTGCGTTATCTGCGCCATTACCACACCGCTACGGGTATGGTGTCCGAACCGATCAAGGCGCACTTCCTTGAGCATGCCAACGCCGAACAGGCCCACGCGATGATGCTCGCCGAGCGGATCGTGCAATTGGGCGGTGAGCCCGATCTCAATCCCGATCACCTGACCAAGCTCAGCCATGCCGAATACCGCGAGGGCAAGACGCTCAAAGACATGGTCAAGGAAGACCTGGTGGCCGAACGCATTGCGATCGATTCGTACCGCGAGCTGATCGACTACGTCGGCGACCGCGACACCACCACCAAGAAGCTACTGATGCACATCCTCGAGCAGGAAGAAGAGCACGCGGACGAGTTTTCGGATCTGCTCGACGGGTGGGAGGGGGAATAAGCGCGGCCAAAAGCGATGCCGGGATTACTTTGAATCGTCATCCCGGCGAAGGCCGGGACCCAGCACTTCTGCCCATGAATCTGCGAAGCGTCGCTGTTTTCTTGTTTGGACTGGGTCCCGGCCTTCGCCGGGATGACGGGTAGTTCGCGCCGTTGAGACGTGGTCCTAAGCTGTCATTTCTTATCGAACCCGCGGAACGAGGCGAGCACCTTGTCGGTGCCGCGGCTTTTGGCGTTGCGCCAGCTGACCGCGTCCTTCTTGCCGTTGAACAGCTTGCCATCGCCGCGCAGCACGAACAGTGCCGGGGTGCTCTTGAGGTTCTTGACCCCGAGGCGTTTGACCAGATCGAGATTGCGACCCTCGCCGCTCTGCGGACGGCCGACGTCGATGAAGGTCACTTCATAGCGCGCGCCGAATTCGCTTTTGAACGCATCCGACGTGAGCACTTTGGCCAGCGCGCGGCTGTCGTGGCACCAGTCCGCCCCGAACACGATCACCGCGCTGGCCTTGCTGGCTGCGGCATGGGCCAAAGCCTGCGTAAACACATGCGCGCCATCCGCATCGACCGGGAAGTAAAGGACCGTCGCCGGTTCAACTGCGGCCGGCGCATCCTGCGCGCCAACAATTCCGGCCTGCTCGGCACTCAGCGCGAGCAGCAGCGGCGCAGCCAACCGCAGCAGCATCATGCTTTGCCCACGACGCTTTCGGGCAGATCGGTGCCGAACACGCGCTGGTAGTATTCAGCCACCAGCATGCGCTCGGTCTCATCGCATTTGTTGAGGAACGAGAGGCGGAAGGCAAAGCCAGGATCCTTGAAGATCGCGGTGTTCTGCGCCCAGGTGATGACGGTGCGCGGGCTCATCACGGTGCTGATATCGCCGTTGATGAAGCCCTGCCGGGTCAGATCGGCGACCTTGACCATCTGGCCGACCAGTTCGGCCGAAGCACCTTCCGATTTGCTCAGCACAATCTCGCTCTCGACCGCGGCGGGCAGGTAGTTGAGTCCGACGACAATGTTCCAGCGGTCCATCTGGCCCTGATTGATCGCCTGGGTGCCGTGGTAGAGCCCGCTGGTATCGCCCAGCCCGACCGTGTTCGCGGTGCTGAACAGGCGGAAGAACGGATTGGGCCGGATCACGCGGTTCTGATCGAGCAGCGTGAGCTTGCCCTCGGCTTCGAGCACGCGCTGGATCACGAACATTACGTCGGGGCGGCCGGCGTCGTATTCGTCGAACACCAGCGCGACCGGGTGTTGCAGCGCCCAGGGGAGCAGCCCTTCGCGAAATTCGGTGACCTGCAACCCATCGCGCAGCACGATCGCGTCGCGGCCGATCAGGTCGATCCGGCTGATGTGGGCATCGAGGTTGATGCGGATGCACGGCCAGTTGAGCCGCGCGGCGACCTGTTCGATGTGGGTCGACTTGCCGGTGCCGTGATAACCCTGGACCATGACGCGGCGGTTGTGGGCAAAGCCCGCGAGGATCGCCAGCGTGGTGTCGGGATCGAACACATAGCCGTCATCGGTATCGGGCACGCGTTCATCGGCCTGCGAAAAGGCCGGAACCTTCATATCGACATCGATGCCGAACAGATCGCGCACCGAAACCTCGCGGTCGGGTGCGGGCAGGATGGTGTCCGAGGCGGAGCCGGGCTGGGTGTTGGGAATGTCGGTCATGGCGCTGCTCCGCCTATACGCGCGGGCGCGATGCTGCAATACGGTTTGCGTTTCAAATAGCGACTCAATTGGGAGAGGTTTGATGAAGGTTTTCGGGTTCCCGCTGTCCCCGTTTGTCCGCAAGGTTCATTTGGTCGCTACGGAAAAGGGCATCGCGGTGGAAACGGTGCTGGGCAACCCGGCCAATCCCGCCCCCGAATTCCTCGCCGCCAGCCCGTTCCGCAAAATCCCGGCATTGCAGGACGGCGATTTCACATTGGCCGATTCGACCGCGATCGTGACCTATTTCGACGCGCTGACGCCTGACCCGCCGATGCTGCCGGGCGATGCCAGGCAACGGGCCAAGGCGGTGTGGTTCGAGGAGTTTGCCGACACCATTCTGACCCCGGCGGGCGGCAAGATCGTGTTCAACCGGTTTGTCGGGCCGAAGTTTCTCGGGCTGCCAGGCGACGAGGAAGCCGCCAGGCAAGGCGAGGCCGAGCTGGTCCCGATCCTCGCCTATTTCGAAGGCGTGGCACCCGCAGTGGATTGGCTGACCGGCAGCGCGATCAGCATCGGCGACATTGCGGTCGCGGCGGTGTTCCGCACTCTGGGCTACGTTGGCCGTGAGCCTGCTGCTGAGCAGCACCCCAAGACCGCCGCGTGGTACGCCCGGGTCTGCGCGCGCGATGCGTGGCAGGCGGTGGCAGCGCGCGAAGCGGCGATCATGGCCAAGATCGGCGGCTGAGGCTCAGGCCGCCTTGGTCGCGCCGAAATCGGTAGCACGGCAAGCACGGTCGCGGCCATCGGCCTTGGCCCGGTACAGCGCAGTATCGGCGAGCCGATAAAGCCGCCGCCAGTCACTTTCCGAGATCAGCTTGCCGTCGACGAAGCCGACACTGACGGTGACCTGCCAGTTCATCGGCATGGTGCGCTGGCGGATCGCGTCGAGCAGCCGCTCGGGCGGGCACTGCCGCTGCAATCGCAGCGGCACCAGCAATGCGAATTCCTCGCCGCCGAGCCGGACCGCGAGGCTGCCTTCCGGGCGGCAGTCCTGGATCGCCTGGCTCACTTCGCGCAGCACCTCGTCGCCCAGATCGTGGCCGATGCGGTCGTTGATCGCCTTGAAGTGATCGATATCGATCAGGAACAGGCGGTGCGGTTCGGTGCGGCCGATCGCGTAATGGATGAAGGCGCGGCGGTTGAGCAGCCCGGTCAAGGGGTCGGAATTGGCCAGGCGCAACGCCGATTGCTCGCTGGCCCTGGCCTGGTCACGCTCGGACGACAGTTCGCGCAGGCGCGAGACGATCAGCATGGTCGAGAGCAGCGATTCGATCGACAGCGCGATCAGGTTGCCGTTATCGAGCCAGAAGCTGTACCCGATCGCCCCGGAAGCATAGCCCGCGCGCAGGATCGAGACGACCACCGGCGGGCTCCACGCGATGATGAACAGCCCCAGGTGGCGAACGCGCGCGCGCCGGGCGGTGTAGATAATCGGCACCATCATCAGCAACGCAGCGGTGCAGGTGGCGGTGTAGATCCGGTCGAGCCAGTCGCCCTGCCACGGCGCCAGCACGGCAAAGGCCAGCGCGCTGGTGAGGGTTGCAATGCAGATGGCGATAACAGTCCGGCGCAGCCGCGGCCCGAACACCTGCGGCCCGAAAAAGTCCGCCATGAAGCGGATCGAAGCGACTGCGGCGAGCGCAAGGAACAGATAATTGAGCCGCACCCGGTCATTGTTGGCCAGCGTTGGGATAACCAGCATCGCGATAGTGGACGAGGTAAAGGTATAGGCCATCAGCGCGCTGACCATTGCCGCGTAGGACAACTGGAAGGCATGGCGCATGACCGACCACAACGCGAGGTTGTAGGTCAGCAAGGCAAGCGACAGCCCCCCGAACGCGGCATAGAGCGCGATCAGCCACGATTGCAGCCGGAAGCTCTGGCTGGCGGTCATCAGGTGCGCGCCGATCACCACCCCGCGCCAATTGGCACTGCCGTTGACCGCGATGTCGATCCCGGTGAGCGGCGCGGCGCGGACGGGCACCGGCAATTCGAAAATCGCGCCGATGGTCATGTAGCGCCGCGCATTGGACGAATCGAAGCCCAGCTGCGCGGTGCTGCCGTCACCATAGCGAAAGGTAATCTGCTCAGCCTCCTGCCACATGCTCGAGTGGCGCAGGACCAGCGGATCCGACGGATTCACCTGAACCGGCGAGAACCGCAACTGCGCCGCAAAATCGCCCGCTCCGAAACGGTTCTGCGCCGCGCCGCAATCGAACTGCGGCGCCGTCCGTGCCGCCACCGGGGCAATACAGGTGGTCACCGGAATTTCGGCATGCGCCGCGCTGGCTACGCCCAGCGCGATCAACAGCGCAGCGCAAAGCCGCAGCAAAATATTCCGAAAATCCGCCATTTGCGAGCCTGGTTAAACCATCAGGGCAAACTTACCGTTAATCCTGTTCAGTCCTTCCGCCCGGCCCCAGCGTCGGCCCGCGACAAATTGCTCGAGGCCGGCGTCAAGCTGGTGCGGCAGCAGGGTTTTGCCGGAACTTCGGTCGATCAGCTATGCCGTGAAGCCGGGGTGACCAAAGGCGCGTTCTTCCACCACTTCGCCTCGAAGGAGGCGCTCGGGGTTGCGCTGGCGGACTACTGGTCAAGCTCGACCGGGGCGTTCTTTGCGGCCGCGCCGTATCATCACCACGCCGATCCGGCTGCGCGCGTGCTCGGCTACATCGACCTGCGGACCGAGCTGATCGCCGGGCCGGCGGAAAGCTTCAGCTGCGTCGCCGGGACCATGGTTCAGGAGGCGTTCGTGTCGAGCGAGCCGATCCGCGCCGCGTGCAATTCCAGTATCCTGGGTAACGCCGCAGCTTTGGAGGATGATCTCGCCGCAGCAATCGACCAGTCCGGCGCAAGGGGGGTAACCGCCGCGTCGCTCGCCCGCCACATTCAGGCGGTGATCCAGGGCGCATTCGTGCTGGCCAAGGCCGGGGGCGATGCCGGCGCTGCCGCCGCGGCACGCGAGCACCTGCTACATTTGCGCCGCTATTTCGAGATGTTGCTGACCAACGAGAATACCCGTGCCGATTGATCTCGCCGCGGCGAGGCCAGGCCCGGGCGATGTCGCGATCGTGCCCGCGCCGACGCATCTGCTGCGCTGCCAATGCGGCGCGGTGGAGTGTCTGGCGCAAGGCGCGCCAATCGGCACCGCGGTGTGCTATTGCGACGATTGTCAGGCCGCTGCCGCTCAGATCGAGGCGCTGCCCGGCGCTGCGCCGGTCATGGATCCCGATGGCGGAACCGCACTTTGCCTGTTTCGCGCCAACCGCTTCACGGTCAGGCGCGGGGCGGAACAGCTGGCGGCGCACAAGCTGCGGCCAGACAGCATCACCAACCGCATGGTCGCCACCTGCTGCAACAGCGCGATGTTCTTGTCGTTCGACAAAGGGCCGCACAGGGTCTCGACCCTGCGCAACCGCTTCGCCGCCGCGCAACCACCAATCCAGTTCCGCCATATGACCAAATACCGCACCAGCACGCTACCGTACCCCGACGCAGTGACGACCCATCGCAAATTTCCGCCGCGCTTCCTCGGCATGGTCTTGCGCGACTGGGTGGCATTGAAGCTGGGCCGTTGACAGGTCGATCATGTTCTAGTTACGTTCCGGTTTTTGCAGGAGCTCCCGATGGCCGCTTACACCCTCTTCACCAACCCGATGTCGCGCGGGCAGATTGCGCGGTGGGCGCTGCACGAAGCCGGGGTTGCCTACGATCAGGTGCTGGTCGACTGGGCCGACAAGCCCGCCGCATTGCTCGCCGCGAACACTATGGGCAAGGTGCCCACGGTCATTCATCGCAGCGAAACCGGGACACGGGTGGTGAGCGAATGCGCCGCGATCTGCGCCTATCTGGCCGAGAGCGAGCCCGAAGCCGGATTGCTGCCGTCTGACGCTGAACTGGCGGACTACTACCGCTGGATGTTCTTTGCCGCCGGTCCGGTCGAGCAGGCGATCGTCGGCCGCTCGATGGGCTGGGAAGTGCCCAAAGAGCGCGAAGGAATGGTCGGGTTCGGCAGCCTCGAACGGGTGCTCGATACCCTCGATAACCATTTCTCCGATCACGCTTTTGTGTGCGGGCCCCGGTTTACCATGGCCGACGTCTATGTCGGCAGCCAGATCGACTGGGGGCTCAATTTCGGCTCGATCCCGCCGCGCGAAAGCTTTGTCGCCTATGCCGAACGGTTTCAGGCACGCGCCGCTTATGCGGCAGCCAAAGCGATCGACAACCAGCTGATTCAGGAGGCCAAGCAATGACCGCTGAAAAAGTGACCTTGTGCCTGTGGTATGATGGGACCGCAGAAGCTGCCGCAACATTCTATGCGCAGACTTTTCCGGACAGCGCGGTCGGCGCGGTGCTGCGCGCGCATTTGCTCGCGCTGCCTGCGGTTGTGCGTTGCGTCGATGACGCGCGGCCTTATCGTCATTATTTCCCGCTCGGCGCGCCCGACCGGGATTGAGGAGAGCAAACGAACATGTACGAATTGTCAGTCACCCGCCTGATCGAAGCGCCCGCCGACGCAGTCTGGGACGTGATGACCAACCGGATGAACGATTGGTGGTGCCCCAAGCCATGGCGCGCTGAGGTGCGGCGGATGGACCGCTTCGCCGGCGGCAGGTCCGAAGTGGCGATGTTCGGTCCCAACGGCGAGACCAACCAGCATCCCGGATTCATCCTCGCGTGGGATGAGGGCAAACGCTTTGCCTTCACCGACGCGATCGAAGGCGACTTGCAACCTGCGGGTCCGTTCATGATCGGCATTTTCGCGATCGCCCCCGAAGGCAGCGGCACCCGCTACACCGCCACCGCCCGCCACTGGAGCGCCGAAAGCATGGCCCACCACAAGGAAATGGGCTTCGCGGAGGGCTGGGGCGCGGCGGCCGATCAGCTCAAGGCATTGTGCGAAGCGGAGTGACAGCGGCACGGCAGGTCTGGCTCAAGGCCTGGCTCATCTGCGGCGCGCTCGACGCGCTATGGGCGAGTGTCCTGACTTTGTTGCGCGGCGCTCCCCTCGCCGAGCTGTGGCTGTTCGTCGCCTCAGGGCCGCTGGGTGATCGCGCCATCGGCTGGGGACTGCCCGGCGTGCTCGCGGGCCTTGCGGTGCATTTCGCGCTGATGGCGGCGATGGTCGCGGCCGGGCTGTGGCTCGCGCGCAGGACCATGCTGGGCCAGGTTGCGACATGGAAAGCCGGGACGCTGTACGGCCTCGCGCTGTATTACGTGATGTACGGATTGGTCCTGCCGCAGCGCTTTGGCATCCCCTTCCCCGATCCAGACCGGTTGAGGGTAGCGCTCGGGCTGTTCCCGCATATTTTTCTGCTCGGGTTGCCGATGTTCTATCTGTTCCGAAACCAGCAAACAGTCCCGTGAAATCCTCCCCCAGGGGGGGAGGTGGCCCGCCAAAGGCGGGTCGGTGGGGGCCAGTTGCGCGTTCGCTCCCCCACCGTCAGCCCTGCGGGCTGCCACCTCCCCCAAAGGGGGAGGATTTTAAGGGATTCAGGCAAACGCGTCAGCTTTCCTGAGCAACTAGTACGCTTCGATCACCAATTGCAGCCGCGCCTCGTAGCTGCGGTCGCCGCCGTTGCGATCGGGGTGGAGCGCGCGCACCAGATCGGCATAGCGCATCCTGAGCGCGCGGCGGTCGGCATCGAGCGGCAAGCCGAGTGTGGACAGAGCCCGGCGCTCCTCAGGCGTGACGAAGCGGCCGTCATCGCGCTGCGCCGGTTTGCTGTCATTGGCCCGCGCGCGCCCGCTGATCGCTTCGAGCGGATCGGCAAAGTCCGCCCAGCGCGGCGAGCCGTCGATCGCGGCGGTGGGTGAAAAGGCCCGGGTCTGGCGGTCCCAGCCGTGGACCGGATGCTGCGCGGCGAGGATTTCATCGCTGCTCATCCCGGCAAACCAGTTGTAGCCCGCGTTGAACTGGCGGACGTGGTCGAGGCAGTACCAGTGGTAGTCACCGGGTCCATCGAAGCCGGACTGGCGCGGCCCCGGCGCGCGGAACTCGCCCGGCTCGGGGCAGCCGGGGGCATCGCAGCGGCGGCCCTTGTCCGGATTGCGGCCATGGAATCGATCGTGCTTCACCCCTTCCACATGGCGACTGATCGGCTAGAAGGGAAGTCATGGCAGGACTTCTCGCACTCGAAATGGAGCAACTGCTGACCGCAGCCTTCGCCCCCACCCACCTGGCGGTGATCAACGACAGCGCGCGGCACCACGGCCATGCCGGCGACGACGGCTCGGGCGAATCGCACTTCACGGTGGAGATCGAGAGCTGCGTCTTTGCGGGGCTTTCGCGGCTCGAACGGCAGCGCATGGTCAACCGTGCGCTGGGTGACATTCCGGGGGCACGGGTCCACGCTCTGGCGATCAAGGCGAAAGCGCCCGGAGAATGAGCGCGCAACCGCCCCGCCGTATCCGTCGTGCTGCGCGAATACTCGTCGAAGCAGACGACGGGGCAGTGCTGTTGTTCCGCTTCACCCCGTTCGACCGCCCGCCGCTGTGGGCCACCCCTGGCGGTGAATGTGATGCGGGTGAGGATTATGCGACTGCTGCGTGCCGCGAACTGCTGGAGGAGACCGGCTTGGCGCTCGATCCCGGCCCGGTGATCGCTCAGCGCCAGAATGATTTCATAACTTTCCATGGCGAAGCTGTCACAGCACATGAGGCATGGTTTCACGTTCGCGTCGCCGGTCGCAATATCGATACAGCGGGTCACACCGACCATGAGCTGCAAGTGATGCAATCACACCGCTGGTTTTCCCGCGCCGAGTTGGCCGATTGGCCCGAGACGATCTATCCCGAGGAAATCCTCGCGATCTTGCCACAACAGGGAGAATTTGCATGACATTTGCTGGACAAGCCGCGTGGATTACCGGGGCTTCATCGGGGATCGGTGCGGCGCTTGCGCGCGCGCTGGCGGCGCAAGGCGCGCGGCTGGTGCTGTCGGGGCGGAATGTTGCCGCGCTGGAGGCCGTGGCGGCCGATTGCGGCGAGGCACTGGTGTTGCCGTTCGAGACCACCGACTACACTGCGATTCCTGCTGCTGCGGAGCAAGCGTGGGATTGGTCGGGCGGGATCGACTTGCTGGTCAACAACGCCGGCATTTCGCAGCGCAGCCTGGCGCAGGAGACGGACTTTGCGGTCTACCAGCAGATTATCGCAGTCGACCTGCTCGCGCCGATTGCGCTGACCCAGGCGCTGTTGCCGCGCATGGTGGCGCGCGGATCGGGGCGCATCGCCATGATCTCGAGCATCGCGGGCAAGGTCGGGGTGCCGATGCGCACCGCTTATTGCGCCGCCAAGTTCGGTCTTGCCGGATACGGCGATGCGCTGCGTGCCGAGGTCGCGCATCTGGGCTTGCAGGTGCACAACATCTACCCCGGATCGGTCGCCACCGACGTCTCGCGCAACGCGCTGACTGCTGACGGGGGTAAGCGCGGGGTCAGCGACAAGGTGATCGACAACGGCATCGCGCCCGCCGTCGCAGTGGAGCAGATGCTGGCCGAAATGCTTGCGGGAGCGCGCGAGATCATCGTCGCCGAGGGCCCAGAGCTGGCGATGGGCGAGGCGCGCCGCACCCCCGACGCCCTGCTCGACCAGATCGGCGCATTCATGGCGGCGGGTTACGTCAAGCGCATGAACGAGGGCGCCGAATGATGGAGCAACAGCGGGTCACGCTGGCGAACGGGATCGAACTCGATGTGGTGGACACCGGGCCGCGCGATGCGCCTGCGCTGATCTTCCTCCACGGCTTCCCCGACAGCCACCGCACCT
This sequence comes from Sphingomonadaceae bacterium, assembly GCA_025359425.1. Classification (GTDB taxonomy): domain Bacteria; phylum Pseudomonadota; class Alphaproteobacteria; order Sphingomonadales; family Sphingomonadaceae; genus Novosphingobium. Next base: position 26,822 of record JANYGC010000009.1, read on the forward strand.
GGCGCCACCAGATCGCGCACTTGTCGGGCCAGTTCCGCTGCATCGCCCCCGACCAACGCGGCTATCGCGGCTCGTCCAAGCCGCTCGGGGTCGAGAATTATACCCCCGACAAGCTGATCGGCGACGTGTTCCTGCTGGCCGATGCGCTGGGGCTCGAAAAGTTCACGATCATCGGCCACGATTGGGGCGGCGCGCTGGCCTGGGGAGTCGCGATCACCGGACAGATGAGCGGGCGGGTGACCCGTGCGGTGATCGCCAATGCGCCGCATCCAGTGCTGTTTCCCGAGCTGCTCTACACCAACCCGGTCCAGCGCGCCGCGAGCCAGTACTTCCGGATCTTTCGCGATCCCGCCAGCGATGCGCTGGTCGAACGGTTCGGGCTGGGCGGCGTGCTGCTCAAAGCATTCGGCCAGCTGCCCGAAAATGCGCAGATGGAGCCCGAAGAACGCGCCGCCCTGCTGGCCGACTGGGAGGACCGTGAAGCCGCCATCGCGATGCTGGGCTGGTACCGCGCCAGTCCGGTACAGGTGCTCGGCATGGACGCGCCGTTTGCGCTGCCCGAAGGCTGGCAGCGCTTTGCCTTGCCGCGCCAGACCATCCCGACGCTGGTGATCTGGGCAATGGACGACATTGCCCTGCCCCCGGCCAACCTCGACGGGCTGGACGAACTGATCGACGACCTGACGATTGCGCGCATTCCGGGCGCGGGTCACTTCGTCCAGTGGGAAGCGCCCGCCGCGTTCAACGCCGCGCTCGATGCGTTCCTGGCGCGGACTGCCGATGGCTGAAGCCCCGCGCAGACCGGGCGGGATCGGCGCGGCGATTGCGGCGGCCGAGGCCAAGGCGCGCCGCTCGCTGCTGCGCAACCACAACGGCGGCTATGCGGCGGTCAGCAATCTCGAGCTGTTCTTCGACCTGATCTTCGTCTTTGCAGTAACCCAATTATCGCACTTCCTGCTCGCCGACCTCAGCCTGCCCGGCGCGTTCAAGACCGGGCTGCTGTTCCTGGCGGTGTGGTGGGCGTGGATGTTCACCACCTGGGTGACCAACTGGATCGATCCCGACCGCGCGCCCAACCGGCTGATGCTCGGCGCGGTGATGCTCGGCAGCCTGATCATGTCCGCCGCGGTGCCGGGCGCGTTCGGCGCGAGCGGGCTGGCCTTTGCGGTCAGCTATATCGCGATCCAGATCGGCCGCAGTTTCTACGTCAGCCGGGTGATGGCGCGCGAGAATGATGGCCAGGGGCGCAACCTGCTGCGCGTCACCATCTGGTTCGCCGCCACCGCGCCGCTGTGGCTGTGGGGCGCATTGCAGGACAGCGTGGCGGTGCGCTGCGCGCTGTGGCTGCTCGCGCTGGGGATCGAATATGCGGGGCCCGTGGCGTTCTTCCCGGTCCCCCGGCTCGGCCGGTCACAGCCCGACGATTGGGTCATTTCGGGCAGCCACATGGCCGAACGCTGCGGACTGTTCATTATCATCGCGCTGGGCGAAGGGCTGATCATTACGGGCGCGACCTATGCCGCCGCACGGGCCCAGCCGGGGCTCGACCTGGCGCTGCTCAACGCTTTTGCCGGTTCGTTCGCGATGTGGTGGCTCTATTTCGATATGGGTGCGCGGCGCGGCGCGCGGCATATCCAGAACCACGCGGTCCCCGGCCTGATCGCGCGGCAAGCGTTCACCTATTGGCATATTCCGATCGTCGCCGGGATCATCGTGCTCGCGGTGGCCGACGAACTGGTAATGAGCCATCCCTATGAGGGCGTCCACGGCGAGTTCGTCGCGGTGGTATTCGGCGGGACCGCCCTGTTCATCGGCGGGCTGGCGGGGTTCAAGCGAATTTCAAGCGGCCAGCCGTGGTATCCCGCCAGCCACGTTTACGGGCTTGGCCTGGCCGTGCTGCTCGCCGCGTGGGGCTTTTTCCTCCACCCGCCGGGACTGGTGCTGTTCACCGCCACCACGCTGTTGTTCATCGCCATCGCGGTGTGGGAATGGGGCAGCTTCCACGGCGGCTGGCTGGAGGGGATGGAGCGCCGCGAATGGCGGCTGGGGACGTATTTGCGCACGCGGACCGACAAGCGCCGGGCCGCGCGGCTGGCAAATGAGGCGGCGACGCGGGAGTAAATTGCCAATTCCTCCCCGATCGGGGGAGGTGGCAGCCCCCATTCGACATGCTCAGGGTAAACCACGCCGCTGGCGTGGGGCTGACGGTGGGGGCATGTCGATAAGCCCCCACCGCCTCGCTCCGCTCGGCACCTCCCCCAGCGGGGGAGGATTTCAGACCAGCCACTCGATACTCGCGCCATGCGGATGCGCGCGGGCGAGCAGGTGCGGTTCGCCGCCGCCCGGCCAATACCGCACCGTCATCTCGTGCACGTGGAGCACCCGGTTGGCCTCGAGCGAAATCCACGCCAGCGGACGTTCTGCCGTCGCCCGCGCGCCGGCCGCCTCCAGCGCTGCGGTCACCCGGGCCTGCTGCTCCTCGGGGACATATTGCCACACGATCGAATGCATCAGCACGCGGGTGATCCCGGCTTCCTGCGGATTTGCGAGCTCAGCCTCGACAAAGTCGGCGGCGTTCATCTCCACCAGGTCGGGCGGCGACTTGCCTGCCTCAACCACCGCCGCCGCCATTCGCTCGAACCGCACGGTGTGCTCGGGCCAGATGTAAGCCGTGAGCCGCAGCGCCTGCGCGGGGTCGGTCAGGTCGACCGGCGCGACGTCGCAGCCTTTGGTGCTGGCGATCTCGATCGCGCGATCAGGCGGCGCATTGCCCTGCCATTCCGGCTCGAACCGCATCGCCCCCGGCTCCGGCCCGACCTGCACCCCGGCCAGGTCATAGTGATACCGCGCCAGCATCAGGTTGATCCCCGCGCTCGACCCGATCTCAAGACACTGGAAACGCGGCGGCAATCCCTGTTCGGCCAGCCACAGCATCGCCGCGATGAAATTGGCCGAGCGTCCGGCCTCATTGGTCTGCGGCGGGCCATCGAGCCAAGGGAGCAGTTCGGCCTCGTGGCGGCGGATTGCGGCTGCGACGATTGCGGCGTCATCGACGCCCGCTTGATCGGTGTAGATCGCTTCGAGCTGCGGTTCTGCCCCGTTGAGCCGCAGCGCGTGAATTCCGCCCGCCAACCGCAACGGCAGTGCATCGGCAAGCGGCGCGCCCGGCCAGGCGCGCACGGTATCGAGCAGTTTTCCGGGCTCATCCCGCTCCAGCAAATCGCGCAGCGCCGCCACGATCCGCGCCGTAACCGTCGCGCCAGCCATTGTGCAATAGGCCACCTGGTTGTCGAACGCCTTGACCACGATCTCCGCGCCCTTGGCGTTGATATCGATGAATTGGTACGTCTCGGCCATCCTTGCCCTTTCCCGCCTGCCCGCCTAATGCGCGCCAGCTATGTCCAAACCGTTGATCTTCGCCGTGCCCAAGGGCCGCATCCTTGACGAGGCGCTGCCGCTGATGGCGCGTGCCGGAGTGGTGCCCGAAGCCGCCTTTCACGACAAGAGCAACCGCGCGCTGTCGTTCGCCTGTGAGGGCAGCGACATGCAGATCATCCGCGTGCGCGCGTTCGATGTGGCGACTTTTGTGGCGCATGGCGCGGCCTCGGTGGGGATCGTCGGCTCCGACGTGGTCGAGGAATTCGCCTACGCCGACCTTTATGCGCCGGTCGATCTCGCCATCGGGCATTGCCGCTTGTCGCTGGCCCAACCAGCCGGACAAGCCCAGGGCGGCTCGCATTCGAGCCATCTGCGCGTTGCCAGCAAGTACCCCAACCTGACCCGGCGCTATTTCGAGCGACAGGGCGTGCAGGCCGAAGTGGTCAAGCTGAGCGGTGCGATGGAACTCGCCCCCGGGCTGGGCCTCGCCAGCCGGATCGTCGATCTGGTGTCCTCGGGCCAGACGCTCAAGGACAATGGGCTGGTCGAGGATGCGGTGATCCTGCAAGTGTCGGCACGGCTGATCGTCAACCGCGCCGCGCTGAAGACCGACGAGCGCGTGGCCGCGCTGGTCGATAGGTTCCGCGCGCTGGTGGCGCAGGAAAAGGCAGCCTGATGCTGCGGCTCAACACCCGCGACCCCGGCTTTGCCGCTGCCTTCGCGCGGCTGGTCGCCGACCGCCGCGAGAGCGATGACGGGGTCGCGCGCGATGTCTCGATCATCATCGAAGACGTCCGGCGGCGCGGCGATGCGGCCTTGGCCGAGCTGACCTTGCGGCATGATCAGTATGCGCTGACCGACGACGCAGACTGGTCGATCGGCGCGGAGCAATGCCGCGAAGCGTTCGACGCGCTGAAACCCGATCTGCGCGCCGCGCTCGAACTGGCGGCGCAGCGGATCCGCGCCTTCCACGAACAGCAGCTGCCCAAGAACCGCGACGAAACCGACGATGCCGGGGTCCGGCTCGGCTCGCGCTGGCGCGCGGTCGATGCGGCCGGGCTGTATGTTCCGGGCGGCCGCGCGGCCTATCCCTCCTCGCTGCTGATGAACGCGATTCCCGCCAAGGTCGCCGGAGTCGAGCGGCTGGCGGTGGTGACGCCCTCGCCCAAAGGCCAGCTCAACCCGCTGGTGCTCGCCGCAGCGCACCTTGCGGGCGTCGATGAACTGTGGCGCGTCGGCGGCGCGCAGGCGGTGGCCGCGCTGGCTTATGGGACCGAGCGGATCAAGCCGGTCGACGTGATCACCGGCCCGGGCAACGCCTGGGTCGCGGAAGCCAAGCGGCAGCTGTTCGGCGTAGTCGGGATCGACATGGTCGCGGGCCCCAGCGAAATCCTGCTGATCGCCGACGGCCAGACCGATCCTGAATGGGCTGCTGCCGATCTGCTCAGCCAGGCCGAGCACGACCCCGCCGCGCAATCGATCCTGATTACCGACGATGCCGTGTTTGCCGACAGTGTGGCCGACCGGATCGGAGTCGAACTGGCGATGCTGCCGAGCGCGCGGGTGGCGAGCGAAAGCTGGAACACGCACGGCGTGATTATCGAAGTGGCGAGCCTCGATGAAGCCCCGGCGCTGGCCAACGCGCTCGCAGCGGAACACGTCCAGCTCTCGGTCGACAAGCCCGAAAAGCTGTTCAAGCAAATCCGCCATGCCGGGTCGGTATTCCTCGGGCGGCTGACCCCCGAAGCGATCGGCGACTATGTCGCCGGACCCAACCATGTGCTCCCCACCGGGCGCCGCGCGCGCTTTGCCTCGGGGCTGTCGGTGCTCGATTTCATGAAGCGCACCAGCTTCATCCAGCTTGACGAAGCAGCGCTCAAAGCCATCGGCCCGGCCGCGATCCAGTTGGCCGAAGCCGAAGGGCTCCCCGCGCATGCGCGCTCGATCGAAGTGAGGCTGGGAATATGAAAGCGCGTTCGAAAGCCCGCTCGGCAGCCCGGCTCGCCGCGGTCCAGGCGCTCTACCAGCTCGACATGGAAGCAACGCCGCTGGCCAAGCTGCTCGACGAATTCCACCAGCACCGGCTCGGCGCCGAAATCGAAGGCGATCAGTACGCCGAAGCCGAAACCGCCTTCTTCGACGACATCGTGCAGGGCGTCAGCGCCCGCCAGGACGAGATCGATGAACTGCTGGCCGGCAAGCTCGCTGCGGGCTGGAAGATCGAACGGCTCGACAAGACGATGCTTCAGGTCCTGCGCGCCGGGATCTTCGAACTCCTCGCCCGCGCCGATGTGCCGACCGCCAGCGTCATCACCGAATACGTCGACGTCGCTCACGCCTTCTTCGAACCGCGCGAGGCGAAGTTCGTCAACGGCTTGCTCGATGCGGTGGCGAAAGTGGTGCGGTAACACTTTCTTCCCCCTCGATGGGGGAAGGATACGCAGACTTGGTCGCAAAGCGACCTAGTCGCAGTTGGATGGGGGTGATCTCTCGTCTAGGTGTGACCCAAATGAAAAAGCATCCGCCTCCAACTTCGATATTGCGCGCCCGCCAATTGCGCCGGAATGCGACCGATGCCGAGCGTTCAATGAAGCGGCTGCTCAAGGAATGTTTCCCGAACGCTCGGTTCCGATTTCAGGTTCCGATCCGACATTACATTGCAGACTTCGCCAGTCACCGTGCGAAAGTCGTGATTGAGATTGATGGCGGTCAGCACTTGGCGGCAGGCGATGCCGATCGGAGCGCCTTGATCGAGGCAGAAGGCTATCGCATTATCCGGTTCTGGAACAACGAGGTGCTGGAAAATGGCACCGGCTGCGTGACCCGGTTGGGTCAATTCATGGAGCTAGACCACCCCCATCCAGCTGCGACTAGGCAACTAGTTGCCAAGTCTTCGCATCCTTCCCCCATCAAGGGGCAAGAAGACGTATGAGCGCCGAAAGCGCCTTCATCGCCGCCTTGCGCGGCCTCGCGACCCACCCGGCAGCGCGTGGCCTCAACGACGATTGCGCGGTCCTCGAAATCGGCTCCGAAACCCTGATCCTGACCCATGACGTGATGGCCGAAGGAGTGCATTTCTTGGCCCAGCAGGACCCCGCCGATGTGGCGTGGAAGCTGGTCGCAAGCAACCTGTCCGATCTGGCCGCCAAGGGCGCGGAGCCAATCGGCGTGCTGCTTGGCTACCAGCTGGGCGGAGACGATGCGCGGTTTGTAGCTGGGTTGAGCGAGGTTCTGGCGCACTATAACGTCCCGCTGCTCGGCGGGGACACGATTTCGGGCACCGGCGCGCAGGTGCTGGGGCTGACCGCGCTGGGGCGGGCCACGCACCGCCCGGTGCCCGCGCGCAGCGGTGCCCAGCCGGGGGATAACCTGTGGCTGACCGGCTCTGTCGGCGCGGCGATGCTTGCGTTCGAAGCGCTCAAGATCGGCTCGGGCGACAGCCTGGCCTACCGCCGCCCCGCAGCGTTACTGGCCCAAGGCCGCACGCTGGCGCCGCTGGTCAGCGCGATGATGGACGTGTCTGACGGGCTGCTGCTCGATGCCCGGCGAATGGCAGAGGCCTCTGACATGACCATCGACATTGACCGCATGGCGGTGCCGATCGCCACCCCCGAAGCCCGCCGCGACGAAGCCTTGCGCTGGGGCGATGACTATCAGCTGCTGGTTGCGCTGCCGGCCGATATCACCCCGCCGGTCCCCGCGCATTGCATCGGGCGGGTCCTGCCGCGCGGCACTGCCCCGCTGCTGCTGGACGGTATCGCGCCGGTTGGCACGCTCGGCTACGAGCATCGCTGAAAGGTCTGCACAAAGCGCCGCAGAAGCGTTGCATTGCGCCAAATCCGCCCTATAGCTGGCCCGCCGCCCCGCTAGACGCGGGGCTTTGGTTATGGACAACAACAACTAGGGGGAGCGGCCCGTGAATCTGGTCACGATCGCAATTATTCTGGGACTGGCAGCCATCGTTTATGGCTTCGTCACCAGCCGGCAGGTGCTCGGTGCATCGGCCGGCAATGCAAAGATGCAAGAAATCGCTGCGGCGATCCAGGAAGGCGCACAAGCCTATCTGGGCCGCCAGTACCGGACCATCGCCATGGTTGGCGCCGTGGTTGCGCTGCTGGTGTGGTATTTCCTCGATCATCTCGGCACGCCGATCTCGGCCGGCGGGTTCCTGCTCGGTGCAGTGCTGTCGGGCGCGACCGGGTTCATCGGCATGAACATCTCGGTGCGCGCCAACGTGCGCACCGCCGCCGCAGCCCAGACCGGGCTGCAACAAGGCCTGACGCTGGCGTTCCGCGCCGGGGCGATCACCGGCATGCTGGTGGCCGGCCTCGCGTTGCTGGCGATTTCGGGCTATTTCTGGTATCTGACCGGACCTGCCGGACATAGCGTCGGCGGCGAAGATCGCACTGTGATCAACGGCCTCGTGGCGCTGGCATTTGGTGCCTCGCTGATTTCGATCTTCGCGCGGCTCGGCGGCGGCATCTTCACCAAGGCGGCTGACGTCGGCGCCGATCTGGTCGGCAAGGTCGAAGCCGGTATTCCCGAAGACGATCCCCGCAACCCGGCGGTGATCGCCGACAACGTGGGTGACAACGTCGGCGACTGCGCGGGCATGGCGGCCGACTTGTTCGAAACCTACGTCGTCACCATCGGTGCGACCATGGTGCTGACCGCGCTGCTGCTCAAGGATGCCAGCAATCTGATGCAACTGATGAGCTTGCCGCTGCTGATTGGCGGCGTCTGCATCATCACTTCGATCATCGGCACCTATTTCGTTCGCCTCGGTGGCGGCAAGAATATCATGGGGGCCATGTACAAAGGCTTCCTGATGACTGCGGTGCTTTCGGTTCCGGCAATCTGGTTCGCGATCAACTATGCAGTCAGCGGCGGGTTCAGCCTGGCCGGCATGGAAACGCAGATCGCCGATCAGCCGTTCACTGCCCGCACGCTGTTCTATTGCTCGCTGGTCGGCCTGGTCATCACCGCGCTGATCATCTGGATTACCGAGTATTACACCGGGACCAACTACCGCCCGGTGCGCTCGATCGCCAAGGCTTCGGAGACGGGCCACGGCACCAACGTGATCCAGGGGCTGGCGATTTCGATGGAATCGACCGCATTGCCGACGCTGGTGATCTGCGCAGGGATCATCATTGCCTACCAGCTCGCCGGACTGATCGGGATCGCCTATGCGGCAACCGCGATGCTGGCTCTCGCCGGGATGGTGGTTGCGCTCGATGCTTACGGGCCGGTTACCGACAACGCCGGCGGCATTGCCGAAATGGCGGGGCTCGACGACGAGGTCCGCAAGAAGACCGACGCGCTCGACGCGGTGGGCAACACCACCAAGGCCGTGACCAAGGGCTACGCAATCGGATCGGCCGGCCTCGCCGCGCTGGTGCTGTTCGCCGCCTATACCACCGATCTCAAGGCGTTCTTCCCCGAGCTGACGGTCAACTTCAGCCTCGAGAACCCTTATGTCATCGTCGGGCTGCTGCTCGGCGCGCTGCTGCCCTACCTGTTCGGTTCGATGGGCATGACTGCAGTGGGCCGCGCGGCGGGCGAAGTGGTCAAGGACGTGCGCGACCAGTTCGCCCAGAACCCTGGCATCATGACCTACGAGACCAAGCCGGATTATGCCCGCACGGTCGATCTGGTCACCAAGGCGGCGATCCGCGAGATGATCGTGCCGTCGCTGCTGCCAGTGCTGGCTCCGCTCGTGGTCTACTTCGTGATCACCGCGGTGGCGGGGCAAGCCGAGGGTTTTGCCGCGCTGGGCGCGCTGCTCCTCGGGGTGATCGTCGGCGGCCTGTTCGTCGCCATCTCGATGACCTCGGGCGGCGGCGCATGGGACAACGCCAAGAAGTACATCGAAGACGGCCACCACGGCGGCAAGGGCTCTGAAGCCCACAAGGCTGCGGTGACCGGCGACACGGTGGGCGATCCGTACAAGGATACGGCAGGTCCCGCAGTCAACCCGATGATCAAGATCACCAACATCGTGGCCCTGCTGCTGCTCGCCGCTCTGGCAGCTGCGCGCTAAACGCCACAGGTTGTTGAAATTGTTGCCCCGCCCGGAGCGATCCGGGCGGGGTTTTCATTGACCTCGGCGGAGATCGAATTAGTTTCCGGTGGCATGAGGTCCGGCCCGGTCAATCGGGGACCGGATGGGGTCACGCAACAAAAGGTATCGGGGATGCAGATCAAGTTTACGGGCGCAAAGCCTGCCGTATTGCTCGCGCTGGGGGCCAGCGCGCTGGCGCTGACTGGGCTTGGCGCAGCGCGGCTCGCCGCCGCACCAGCAGCCAGCACAGCAGCCGGCGGCACGATCGCTCCGGCCGAGTTCGTCAAAAAGGCCAACATGCGCAATCCGCTGCTGTCGCCCGATGGCCGCTATCTGGCTTATCTGGCCGGGGCGAACGGCAAGGAAATGCTGGTGGTGCTCGATCTCAATGACCTGAGCAAGCCGGCCAAGCCGATCCTCCAGGCCGAAGAAGCGCGTGAAAGCGGTGACCGGACCCTGAACGGCTTTCGCTGGGTGGGCAGCGACAACATTGTGATGACGATCCAGTCGCGCGAGGATCTGGGGCGCGGCCTTAGTGATTTCCGGCGGCTGGTGGCCTACAACGTGGCCACCGGCAAGCTGGTCCAGCAAGCCTGGGACGGGGCCGGCGGGGATGCGGCACAGATCCTCCATATCGATCACACCAAGGGCCAATACCTGCTGCAACGCGACGCAGTGACCGGAACTACCGAACGCTGGGGCTTCCCCGAAGTGGTGCGGGTCAACGTGATCACCGGGGCTTACACGATGGTCCAGCGCACCAATCCGATCGTGCGCGGCTGGGTAGCCGATAGCGAAGGCGTGGTCCGTGCCGGGTTCAACCAGGACCGCGAGAACGGCAAGTTCCGCATGCTCTACCGCTCGAACGACAAGCAGGCGTTCCGCACGGTGTTCCTCGAAGCCGACAAGACCTTCACCCAGGCCCCGCCCACGCCCCAGCTGTTCATTCCGGGCAGTGACATGGCCTATGCGATGTCACGGCGCGACGGCTTCGCCAAAGTCTACAAGATGGACATGACGACGCTGAAATTGTCCGATCCGGTCTATGCCACGCCCGGCTTCGACGTGCAGGCCATCCTGACCGATTACGATGACCGCGAACTGCTCGGCTACCGGGTCTTCGATGGTGAGATGAAGATCATCTATACCGATGCCCGACACAGGGAAATCCAAGGCTTTCTCGATGAACTGTTCGGCAAGGGCGAAGCCAGAATCATCGATACCGACCGCAATGCCGATCGCCTGATCGTCTATGCGGGCGGCCGCGCCAAGGGCGGCGGTTACTACCTGTACGATACCAAGACCGCCAAGATCGATCTGCTCAACTGGACCCGCAGCGCGATCAAGGATGCCCCGCTCAACCCGGTCAAGGCTGAATGGGTGACCACCAGCGACGGCACCAGGATCCAGGTCATCGTCACCACCCCGCGCCACCGCACCGGCAAGGCGCTGCCCGTGGTGATCATGCCGCACGGCGGCCCGTTCGGCGTGCTGTCCGCCTCCAACCAGCTCGAACCATGGAACCAGCCACTGGCCGAGGCCGGCTATGTCGTGATCCAGCCGAATTATCGCGGCTCGGGCGGCTACGGCAAGAAGTTCGAACAGATGGGCCGGGAGCCTGGTGGCTATGGCGTGCGGATGCAGGACGATCTGACCGACGTGCTCAACCATTACGCCAAGACCGGGCTGATCGACGCGAAACGCGCCTGCGTCATGGGCTGGTCGTATGGCGGCTATGCCGCCGCGCGCGGCGCCCAGCGCGATCCGGGCCTCTGGAAATGTGCCATTGCCGGAGCCGGGGTTTACGACATGCCGCTGATGAACAAATGGGATGCGCTGCACCTCGGCAAGTTCAACAGCGGGTTCCAGGCCACGTCGGACAACCCAGAAGCGATCAGCCCGGCGCGCAACACTGCGGGCAAATGGGCCCCGATCCTGATCGTGGCGGGCGAACGCGACGCGCGCATCCCGATGGAGCAATCCAAGACGCTGGTCAGCAATCTCAGGCGCTCGGGCAAGGTCGAAGGCACCGACTTCCGCTACATCGTCCAGCCCAAGGGCACCCACAACCTGCCTTACGACGACGTCCACATCCAGTGGATCGATGAGGCGCTGGCCTGGCTCACGCGGTTCAACCCGGCCTATGTTGCGGGGGACAGCGACAAGCCGGTCGGCTGAGCGCAGCCAGCCGTTAGCCATTCCTTGGCGTTTAACGGTTAACAGTCCCGCCCGGCGGCAGCTTGCCGCCGTGGTGGAGACGATGATCCGTGGCGAGCAGTGCTTTGGCACCTCCGGCTGAGAGTTGCGGCGCTGTGCCGCAAGCCTGCCCGCGCGCCATGGCAATCCGTGCGGTCGGCTGGAGCAGCATGGACAGCCCCGCGGCGCGGCTCGCCTGGGATGCCCTTGCCGCCTGCGCCAGCGAGCCCAACCCGTTCCACGAAAGCTGGTACCTGCTTGCCGCGCTGCGCGCGTTCGATCCCGGTGGAGCAGTCCAACTGCTGCGGTTTGAGGCCGATGGCGAGCTGGCCGGGCTGTTGCCGCTGCACGCGCCGAACAAATACTACCGCTGGCCGGTGCCGCATCTGGCGGGCTGGGTCCACGCCAACTGCTTCCTTGGCGCACCGCTGGTCGCGCGCGGGCTGGAGCGTGAATTCTGGCGCGCGCTGCTGGATTGGGCCGATGCCAATACGGCGCGCGGGCTGTTCCTGCACCTTGCGCAAATGCCGCTGACCGGCCCGATTTACGATGCTTTGCAAACCGTCCTGCACGAGCACGGCCGCCTGGCCGCCACGGTCCACCGCGAAGACCGCGCGATGCTTGCCTCGAACCTCTCTCCCGACAGCTACTTCGAAGCGTCGCTATCGGCCAAGAAGCGCAAGGAGCTGCGCCGCCAGTACAACCGCCTGGCCGAACTGGGCGATGTCACGATGGCCCGCACCAGCGGCGACGAGGGACTGGCGCGCTGGATCGAGGACTTCCTCGCGCTCGAACATTCGGGCTGGAAGGGCACCAATGGCTCGGCCATCGCCTCGCACCAGACCACCACCCGGATGTTCAAGGAAGCGCTGTTCGGCGCGGCCACCCGAGCCCGGCTCGAGCGGCTCACCCTGACGCTCGACGACGAGCCGATCGCGATGCTCGCCAATTTCATCACCGCGCCCGGCGCGTTCTCGTACAAGACCGCGTTCGACGAACGCTATGCCCGCTATTCGCCGGGCGTGCTGGTCCAGCGCGAGAACCTGGCGCTGCTCGCCGCCGAGGGGATCGACTGGTGCGACAGCTGCGCCGCCGCCGACCACCCGATGATCGACCACATCTGGCGCGAACGCCGCCCGGTTGGCCGCCTGTCAATCGCCATCGGCGGCAAGCTGCGGCGAGCCTTGTTCGCTCGATTGGTCAAGGCCGAGCTGGGGCGAAACCCGGCTGGAATTTAAGGCAGTAAAGTTGTTTCGCGCAAAGGCCGCAAAGAACGCAAAGATGTTGCGCTTGCGGCGAAGCCGCTCTCAATGGCAAACGTCGTGTGGAAGAAGTTGGGATTGCCTGCGGCGCGATACTTCTTTGCGCTCTTTGCGGCCTTTGCGCGAACCAATCTTCCTCTGCCACCCCATTGACGCCAGGGCAATCGCATTTGAACTGATGCGGTAGGGTTGCGCTTGCAGTTGAGATTGATTCTACCCGTGCCGGGTTTGGCACGGGAGGCTGTGATGGACGGATTTACGGCGGTTTTTGAGGATTTGGATGATCCTCGCACGGGCAATGCGGCGCGTCATGATCTGCTTGAGATATTGCTGATCGCGCTGTGCACGGTGTTGTGCGGCGGTCAGACGGCGGTTGATATGGCGGAGTTTGCCGAGGCGAAGGAAGAGTTTCTTCGCGAGTTTCTCACGCTTGAGAACGGTCTGCCCAGCCATGACACGTTCAGCAGGATATTCCGATTGCTCGACCCCGAGCAGTTTTCTGGCTGTTTCGGGCGCTTTATGGCGCGCTTTGCAGCGGAACACGGGGTTATCGCGATTGACGGGAAGGTCTCGCGACGCTCGTTTGACCGGGCCAGCGGCAAGTCAGCACTGCATATGGTCTCGGCGTGGGGCAGCGATCAGCGCTTGGTGCTGGCGCAGGTGGCAACCGATGCCAAGTCCAACGAGATTACCGCAGTGCCCAAATTGCTGGCGATGCTGTCGCTCAAAGGCAGCTTTGTCACGGTTGATGCGCTCAATTGCCAGCGGTCGATTGCCCGGCAGATTGTCGATCAAGGCGGCGACTATGCGCTCGCGCTGAAGGGCAATCAGGGCAGTTTACACGCCGATATCCGCGACTTTCTCGATGACCCGGCAACCCCGTCCCAATCGTCAGGGCCGCTGGTCGAGGCCGATCATGGCCGCATCGAAACCCGCATGGCCAGCGTCAGTGACGATGTCGCCTGGCTGGAGGAAAGGCATGGCTGGCCGGGCCTGGCGGCCATCGGTAAAATCACCCGAAGGCGTGAAATAAACGGCAAAACCACCTCCGAAACCGCCTACTATCTGCTCAGCGCCAAAGCCACGCCCGAACGCTTCGCCCGGATCGTCCGCGCCCATTGGTCAATCGAAAACAGCCTTCACTGGTGCCTCGACGTCATCATGAACGAGGATCAAGCCAGAAGCCGCATGGACAACGCCCCCCACAATCTCGCCGTTTTGCGCCATTTGGCCCTCAACGCCGCCCGAAAAGACCCCGCCAAAGGATCCCTCCGCGTCAAACTCAAACGAGCCGCCTGGAGCAATGACTATCTCGTCAAACTGCTGGCACTATTTTGAAATGCGATTGCCCTGCCATTGACGCGTCTTCAATCGCAACGCAAAGCCCCGCCATGGATACCCAATACACCCCCGCACAGCTCGTTTCTGGCCTGGTCAAACTGCTTGAGGTCAAGCCGCAGGGCGACGATCACTTCATCGGCCGCAAAAAACGCGACGGGGTGGGCCGGATGTTCGGCGGACAGGTCATTGCGCAGGCGCTGTGCGCCGCCGAGCTGACGGTCGATCCGGCGCGCCCGGCGCATTCGCTCCACGCCTATTTCCTGCGCGGCGGGAGCGAAGAGCA
>JANYGC010000017.1 GCA_025359425.1 Sphingomonadaceae bacterium
ACATTGATTAGCACGCTAGCGCAGTGATCTAATAAATAGCATATGTATATCAATAATATACCGCATTTCACACCTGACTCAAAAGCGATTCAAAATCCCGTTCCGAGAGGAGTGCGGGTTCGATTCCCGCCGCCCGCACCAGTCCTCTAGGCATGATCCATTTATACGCCGCCGCACGGTGGCGGGATCATGCCCGAGCGGGGTATGGCGGCCCGCACGGGCCGCGCCCCGCTTCTGGCGAATGACAATCGAACGGCATTGTCATGCTGGCCATTGGAATCCCGGACGGGATTCGGCCATCGCCCATTGTGACCCTGGCGTTTTATGCGAAATCGGACTTGCTGCGGGCCGCTGAGCGGCAGGAAGCGATCCCCATAGAGACCAGCCTTGAGCGCCACCGACTCACCTGCAATATCGGGGTGTATGACTGATTTGAATCTTTCGGATTGGCCCAGGACCACCAACAAGCAGACGACCTATCCCCATACGGCCGGCGTCTATGCGCTGTTCCTCAACGAAAGGGCGATCATCCCTGGTGTGCGGCCGGGCGAGTTCGGCTTGGTATATGTCGGCTTGGGGCAAGGGACACACGGACTAGCAGCCCGGTGTCACTTCAAGGGCAAGACTGCTGGTCATTCACCCCGGCGTAGCCTTTCGGCATTGCTCGCTGACGAACTGGGCCTGCGACCAATTTTCATCCGCAAACCTTCCGGGTCCACGACATTCAAACTCGACAAGGTCTCGGAGCATTTGCTCGACCAGTGGATGGAAGACAATCTCTGTGTCGCATTGCAGCCCTACTATAACCCGGATGACTATGAACGCGCGTTGATTAGGCGTTGGGAGCCGCCGCTCAACTGCGACAAAAAGGTCTGCCCTTTGAACGCGCAGCAATCGTTCGTGCTGGATCGGCGCGAAATGTTCAAAGCAAATGCAGCGCGATTGGCTGGCAACGGTTGACTGCGCTCAAGCTGGTGCCGGTTTTCCTGTGCCGCGAGTGCCTCGCGTCATTCCGGCGTCTGGGTCGGTAATCGCAGCCGGATGCCACGATCATCGGCTTCGGTCGGATCGACGAACGCATGGCACCCTTCCAGCACCCGGCGCGTGGATTCGAGATCGGTCCAGGGCACCGCCGCAACCCATTTGCGCGCAAAGTCTAGCGTTCGGATGATCGGCGTTGGCTGACTGCTCTGCGACATCGCCTTGAGCGCCGTCAGGTAGTTGCTGCGATAGACCGTGGGGATGATGATGCGTTCTTCGCCCGCCGTGACGAGCTCAGCGTTCATCATGATCCGCGCGATCCGGCCATTGCCATCGACAAACGGATGCACCTCGGACACCAGAAACATCATGAACGCCGCGCGCGCAAACGGCGTTTCGAGGCTGTCATAATATTCAAATCCGCGCGCGAGCGTGCCTTCGACCTGATCGGGCGCGACGAACAGCGTTGACCCGGCGCGGTTGGCTTCGCTCTTAAAGCGGCCCGGTTGCTTGTCGGGGCGCGCACTCATCAGCAAGGCATGGCGGCTTTGCATCAGCGACAGCAGCATTGCCGGATCACGCGGGGTTTTGGCCATTTCGACCGGATCGGAAACAATCTGCCATGTCCCGAGCACGTCATGGGCATCTTCGGGGCGGTCGCGTGGGATAACATTGTTGAACACGATGTCGGCCGCCTCGTTCACGTCGAATTCGGTGCCTTCAATGAAGTTCGAGAAATAGGCTTCGTAGAAGGCCAGCACCGAACGCGCTTGCGCCGGCCGCTGTTCTGCGGGCCGCGAAAATGGTGCGGTGGAGCGCAATTCGACATGCAATGCCTCAAACAGCTTGAGCCGTTCGGGATCGAATGGCGTTCCCGCGCTGCGCGCCTTCGCCCGCTCGCTGGCCAGGCTGTCTTTGCGTGTGCCCAGTAGGGCACCAATCAGGCGATCGAGCGCAGCATATTCTGCGTCGCGATCGATGAGCGGGGCAATGCGCTTGGCTTCATCCCGGAGCGCATTCAGTCCGTCTGGGCCACCACGCCGAATGACATCATCGAGGCGATTCTCCAGTTCGGTACGAGTCAATGTCCGGCTGACATCGCCGCCCCGCTTCCGCGATGGTGCCATGTTGTCGAGAAAGGCCCGCGCCGTCGATGACAGGAACAGCCCGCCGACAAAGGGCCGGTCGCTTTCCAGCGGCGCGGCACCGCTACGCGAGCGGATAGTGAGGCCGGGAAGCTCGATGTCCCGCTTGCGGTCTGAGACGACAAAGATCGAGCCGTCAGCCGCTGGGCGGTTTTCGATGGCCGTCCGATCCGCGATCAGTGCGCCTGGCGCATAGGCCGCCACGAGTTCCCAGAGCGAGCGGCGGACGATTTGCTCGGGCGGATCTTCGAGGTTGAAGGTGTAGAGTTTTGTCGCAATCTGGCGTATGCGTCCCTGAGCCACCGCGCGCGACACGGCGGATTTGATCACCGCGTTCGATACGAACGCTTCCGGGAGGCCATCGAGCGAGTTTCTGGGCATTAAGCGCGTCCTTTCGGACCCCATAGCAACTTTGTGTAACTTAAGCACAAATTATTGCAACTTTTCGGGGTTTAAGGGGCGCGTGGGGTGCGGCTATCGCTTTATCGATCACAATCATGCCTATTTGTGATCGATAGAAAGGCATCCTATCGATCATGCGCCGGAACTGGCAGCTTAACGACTGGCTTGATTTCCGCTTCGACGCGGATCGCATTGCCGCTTTTGTCATCGAAGCGCAGGTGCGGACGATCGCCGGGGCCGCTCTTGTCGAGAAGGGCGCGCTGATCCGCACCGGTGAGCGTCGCTATGCGCGTTATCGAATTGCAGCGGCACCGCCTTATCCGGCAATCGCTCTCGCCACGGCACCGTAATCCTTGTCTTTCGCCATCACGAAGCGATTGCCGCTGACCGCCGCCCATTTCTTACCGACGGCTTCCTTTTCCTCGGTGCGGTCGGCTGAGCGCGGGGTTCGACCAACCCAAGGAGAAGCATCATGGCAAATATCGGCACCTTCAAGAAGTCCGGCGACACCAACTACACCGGCGAGATCGTCACGATGAGCTTGCAGAAGAAGAACGTCACCATCGTCGCCGAGGAAGCGAGTGAGAATGAAAACGCCCCCTCGCACCGG
>JANYGC010000021.1 GCA_025359425.1 Sphingomonadaceae bacterium
CCATTGAGCTACACCCGCAAGTAGCAGAGACTCCACCAGTTTTCTCTGACATGCGAAAATCAGTTTACAGCGCGGTTTACACCACCCTGTGCGATCCGCTCACCGATTGCCACGATGACATGGGATTGGTCAACATAGCTGCGCCGGATGGTAGAGACGTCATCGACCGCCCAGCCCATGACCTCGGCCACCTCGATGTCTGCCAGGCCTGCGGTGATGAGCCTGGTTGCGAAGGTCCCGCGAAGATCATGGAGGTGCTTTCGCTTCCGGGACCCGCTCTCCTGGTCAACATGGAATATTCCTGCTGCATCACGGATGCGGTTGAAAGATCCGCCGAACCCGTCGCCGGTCCAGGGCCGACCGCGACTATTCACGAGGAGAGTTCTCACTCCCTCTTCCCGAGGACGGTTCGCAAGCTCCTCGAGTAGAAGGTCCAGCTCTGGAATTCGTGGCAGTGTAGCGGTGCGGCGCTTTCTTCGACTGACCTTCAGTGCCTTTTTTACAATCGCTCGGTCGTAAATATCAGCCTCGCCGACCGTGACCAGGTCAGCTCTCCGCAGGCCGGTCAAAGCTGCCAGCCAAACACCATCAATCAAGTGGGGCTGATCATCCTTGAGCGCCTGCCACTGGAAACGATCGATATCATCGTCGGTCCAAACTATCTCCGCTCGTTGACCGCCGCGATACAGGCAAGGGATTTGGGTCGCTACGTTGATCAATACCCGGGCGTTGAGATTGCCGAACTTCAACAGCTCACGGAGCACTACCACGCCCAGATCCGCGCCTCGCGGGGTGTGTTCTCTGCTATTCCGCCATTGAACCACCTTCCCTTTCATCCGCGGATCGTTCCAAACAGATAGCGGCGTTTCTCCCCACTTCGCTTCGATCACCGAGAGCTGACTCTCCCAAGTTCGTCGAGTGCTTGCGGCGAGGCCATTCCACTCGGGACTCCGCCGCCACTGATGAACCAAGGAAAGGAGGGTCTGAGGATTTGGCCGGCGGCTGGTATCGTGGGCCTCCAGGGCAGCCCGCAGCTCGTCGGGCGTGAGACCAGGTTTTGCTCCTCCAACCCGTTTGGCAATCAATGGTCCGCCGCGCCAAGCATACACATACCAGCGCACCGGGAGCCTGCCGGTCCGTTTCGCGACGAAGTGCAGACCTTTCATCAAATTAGTCCGAGCGTCTCAAGGCGCTCGAAGTCGGTCGGATCGGAATAGTCAGTTGGACCTTTTGCAGCCAAGCGGATGCGTCCATCGGGAAGGAGTTCCACTGTTCCCCATCCGCATGATCGAGCGGCATCAACGGCACGCCGTATCGCGGCCTTCGAGGGATAAGAATGCGAATTGAAGGTTGCCAAGGTCATAACGTTGTGTGTAATGCCACAACATGATCTCGTCAATATGCGGAACAACACAATGAAATATTCCGACCCACGGGCGAAAGGCAATTATCTTGCAGGAACGGAAGCGACGCGAATGCTCGCTTCAGCCATGCAGCGGGTGCAAGGCGAAACCGGGAAGACGCAGCGTAGCCTAGCGAATGAACTCGGCTACAAAACTTCGGTGGTGTTGAGTCACATGGCGCTCGGACGAGTTCCCATTCCCCTAGACAAGGTCACAGACATTGCTCGTGTGCTCGGACTGGACGCCACGAGCTTCCTCTTGGCTACTCTGAAGCAACGTCACCCCGGCATCGAATTCGACAGGCTGCTAGGCGTGGAGCTGTCTGCAGGGACTGCCCTCGCGGCCGAGCTGACTTCCATCGCAGGTCAGTCTCTCGACGACTTCACCGAAGAAACGAAACATGTTTTGCGGGAGGTTGTCGCCTCATCCGACCCCGCACGCCGCTGGCTGTCTCTACGTGAGATTGCGGTCATGGACTTGGTCCGAGAGCTGTTCCCACGGGCGTCAGGAACCGGACTTTCCCCGGGTGACATAGAGTTCTTGCGCACCTTGGCGGAACTGCTTCGTGACACGGACCAGGGGGATGACACGAAATGATAACCAGCGATATTCATGGAGCCATGCAGCAGGACGGCTACTATGACTAGCGTCCGCGATCTTGACCTGTTTAGCTACCGCCAGAAGACGCTTCACTGGCTCCGAGAGGACGCTTGGAACCCAGACGGAGATCGATTGCGTTTCGAGCGCCAAAAAAACGACGTTCGTTTAAGCACAGATAGGCTAGGAAACGTCATGAGCCTGTCGCAGGTGGTCACCGGGCGACCTTGCCACGGAATCATTACCGCCTTCATTCGTTACAAGGATGCCAAAAAGCTTGTCCGCGGCCGCGGCTGGCTGCCGAGCTCGCGGTGCGCCACCTGTCCGCTTCGCGAAAGCTGTGAACGACTGGTGCGGGAGCGCCTTAAAGCAAAGAAGCCTTTATCTGCTGCATACGACGAATGGCTGTTGGCGGAAGGGCCAATGAGTTTTGACCGACCCGGTTTCGCCGAATCTCATATAGGTCGCCTTTGGAAACGCGTCGGCCTCGCCGCGGCTGATGCCAATTTCACGTCGGTCAACGACGGCGCTGTTGCAGACTATTATGCCGTGATCGATCGTGAAGCGCTACAAGCCGACAGACTTCGGAAAGTCGCGGAACGCAAGAGAGATCGACGGGCGGGCACGCTGGACGAGGGCCACATATCGGATCTGGAAATCGCCGCTAACAACCGCGTGATGGACCTCGTCGATGCAATCCTGGCCTCGGACACGCCCCGCGAATTGCGCCAAGTGCCGGTCAAATCCATCGAAGACCTCGGAGAAGTGTGGCTGGGCAGAGAGCTTATCCGCGCCCGCCGCCAAAAACCTCGCGCGTCGGAGATTGCACGGTGGATACTGGCAACGGGCCGCCGTAACGACGCCGCGACATCAGCCGCGCTCTGCACGAGGGTTCACAAGGACTTGGCCCGCATCGCACTCTTCGAGCAGTTAAAGTGGAGGGGTTTTCCGCTTTTGGAGGCATTCGATCCGAGCTGCGAGTCTTGGAGTGAGGTGTGGCTGGAGAACGCCTCTGTGGCCCTAGAAATCGCCGGACGCAGGGAAGAGGCACCCCCTCTAGAAAACATCAGTGACTAGCCCCATAGCCCCGCTTTTCGATCACCGGCGGCCTATGATAAATCCCCACTTTTCATATATTTGACCTCCTAGAAATCCCGTCCGACTACAATGGGAGAGATTACTTGAGTAATCTCCCATTTTGTTTCGAGCTTCGGACATCTCCCAATACTTTTCAGCTTGCGGAGATCGAGAAGGTTGCGGAGCCGAGATAGTCTCACCCATCCGGTCCACTCGGGGTGCGGAGAGGGCTAGTAGCGGTCGGTGTTCGGCAGCGAGTGTCACCCTGACGGTATGCGGTTTAGGCTCGCTGCGGTGCTCGTAGGGCGCGTTCCCGAAGAATAATGGTAACCCACTAGCTCCGGCCGGTCCTCGCGCGCTGGCGAGCGCTTAATCGGTTCATGCTGAATGATTGTGTCTAACTGAGACCCCACAATGACCTTTACTGAAATTGGCTTACCGTTTTTAGTAAAGGTAGCGCCTTGGTCCCTCCAACTCAGAGGTAATTTCCCAGCTTCGACCAGAAGCATTGACGCCTGACTCCGCATGCCGATAAGGCTCGGTGGTGGGGAGCGTGAATTGCAGCCGATCGGTTCGATGATACAAGAATTAGCGCTTGCGGCCCAAGATGGGCGGCGGGTGCAGGGAGCTACCCACAAGTTTTATCCTTATCCGGCGCGCTTTTCGCCCCATTTCGTGCAAGCGGCCATTGAGCGTTTCACCGCGCCAGGGGATCTGATTTTTGATCCTTTTGTTGGTGGCGGCACAACGTTAGTCGAGGCGTTACGGCTTGGTCGGGATTCGGTTGGGTTTGATATCAACGAGCTCGGCATCTTCGTAAGCCAGACAAAAACGACGGTCCTGACCTTCATTCAGGAGCAATCTCTCCGCACTTGGGCGGCTGGCCTGCACCACTATATCAATATGCTGGCGCCGGCCGGCGAGGACAAGGATCGACGAGACGGAGGGTATTTCCGGCATTTGGAGACCGGAGGTCTGTGGCGGTATCGGAAGGCGATACAACAGGCGTTGGATGCGATCTCGTGGTTGCCGCTCGGCCCGTGTCAGCAGTTCGCGCGGTGCGCTCTTCTGAGAACTGCGCAGACCGCTTTAGATGGTAAGCGTAACCCGCCGTCGATTCCAGTTTTCCGCAAGCGTTTCGCTCAAAACCTCTTTTCGATGCTCGACGACATGGCTGCTTTACGCGCCGAGACGGGCAATGAACCGCGCAGCACCTGCGAGGTCCTCAAACGCTCAGCAGCGTCCAGTCATGAGTGTGAAGCCTTTTCTCTTCGGAAACCAAAACTGATCCTTACTTCGCCACCGTATCCAGGTGTCCATGTGCTCTACCATCGGTGGCAGATAGGCGGACGCAAGGAGACAGCTGCGCCATACTGGATAGCTAACAAATTAGATGGAGACGGGGAGCGCTATTACACCCTCGGACATCGCCAGGAGAAGGGTCTCAAGACCTATTTTTCCAACCTCGAGGCGTCATTCCGCTCCATTGCGCAAGTTTGTGATGAAGAAACGACGATCGTGCAGGTTGTGGCTTTCTCCTCGCCTGACTGGCAACTCGAAGAATATCTCTCCTCGCTCAATCGCGCCGGACTCAAAGAACTACCTACTGGGTCGCCAGACCGCCTATGGCGTGACGTCCCCAACCGCCGCTGGCACGCTCAAGCACAGGCCAATCAATCAAGTTCCAAGGAAGTCGTGCTTTTCCATAAGATTAGCTAGGCTGCGTCCTTCAGTTTTGGCTTTGCCACTGTGTCTAGATTCCCCAGGTGACGGATCATCGGAAGCAACACTAAAGACGCAGCATCGCCGAG
>JANYGC010000078.1 GCA_025359425.1 Sphingomonadaceae bacterium
CCCTCGTGCATCGCGGGCGAAGCCAGGTCACGCACGATCTGATCAATCGCATTGGTGGAAAGCGTGTAGCTTTGCCCCTTATGCGAGAACCGCCGCCTCTTCAGCTGCTCTACCAGTACCGAACGAAGCAACACCCCTGCATTTCCGCCGCGCATCTCCAGGCAGTCGGCGGGCGCGAGGTAATCCCACCCCAGTGACACGAGCGTCGCCAGAGCGGGGATCTGGGCGCTGTAAAGCTCGGCGGTGTTGGGGGTGATGCTGTCCATCACTATCCCCAGACCGCTGCCGATGCGGCATCGTAGAAGACGACCTCCAGCGGCCATTTTTCATGTCGCAAAGCGGCCAAGGCCTGCGCTCTTTGCATGATGGTCTGATTCACGGCCTCCAGCGGGTCGCCGTAAATGCCGACATAGAGCTTTCTCAGCCGCCCTTTGCCGATCCTCTTCAGAATATGATCGTCATTTTCGGCCAGCGAATGGCCAAAGATGAACATGCAATGCGTTCCAACTTTGATGTTCGCAACGAACTGTTTGAAGCCTTGGTAGAGATAGGCGTTGTGGCGAATTTTGGCCTTCTTCTTCTCGCTTGTTCCTTCGGCAACGAACAATGGATAGGCATCCGCCGCGATGGCGGCGCGCGCTTGATCGACCAGCGGCACATTTGTCCGGACCCACGTGTATTTCTTTAGCTCCGCTCCAGAATCGAATAGATGCAATGCGCCGTGGAGGAAGTGAATACGAGCGTCGTGCGCGCCCGTTTCCCCCTGCCAAACGACATAGTCGGCATCGGGGTCGTCTTCGTCATTCCCATAGCCGTCGTTCGTTGCCATCTGGATAGGATCATCGAACGGCATGTCATCATGCATCAACGCCCAGTAGAGCAGCAGATCATAGTTGAGTGTGAAAATCTGTCCTGACTTTGCCCCCGACAGGAAATGAGCGAGAAAGTGGCGGCACGCCCAGAAGCGCTCTTCGGCGATCTCGGGTGGCACATTCGGATGATTGCCCGCTATCGTTTGGACCAAGATTTCCTTTAGTGCAGCTGCATGTTCAAGCATCTTCGCAACGGCGACGTCGCCATGTTCGACATAGGCGGGGAGAATTCTGGCGGAATTCTCAAGCGAGCGGATTGCCACCTCAAAATCCTGTGTGCCAAGCGCCGCAAAGACAGTGGCAACTTCGGGAACGGCACTGAAATCGGCCTGCTCAAACAGCGAGCCATAATGAAAAATATCCGCTCGGCACGCGATGCTGAAGCCGTTCCCGAGCAAAAGGTGCCGTTTTGAAAATTGCTCGGAATCGGCAATGGCATTGGCAAATGTCATCAATGTCACTTCGTCCCTCCCCACAATTTGCGGTCCAGCCAGTCAGCGGGAAATCCCATTTCGGCTGACCGCCCAGCGGGCAGCGTCGCCATCAAGGCTTTCAGCCTGTCGCCCCAATCGTTGCCGGGTTCCGCGCGCGTGAGCAGATATTGCAGCATGGCCAGCGTATTATAGAGCCGCTTTGGCCTGGTCCGGTTGACCGTCGCAGCTAGCTCACCCGGCTTCTTCTTGGGCAAAGTGTAGGCAACATCGAGCTGGCGATTCCACAAGCGACCGTGATGTGCGCAGATGTTCCTGACGATGGCGAGCTGGTGAACAAAGGTGACGAAGATGCGCTCGTCGATGTCGAACGGAGCCGCGATGGACTGGCGCACCCTGGGTTCCTTCAGCGCGGCATACCATTGCGACAGCAGGCCGAATGACAGCAACTCGGCCGCCATCCAGACGGGGGGCCGCGCCGGACCGGAATAATTCGCCTTGTAGTGACGCATGAACGTGTCTTTCGACCGGCTCACCTCCCGGTCGAGCTTGGTGCAGTTGCTCGCGAATTTCTGGGGATCTGCATAATGCGCGGCATCGACATAGCCGAATGCCCCGCCCAGCATGGCGAGCTGATAGGCCCAGCTTCCGCGCACCGCGACCTCGATCCGCTCGATCGCATCCAGCACCAGCAGGCGAAGCCGCCGGTCAAAATCGTAGAGCGCCATGACGTCTTCGAAGGTCGTGCCGGGCCGAAATCGCGGTCCCGCCTGGCCCTTGGGATTCTCGAAGGGAAGCCAGTAGGCGCTCAGCCGGTAATAGCTGATATGCTGGAGGCAGTGTTCCGCCAACGCATGGTCGGCGATAGTCATGCCGAGGGCGATCAGCTTGTTGATCTGATCCGCAATGGGGAGCGCCGGTTTGGCGTATGGCGGCTTCATCGGGAGCCTGCCTTGCCCGTGCTGCGGGCAAAAAATGACCCCCCTGGTGCGCATACCGAAGCAGAGGCGTGGGGGGTTCTGTTGCGGTTTAGGTAGGCTAAACTGGCGGCGCTGTCAATTGGAATCGCACGGGCGCGGGCGCTCTCAGGGCCGAAAGGCGCGTTCAAGACATTGATTTTAAGCGACTTCATGCGTCGCGCAGGCGATGTTGTCATCAGGCTGCCTCCTCGACCTTCACCCGCCGTTTCCCGGTGAGGAGCTGTTGCATCAGGGCGGATTTTTCTTGGCGGAGCGCCTCAGCGATTGGCAGCAGTCGATGAATCTCAAGTTCGGCAATGGCGATGGCTTCGCCTATGCGCCGCTGTTCGGGCGGGGATGGCAGAGTGATCGGCACGCTCTCGATTGCGCCTATGGTCAAGCCAAAGCGAGTTGCACCGTTGGCGCGTGAAGCGAAGAAATGCTGGGTGGTGGGCCGCTCAAAATAGTATTTCAAAAACTGGCCATCGGCTTCTGGCTTCGCGCGGATGATGGCGAGGTGATAGCCACAAACAAGGTCGGGGGCGGTTGAGGCGACATAACTCGGCACGGCGATGTCGTCCGGCGTTTCGGAGTCTTTGGTGATGAGGACATCGTCAACCCGCAGGCCGAACTTCCTGATCTGCGCCGCTGCTGCTGTGGCG
>JANYGC010000079.1 GCA_025359425.1 Sphingomonadaceae bacterium
AGCGTGCGCGTCGAGGCGCAAGCGCTCGCTGCGTTTGACAGCTTCGCGGTGGGTCGTGGGGGTCGAAGCGCTCTGGTGCGGCAGATGATCGAACGGACACTGCAAGAAAGTGCCGGTCGCCCCTACATTGACCGCCCCGAAGGCGAGGCGCGCAATCGTGTCTCGCTGAGATTTACCGATGTCGAGATTGCCGTGATCGCATACCGCGCGTCGCAGCGTTCGACCGATCGCGCCGGCTGGATCAAGGCGCTCGTGCGGCGCCACATCGGGCTGAAGTCGCGGGTCGACGATGGCCTGCTTGCCGAGCTCGCGCCCATCCGGATGCAGTTGCTGCGCATTGGCCGAAATCTCAATCAGGCAATGAAGGCCGCCAATGCGGCCATGCTCGAAACCGGCGACAAGCAGATCGAAATCGAGCTGCGACGGATCGCTGACATGCGGATGGAAGTCTCGATACAGGTAACAGCCGTTGGCAATGCCATGCGCGGCGACGCGAGTTACTGGGCGGTAGCGGACTGATGAGTCTTGAATCTGCCTTGTGGGAAGCAACCCGTCCGGCATTTCGGGTGCGCTATATCCATGACCCTACCACCCCGCGGCTTGTGCCGCTCTATGCCAGCTACGGTGTTGCCACTGGCTCGACAGCGCGGGCTAAGCTGGCGCGGATTGTGCGCAAAGCGCCCGAGGTGGTGGTCAAGGTGACAGGTCGCCAGAGGGGCGGGAGCCATGTCAAAGCGCATCTCGACTATATCGGGCGCAAGGGTGACGTTGAGATCGAAACCCGCGACGGCGAAATCTTGACGGCCAAGGAAGACATTGCCGATCGCGCGGCGGAGTGGAGCGATACGCTCAACTGGCGGTCACGCCCAACGGTGTCGTCGGTGTCGCTGATCTTCTCGATGCCCGAAGGCACCGACCCTGATAAAGTGCTGGGAGCTGTCCGCGCGCTGGCCCATGCCGAACTCAGTGACAATCACGATTATGTCCTGGCCCTCCACACCGACACACCGCGCCCCCATGTCCATCTGACGGTTCAGGCCGAAGGGCTTGACCGCACCCGCTTCAATCCCCGTCCGGTTCAGCTCAATCGTTTTCGTGAACGGTTTGCGCGTGAGTTGCGCGCGCGGGGCGTGGCGGCCGAAGCGACACCAAGACGGGCGCGGGGACAGGGGGTTGCCGGATCAAGCATGGCGCTGGTCAAGCTCAGGGCGCGGCTGCGAACCGAAGGGAGTCGCCAGATTACCCAATCCGACCGCCGCACCAACGAACAGGCCATTGCCGTCGCCCGGGGCCAGGATCAATTGCCGCCATTCGTCGCCGCCGGCACGGTCCGTTGGCGCGAGATACGCCGTGCCTATGAACAAACCGCCGCTGCGCTGGACGCCACCGGGCAAGCCGACGACAGAGAGCTTGCAAGCGATGTGCGCGCTTTCCTCGACAAGCATCAGCGCATGAATGCCACGCCCGAGGTGTTCGCTGCCCACCATGCGCGGAGAATAGGGGCGGAGCAAAGCAGGGCGGTGTCGCCCGCACCTGATCGACCGCCCAAAGATCCCGGACGGGGGCGCTGAGCGTATCAGGCAAGCCCGCCCACAAGGCCGCTCGCTTCACCTCGACGAACAATCATCATCCGCATCGTGCTTTTGCAGCCGCGCTGGGTGCAACGAGCGCGGGCCTCCACCTGGCCCAAGGAGAGTTGATCGCCGCCCCGTCGTGCCAGAATGACGCCGGGTTCCAAATATCGCACCGCACCGCATTTCCGGCACGCGAGTTCGAGACGCTGATCCGCGCCCAAGTCGCCAGCCCGAAGCGATGTTTTCCAGTTCATCGCCTCACCAGAAATCTACGGCCGCGGGGATGCGGGTGAAACTGATCTTGCCGCCGACATTGCCGCCTTTGGGCGGCGCCCACGGCCCGATGCTGACGACGGTAGCCGCATAGTGGCTGTTGAGGCCATCAATGGCGGTTCCAATGCGTTCCCAGCGTTGCCGGTCGTGATCGTCATTCTCAAGCCAATCGAGCTGGCGCTGACCAGCGGGGGATGCCCGACGCGCTCGATCTTTGCAGGCCGTGGGCCGGGCCGCTCACTGTAACCCGCACTGAGAATTTGTGGGCAAAGCGGTAAGTCCGAATGGCCTGTTTTTTCAGCGCTGCGCCCAAAAATAGCCATTTCTAGCCCGGAATAAGCAATCTGAAACCGGACGTTCTTCGCCTAGAATATGTCTAGGCGCTTACCCCGTGCATTCTGGCAAAGCCAACAGGTTATCATTCCACTTACCGTCAGCGTAGGTGCGGACATATTTGCCGTTCTGACCATTGACCACGCCAACATTTGCGCGGTTTCCGGCAACCTTGGTGTAGAAGGTGTTTGTCTTGGCTTCGATGGAGTCAATGACTTGCTTGCGCGTCCAGTGCCAGCTTGAACCGCCCAAGTGGGTGATCCCTTCGTGGGTGTTGTCGCGGGGCTGCTTGTTGATGCAGGTAACTTGAACGTCGGCCATTGGAGGGGAGTTCTTTCTTGGGTTAGGAATTGGGGCCG
>JANYGC010000093.1 GCA_025359425.1 Sphingomonadaceae bacterium
CCGTGATAACTTGCGTCGTCCCGTCGGCCGTGGCCACCGTGATGCTGTCGGTATAGACTGTCCCGCCCACGAATGCGTCCTGGGCGCTGTTCATGGTGTAGGTCCACACGCCGGTCGTGGTGTTGCTGAACGTGCCGTAGCCGTTGCTGCCCGCCACGTCGCTCTGCGCCACGAAGGCGCTGCTGGCGATCAAGGAGCCGCCGGTGCTCTGCGCCGCGTCGCTTTCGGTCAGGCTGGCCGTGCTCGTGCCGGTGATCACCGTTGGGGCGTCGTCGCAGTGGATGATCGGCGCGGGGATGACGACAGGGGTGGTGCTGACGATATTTTCGATGCCAGCGAAAGAAAAGCTGCTGAGCACGGTTCCAAACGCATCCAGCCGATCGACGGTGCCAACTGTGGGGTCGGCGGAATAATTGATTCTGTAGAGCCCGTTCAGGTAGCCCAGGTCCAGCGTGTCATACCCGTCACCGCCAACGATCGTATCAGCGCCGCCGGTGTCGGCGTAGATATAGTCATTCCCGGCACCCGTCGAGATGGTGTCGATTCCGGTTCCGCCATGGACGGTGTCGTTTCCGGCCCCGGTGGTGATGGTGTTGGCGCCGTCGCCCGCCTCGATGCGATTGTTGCCGCCCATCGCGGTGATCGTATCAATGCCACTGCCGGCGTAGATGATGTTGCCGCCAGAACCGGCGGTAATCGTGTTGGCGCCGTCACCAGCGACTATGACGTTCGCGCCGTTGCCAACCGTGATCGTATCCGCGCCACTGCCGGTGCTGATCCTGTTATTGCCCGCGAATGTCGCGCCGGCGGCGATCGTGTTGGCCCCGTCACCGGCGCATATGTTGTTGTTGCCGCCGCCCAGCGTGATCGTATCCGCGCCGCTGCCGGTGCTGACCGTGTTATTGCCAGATCCGGTCGGGCCGGCGGTGATCGTGTTGGCCCCGTCGCCCATGTGGATCACATTATTGCCGATCCCAAGCGCGATCGTGCCGATACCCGCTTCCAAGCCACCGGTGATGTTGTTGTTGCCGTTGCCACCGGTAATCGTGCTCGCCCCGGCACCGACGTCGATGACGTTGTTGCCGTCAAGGAACGTGATGGTGTCCACGCCGAAGCCGGTCGTGATGACGTTGTTGCCAGCCCCGGCGACGATCGTCGAGGCCCCGTCACCGGCCTGGATGGTGTCGTCGCCAGAGCCCGTGGTGATCGTATCAATGCCACTGCCGGTGATGACGAGGTTATTGCCGTCGCCAGCGACGATCGTGTTGGCCCCGTCGCCAGCATTGATGATGTCATCGCCGGCGCCCGTGGTGATGATATCGATACCGTCACCGCTCAAGATGGTGAAATTCTCAATCGAGCCGCCGACAATCGTGACCGACCTGCCGTCCGCGGCAGTGAAGGCGCCACTCGCCGAGCTACCTGTGACCACGCCGCCACCCCGGTAATCGATGACAAGCCGATCAATGCCGGCCCCGCCATCAACCACGTCGATACCATTTGTCACGGTGATGAGGTTGGCACCAGAGTTGCCAGTGATGATGCCGTTGCTGCCTGCACTATCGAAGATGTCGATCGGAGCGGCACCGCCAAGCGTCAATCCGGTCACGTTGGTTGCCATCGTCAGGACGATACCCAGCGAATTGGCGTCACCAGTGACCGTGATTCCGCTAACCGTGACGGTAGTGTTCTCGAAGCTATAGCCAGCTGCCAGGACAATGGTGTCCCCAGGCTTGGCAACCGCCATAGCCGCGGCAATTGTGAGATACAACTCAGATGGGCCAACGTTCAAAACAGCCACTCGAAACTCCTAAACTTAAAATATATCAGGCGCACTCAGCGACATGCGCCGAGAATCTCTATCTAAATTTATTTCGAAGGCATTAAAATACTTTTAATGTAGCTCGAAAGCCAGCAAAATATTTGTCCTGAAACGGGTCGACGAATGTCGCATCGGCAGCGGTCGCGCTCCACTAATTTCTCCACCATCAAACACGTCGCTCTGTCCGTCGTCAGCCTAAGGACTTCATGCGCCTCACGCGTAAGGTTGCCGCATGGAACGACGACTTCCTCATCAGCCTCATCGCCCAGTGAAAAAACTCACCCGATCCCTCCGCCTGACCAACGGATCGGAAAATGACATTCGCTGTTACGTCACAAAGCGTAGAATCTCCGGTGGGACCAGAAGCGATACCGGTCGTGACGCACGCGATGCGTTCCTCAGCATCGCCAAGACGTGCGCCAAACTCGGCATCACCTTCTGTGATTATCTCGGCGACCGCCTCAACATTTACGGCGCCACCACGATCCCAAGCCTGCCACAGATCGTCGGCGCACACGCCTGAGCGCCCGGGGGTTTCGCCTCTATTGCGAAAATTTCGCAATTCGTTGGCAGCCGGTGGCACGCTCGGTTAAGACTTGGTCATTAATCCGTCACCTGATACATGCAGCTGAGCGCTAAAGGGGGGCGCCACAGTGACGTTTTTGAAGTTCGGCAAGGGGGAAGTCGGCGGCGCGTTCACCGGCATGCGCGATGGCGTGATTGCCCTGATTGTCGTCAGCTGCGTACTCAATGTGCTGCTGCTCGGCGGCTCGATGTACATGTTGCTGGTCTATGATTCGGTCCTCCCCAGCCACAGCATTCCCACGCTTGTCGGCCTGCTGATCCTGATCCTGGTGGTCTATCTGTTCCAGGCCGGCTTCGAGATCATCCGTTCGCGCGTGCTGAGCGACATGGCCGGCCACCTGACCAAGGTCATTTCCCCGCGTGTGCAGCAAGCAATCGCCCATATGGCGCTGCGTGGCGCGGTGCCGCAGGGCGGAGACGGGCTTTCGCCAATGCGCGACCTCGATACGATCCGCGGGTTCCTGGCCAGCACCGGCCCGACGGCTTTCCTCGATTTGCCGTGGATGATCTTCTTCCTGCTGGTGCTGGCTTTTCTGCACCCGTTGCTCGGCCTGACTGGGCTGATCGGCGTGCTGGTCATGCTGGCGCTGGCCTACCGCTCATCCAAGGTCGCGCACACCCCGACCCGCACGGTAATGGAGCTGTCCGGCCGCCGCCTTGGCATGGCGGACGAAACCCGCCGCCACGTCTAGCTGATCCGGGTGCTGGGTATGGAAAAGGTGCTCAATCACCGCTGGAACAGGCTCAACACGGAACTGACCACCGCCCAGGACCGGCTGAGTGACGATACCGCGATGATCGGTGGCATTTCCCGGGTCTTTCGCATGTTCCTGCAGTCGCTGGTGCTGACTGTGGGAGCGCTGCTGGTGATTGATGGCAAGGCTTCGGGTGGCGTGATATTCGCCGGTACGTTCATCGCCGCCCGCGCGCTGGCGCCGATCGATCAGGTCGTCGCGCAATGGCAGCCCTTTGCCGCCGCCAAGGCGGCGCTGGACCGGCTCGAATCCGTGCTCGACACGATTCCTCCGGCAAAGCAAACTTGGCTGCCGCTGCCTGCGCCAAAAGAGCGGCTGACGCTGGACGGCGTGTTCTCCGGCCCGCCCGGAACCAACCGTTTGACGGTGCAGGGTGTCAGTTTCGAGCTCAAGGCCGGTGAGGCACTCGGCGTGATCGGGCCGAGCGCCGCCGGCAAATCCTCGCTGGTGCGTACGCTCGCCGGGATATGGCTCCCGGTGCGCGGCTCGGTCCGGCTCGATGCCGCCGAACTGTCGCAGTGGGATCCGGAACGGCTGGGCCAGCATATCGGCTATGTTTCGCAGTCGGTCGAGCTGCTGTCGGGCACGGTCGCGCAGAATATTGCGCGCTTTGCCGATCCGGTCGATTCCGGAGCCGTGCTGGAAGCAGCCCATGCCGCCGGCGCGCATGACATGATCGTGCATCTGGCCAACGGCTATGAAACCCAAGTCGGCGCCGAAGGGGAGCAGCTCTCCGGCGGGCAGCGGCAATGGATCGCGCTTGCCCGCGCGCTCTATGGCAATCCGTTCCTGGTCATTCTCGACGAGCCCAATTCCAATCTCGATGCGATGGGCGAGGCAGGACTCGACCGTGCGATCCGCGAGGTGCGCGCCCGCAAGGGCATCGTCATCGTCGTGGCGCATCGCCGCGCGGCGATTGCCCGTCTGTCGCACCTGCTGGTCATGCGTGAC